>DASPPO010000015.1:0-49685 GCA_035625455.1 Nitrososphaerales archaeon | reverse complement strand
ACCGCTACGGTAAGGAGCTTCGAAATCATTGTTTGCGCCCCCGGGACCCGCTGATTTATTCTTCTGCGGGGCAGCATCCAATCGACGCGCTGCTCACCATGGCCCAGGATGGGATAACCTTGGCTGTGCGGACGTCGCCCCTCGGGTTAAGGCGCCTTGGCGGTGCTTAGACGGCGGCGTCGTCCGACGGATTCAACATGGAGTCTAAGATTTCCAGATGGTCTTCAGCCATATCTTTCCGCGGCAGGGCGTCGATATCATAGAATGCCCCCTGGACAAATGGTTCCTTCGGCTGAATCAAACCTTCTCCGTCAAACCGCGTCTGAAAAAGTATGACGATGTCCCAGTGCGCCCCGACGTACGACAGTAGCTTCAGGAACTCAGGACCTCCCAGGCCATCGGGATTCCCAAGCTGCTCTTGGAGGATTCTGCGAGCCGCCGCTCGAGGCTGTTCACCATACGACAGGATGGTTGCCGGGAGGAGGAGCTTCCCCCGCCTGAAGCTGAGCGGGTGCCGATCGCCGGCCCTAAGCAGCAGGATTGGAGGTTCGCCTTCTTTGCTGGTCTCCGCTGGCATCTTCTTCACAATAACAAACGAAGAAATGTGCAGGCTTTCAGGAGAGATTTCCCTTCTCGGTGGTAGGGTCCATCGTGGGAATCTCTGGTCCGATCTGTCAGAGGACAATGGTCACATCTGGGGTACGCTCCTCCTCTAAAAAGACTCTGAAGACGTCAGCCTTCCGACAGCCCGGAGGAGCCCTTTCATGAGAGCCTCGTTGAAGAAGCGTCGAGTCTAGTTTGGCCAGTCATGCTTAATTGTCACGTCCCTCCAATCCGTGCCCATGTCCAGTACGGAACAGCAGCCACAGAGTGGCCTGAGGAGGATAACCTGGCAGTCAGAGAACTGTCTGTGCTGTGTCTGGTTCAGGCCGAACGATCCACTGAACGCTGACCTCCTCGAGAGAGGGATGTGTGTTGAGCCCAAGATGAAAGCCTACGAACTAATCATCTCCGGACGGGACTGGTGCAATCTCTTCAAAGAGGTCAGACAGAAACAGATAGATCTCCTTCAGGAAGGTAAGATGAAAGACTAAAATTAGCGGACGGAGCTACCGTAAATCAGGGAGACCCTGTGGCGATTACGTCAGGATCTGGCACTTCTGACCTGCTCTCTGACATAGGTGCAATGCACATCTCCTGCTTCGAAAAGTACTGATCGAGCCACGTCTGGCTAAGGGAGGTCGGTAGACGATGGAACGATTCTCCAGTATCGGCGAGACTCTAGGCTGGCACGACCGGGATCATGTGGTTGTGCAATTGTCAGGGAGGGCGCCAACCAGTTGGTATCCTTCAATGAAATCGTGCTCGTAGTGGACCTGGTCCCCCACGCTAAGCTGGGTGCACGACATAATGTAGTTGAAGTCTCCGTTTGGCGTTGAAATAGCACCGGCAAAACTGGTCAGATTACCGCTCCGGGTACCTGCGCTCACGCTCACGATGGTGCCATTCCCCCCTGAAGACGTGGCCACATCCGCTCCGAGAACTACAACGGCTGTAATCGCTATGAGGTACACGACGAGTAAGGGCCAAAGCTCCTTGGCTCTGAGTAACTCCTTCACACCGCTCATTACAACGTCTACTTGCGTGGCCCATGATACTAAGCTTTCTATCCCACTCTTCTCTCCCGATACAATTCTAGATGAGTTCAAAGTAGGGAATTGAGGATTTCCGGTATGGAACCCAATCGCAGCTGCGAAAAGCCGAGAAAGGCTGATTACGGAAACTCTGGAGACCGGACCGGAATACTTGGAGCCTTCGAGAACGAGCCAGATAGTTGCTCTGATGCGAGCCGAGCTTGATCGACCGAGTACGTCTCTTGGTGACCCCGAAGCCCAGCGAAAACTCTGCTCGGGCATGCGGCCAGCGCGGGCAGCGCTTCGATGGTCGGGGATTACGGCCCGGACTCGTTTCTTCGACGAACAGGTGCTGATGGCAGTAGCAACAGGTCTGGACCAGATAGTGATATGCGGCGCAGGCTACGATGACAGGGCGCTGCGGTTCCGCGCTCCAGGGGTGAGGTTCTTCGAATTGGACCAGGCAACGACGCAGGCAGACAAGGCGAGACGGCTGCGGAAGATGGGTGCCAACATGGATAATTTGACATTGATTCCCGTCGATTTCCGCCAGGACGACACGGCCAAGTTGCTGTATGATTCTGGGCACTCCGCCAGCCAGCATACCCTGTTTGTATGCGAGGGGTTGCTGGCCTATCTTGACCAGGGAGCAATCTCTCGGTTACTAATAGGGCTGAGGTCCATCGCCTCCCCCCGCAGCACCCTAGCTGCCAGCCTGGCCCTGCGTCGCCAGAGAGAGGACCTGAGCCAAACAGTAAGTACGGTTAACGCCCGCCGTTTGACGGGCCGAACGGAGCCGTGGGTCACCATCCTTTCGGCTTCCGAGTACGCAAGGCTCTTGGGTCGAAGTGGTTGGGGTGTGGGTTCTACCACGGAGGGCTGCAGCAACTCGAGTCGGTTGATGCTTGTGACTGCCCGGCCTACAATCCCTAGACGTTAGAGGTTCCCGTGGCCTCTCGTATTGCATGCGTAGGAGCAGTAGCGCGCCAGCCAAAGTCTTGAAAACAGTCTGACGGTTGCCGATAGTTTCGGTCTCCCCCCGTCGACTCGTCCCATCGGTTTTCGTCCCCCCTTAAATCCCACCCTCGACCTTCAGCCACCATGCGGTGGATGGCTTGTGAAAGACACTGTCCCAAGCTATGACTCAGTCAAGGAATTCGAGGGGAGGAAATATACTGGAATGAGAGTTGGAGGTACCCATAGCTGGTACTATGGTCAGGGGGAATGGGAAGAGACGAAGGTCTCCCCTGATGAATGGCGATTCACCTACAAAGTGAAGAAGCGGAGGAAATGGGATGCTCCCGAAGGGTCAGGGGCCCCCACGGGGACGGAGTATCACTGGTACATACTTGCGCACCAGAACGTTCGGAAGCTCAACGCCAATGAATATACCACTTCTATGACGGGTTTGAAATACAAGCTCGCCCATCGACGGGAGGGGCATGTGGAATGGAACGCGAGCGGACGCGCACAACTCAGACGGCTGATTGCGATACTTGAGGAAAACGCCATCGAGTTGAGGCACGAACTCGCGGAGAAAGGTGGGGGACTTGCGGGATTGCAACAGGAGTCCCGCGAAGCGCCGAGTCGGCGAAGGGAGAACATGGTAAGTCGTACTGTTCTGCAGAATGGTATGGCCCTTGGCATTCTAGGACAGCCTTCGCTTGAGGCGTACTTTACTCAGACGAGGACCGCTGGCGCTGACGCCGGCGGGTCGCCTGCAGTTGGGCTAGGTCCCAAGTCTTCCTCGAACAGCGAGTTCTTCCCGAAGAACAGGAGGTAGGAAATCACAGCGAAGTCGATCAGTATGGCCGCATGCATGATGGTGCAGTAGACGCAAATGGCGTGAAGAAGAAACAGCTCCACGAAAATCAGATATGGGACCAGGGCCACCCCGAGGAACCGCCATACGAAGAGCAGATTGACCGTTAGCCTAGCGGCGCGATCAGACGCAAGGGCAATGACGAACACCATGCTGACATTTACCAGGAAGTACACCAGAGCGGCGAGCTCCAACGGTATGCCGAAAACCACGCTGTAGGAGCTTGACAACACCTCCCCGCAGTCGAGGTGGATGTGGAGGCCCAGGATATTGTAGGTTCCGGTGGGACAAAAAGGAAGTTGGTGGTTCAGGGTGTAGAAGATGATTAGTACAGTGGCGGATGCCCAGATCCCGACGGCTGACATCACAAGCAGGATGAAGAGCTTGAGTTTGGAGATTCTCAATCTGATCTCCTGCGCCGGGCTGTCTCTCCTCCGGCTAGGTCAGCCTTCGCTGATGTGAACAATCCGAGAACCTAGCCAAACCGTTTGGCAGAAGGCGTTGAAGTGGTTGCAGAGACGACGTATGGAGATGACGGGATGGGGCTGGCGGTGAGTCCCGCCTCGGTGGGGCCCGAGATGGACGAGGTCGATGTTGTGATAGGGGAAGCGCTGCAGACGGCCGCGGGGGAGCCCTGCGTGATCTGGCAAATGACTCCCGTTATCAGGTTCGCTGCTTCCCTTATCTGAAGGCCCACGCTGTCTGAGGTAGATATGTCGCTGAGGATGGCGGTCCAATTCTTGCCCCCTATTATGTCCGGGAAGGGCAACACCGACGCCTTGATGACGTACGTGTTTTCGAAATCAAGGAAAGGAAAACCGCTTCCGAAACTCGACCACACCGCGGAGTAGTTGGCGGGCACCGCCTGCAACGCATTTTCTGACCTGTCCTCGTCCTCGTACGGTCTGAAAGCGATGTAGTTGCTGGTGTAGGAGCTCCCGACGAATGTGAAGGTGGCGTAGTCCCCCTCGTCGTTGGCTGAGGTGGTGTAATGGAGGTTGGTGAAGTTGCCGAAGCGTTCCAGGGCCATTATCAGAGCCCAGCGCTCGACAGCGCAGTAGGGACAGAATTCGGCACCAACGTACACCAGCACGGGCTTGCCGTTCGAAATGAACTGAGCCCCTCCATAGTTGTCGACTTCTGACTGCATGGCGGTGGTGGCAGCGGGACCATAGGGCTGGTCGCTCACCGATTGCAGGGAGGTCATGTCCTGGGTTGAGACTTGCACTCCGTCGTATTTGTCGAGTGCAGTGCCCTGGTTCGCCGTCGAAACGAAGTAGATTCCGACGGCTATCGAAACAGCGATGATAACCACTGTCACGATGATCGTAATCCTCCGCGTCTGTTGCCGCTTCTTCTGGCGTGCTCGCAATTTGGACGCCTCCTTCGGCGCCTTAGGGCCTCCGTTTAAGCGACTCGGACGGGCTCCGAAGCAAGGCTTTTAGTCAAATCAAGCGCTGGAGTTGCATCTTGCTGTCTGCCGAATTCCAGGCCAGGGAGTACCAGAAGCGCATCGCCGAGGTGGCTGCGTCATCCAACACCCTCGTGGTCCTTCCTACGGGCCTTGGCAAGACGATAATCGCCATCATGGTTGCGGCGCAGATGCTTGAGAAGCACCCCGGGTCGAAGGTGATGGTCCTCGCCCCGACCAGGCCCCTTGTCCTTCAGCACCTGAGGGCTTTCGAGGCGGGGCTGAGGCTCCCGGCGGGGTCGATGGTCGCCCTGACGGGGACAGTGGACCCCGGAGAAAGAGAGCTCCTCTGGATGAAGTCGACTGTAATATTCGCGACCCCCCAGACGGTGTACAACGACGTTCGCCACGGCCGGGTCTCACTCCAGGACGTTGTGCTCGCCGTTTTTGACGAAGCCCACAGGAGCGTGAAGGACTACACGTATACGAAACTCGCCACCGCATACAGAGACACCGCTCTCAGACCAAGGATAATGGGATTGACTGCTTCGCCGGGCGCATCTAAGGAGAAGATCAACGAAATAAAGAGGAACCTGTTCGTCGAAACGGTCGAGGCGCGTAGCGAAGAGAGCGATGACGTCCAGGGCTACGTGGAGAAGACGAACATAGAGACAATCAAGGTTCGGGTGCCAGACGAGTACTACGAGACCACACTGAGGCTCAGGGAACTCTACAACGACAGGGTGAAGAAGCTGCTGAGCGGCGGCTTCCTCAGGAGCAGCAAGGTCTCCAAGAAGGCGCTCCTGGAAGCCAGGATAGCCATCTCTGCGAGACTGAAGTCCGCCCAGGCGAGCGGAGGACAGAAGGGGTACATATTCGGAGCCATAATCAACCAGGCCCAGGCGGTAGCAATCCTGCACGCACTGGAGATGGTGGAGACCCAGGGGGCGCCGCCCCTTCTGAGGTATCTCCAGAAGATGCGCGACAAGTCGGACAAGGGGAAAGCAATCTCGTCCCTTGTCCGCGACCCGAAGTGGCTCAAGATGGAGGAAGAAGCCACAAGAATCGCGTCAATCCCCCACCCCAAGGTATCGGTCATGCTTGATGTTGTGAAACATCAACTTCTGAGGAAGCCTGACTCGAAGGTCATAGTCTTCACCCAGTACAGGGACACCATCGAGGATATTGTGAAAGCGCTCGAAATGCAAGGCCTGAGCGCCAGGAGGTTCGTGGGGCAGTCGGACAGGGAGGGGAGCAGGGGCATGGACCAACAGCTCCAGACACAGACTCTCGACCTGTTTCGCAGGGGTGAGTTCAAGGTCCTCGTGAGTAGCAGCATAGGAGAGGAGGGGCTTCACGTTCCCGACGTCGACCTTGTCGTCTTCTACGAAGCTGTACCCTCGGAAATCAGGTACATCCAGAGGCGCGGCAGGACGGGGCGCACGACCGAGGGAAGGGTCGTGATTCTGCTGGCCGAAGGCACCGTAGATGAGCCCTATTACTACACCACGCTATTGAAGGAGACAAGGATGAAGCAGTTGGTGAAGGAGACCGACAGGGCACAGAGGAAACGCGTTCGTAATCCAACGCTCATGGACTTCGTAGATGGCTAGGCCCTGCTTCCCACAACTGATACCTTGATGAGGTTCGTCGTCCCCTTCATTCCGGGCGTCCCGGACGTGACCACGATGCGGTCCCCTTTCTTCGCGAGCCCGAGCTCCTCCGCTGCCGCATCCGCACGCTCGAACAACCAATCGATGGTCTTCGCCTTCCTCGAGAGTGTGGGGATGACTCCCCAGTACAGCTTCAGCTCGCGCGCCACGCGCTTGTCCGTGCAAAGGGCCACTATTGGATGACGGGGACGGTAGGTGGACACCCGCCGCGCCGTGGCTCCCGTCCCGGTGGGGGCGACGATTGCCTTGGCCCCCACATAATCAGCGAGACTGCAGGCTGCTCGAGCGATGGCTGACGCGGTGTCGCGCGTCTCGGTCCCTGGCGGCGCGTGGGCGTACGACTGGAAGGACTTCTCCGTGGAACGCGCTATTCTGTCGAGCATCCTGACAGCCTCCACCGGATACTTTCCTATGGTTGTCTCCTCTGAAAGCATCACAGCGTCCGTGCCGTCTAGGATTGCAGTCGACACGTCTGTCACCTCTGCCCTGGTGGGCACAGGAGAATTGACCATGCTAAGGAGCATCTGGGTGGCTACTATGACCGGCTTCCCTGCCCCGTTGCACCTCTGGATTATCTCCTTCTGGATGGCAGGCACCGTCTCGATAGGTACCTCTATACCCAAATCCCCTCTTGCGACCATGGCACCGTCAGACTCGTCTAGGATTCCCTGGAGATTCTGGACCGCCTCCTTCTTCTCTATCTTTGCGATGAGCCTTGGCCCTCCAGGAGGGATCAGCTTCCTGACCGCCCTGACGTCAGAGGGAGCCCGGAGGAAGGACAGGGCCACATAGTCGACCCCCAGGCGAAGACCAAGTCTCAGGTGCTTGACATCGTTAGTCGTGGGATACTCAACCTTCAGCTTCACGCCGGGGGCGTTCACCCCCTTCCCCGAGCTGATGACCCCTCCCGAAAGAACGGTGCAACGGACTCCCGCTGTCACTGGACCGTCCACCCTCAGGCGGATTATGCCGTCGGCGAGGTAAAGGAAGTCCCCCCTCCCTATTGACCCTAGAAGGTCTGGATTTCCTACGGGGAGGAGAGAGGCGCTCCCTTCGACCCCCGCTGACGTTAGGACCACTTGCGACCCGCCCTGCAGATTCACAGCTCCCCCCGCTATCCTGCCGACCCTTATCTTGGGTCCCGGAAGGTCCTGAAGTATCGCGATGGTCCTGCATCCGCGCCTTGCCTCACTTCGAATTGTCTCAATCTCCTTGAGGTGACTCGCCCTATCGCCGTGGGAGAAGTTGATCCTGAAGACGTCAACGTGAGGGACCAGCCGTCGAACTATCACGGGGGAGCTGCTGGCGGGACCGATGGTGCAAACGATTCTGGTCTTTCGCATCTTCCTGCGACCCCCTACCCGGCAGGCACGCGATAAAGCTAGAGCCAGCCTCTGAACCGGGTCCCGTTAAGTTCTGGACAGTAGGCCTTATAGCCACATCGAAGGTGGCCTCACAATTACCCCGTCGGGTAAGTCGTGTAAGAAATGGCGCCATCACTTGAAGCTATCAGCCTAACAAAGAAGTTCGGGAGCTTTACCGCAGTAAGCGACCTGAACCTGAAGATTCAGGGGTCGAAGTGCGTAGGTTTCCTGGGGCCGAACGGCGCTGGCAAGACGACTACAATGAAGATGTTCACGGATCTCATCGCGGCGACGAGCGGGAGCGCCCTCATAAACGGGGTCGACATCAGAAAGGACAAGAAGGCGGCACTGGCGTCGTGCGCAACTCTCATTGAGACGCCGGAGATCTATCCCGCCCTCACACCCAAAGAAGCGCTCACGATGCTCTGTGAGATCAGGGGGGTCGACTCGGAGGAGCGGAACAAGAGGATCGACGAGGCCCTGGCAAACGTGAAGATGCAGGAATGGGAGAACAAGAAAGTGGGGAGCTTTTCCAAAGGAATGAAACAGCGTGTGAATGTCGCATCCACCCTCCTGAGCGACCCTCAGGTCATCATCCTTGACGAGCCCTCCACGGGGCTTGATCCTAGGGGAATGAGCGAAGTGAGAGATATAGTGAGGTCACTGGGGAACAGACTCGTGTTCATGAGCTCCCACCTGTTGGCGGAGGTCACCGAAGTGTGCCAGGAGGTGGCACTCATCGACCATGGCAAGTTGCTTGTCTACGACACCATTGACAACGTGACAGCGAAGTTCGCGGGAGGGACGGGCGAGGTGCAGGTCGGTTTCGCGGGCCCCGTCGCCCTTGAGACGGGGGCAGCAATATCGAAGATTGAAGGAGTGGTGTCGTTCTCGAGGTTGAACGAAAGGACGATCGAAGTAAAGTTCAACTCGGGTGTTATCACGCAGGCGAAGCTGTTCGAAGCGATAGCTGGTCTGAAGGCGGGCGCCCAGACATTTCAGTCGACGACCGGGCTCGAAGACGCCTACCTCAGCCTAATCAAGGAGACGCTGTAGGAAATGACGGAGAGCCAACTGACGCACGCGAGGGTCAGCACACTCACCCAGATCGGCACGATCACGAGGTACAACTTCCTGAACTACTTCCGCGCACGCAGGTTCTACGTCATGCTCGCGATCATACTGCTAATCTCCGGCCTGCTTACGGTTCTGGTCGCCTACTATCGGCCGGCGAGCTTCGTCGGGGGGACCGGGTTGGCCGGCGCCCTTGGCTTCTACGGGGCCGGGTGGGGTAGCTTCGCCAGCTTCGTAATCATTTTGTCAGCGGCATTCTTCGGAGGGGATGCCATATCGGGGGAGTTCCAGAATAGGACCGGTTACTTCCTGGTGCCAAATCCGATACGGCGGTCAGCGATATATGTGGGCAAGTACCTCGCAGCGCTCGCTGCATCATCGATTATTCTGGGCGTCTTCGCGGCCATAATGATCGGGAACGGGCTCTATTATTTTCCGGGGTCGATCCCGGACCAGTTCCTGCAGTCGATCGCCTTTTCTTGGATCTATCTGATATCGGTCCTTTCGCTCGCCTTCGCGTTCAGCGCTCTCTTCAAGAGCAGCTCAATCTCGATTCTGATGAGCGTGATACTCCTGCTATTCGTCTTCAGCGTCATCGACACCGTATCTTCTGCGGTGGTAGGAATAGAGCCGTGGTACTCGATAACGTACGGAGCCGGGATTGTTTCAAATGTGCTGCAGGTCCCCTATCCGATGCATCAGACCGTCGTGCCCGTCTCCACCGGGGGCCCGGGTTCAAGGTTCAGGCTTACGACCTGGAACGCAACCATACCCGAGGGGCTGGTGATCCTGCTGGTCTACTTCGCCGTGATGGCCGTCATCGGACTCTGGCTGTTCCAGAGGAAGGAATTCACATCCTAGGTCGGATCCTGCCTCCTAGACTCTGAAGCAAGTTTGAAGACGAAAATCTCTCCGATGTGGCTGACATATTTCATGGTGCGATGGGACGAAATCAATCAGGAGGAGTCGGACCAGAAATGCAACGAATGCGGGAAGCCGATGATGAAGACCGAACTCGTAATTGATGAGAAGGGACGTAAATACGAGGGGTTCGTCTGCCACTCTGACAAGCAGGTTACATGGGTGAGGGTGGGCTAGGGCGCGCCGCTGTTTTCTTCGCCCTGAATCCTTCGCCGTACTGGAAGCCGCGGTTCATGTTCTTCGCCCATTTCCTTTCGAATACTTCGTCGATGTTCGCGTCGGGTTTTATCAGTCTAGATGCATCCAGGACATAGAATATCACGTCGACGAGCTCCTCTATCGTCTCGTCGGCCGGCCTTCCCTTCTTCCAGGAGTCGCCAGCCTCGCCAAGCTCAATGAAGGCGAAAAGAAGTTTGTTCGCAATCTCGTCGGGTGAGTTTCCGAACCCCTTCGCGAGGACAAGCTCCTCCACCTTCTTCTTGGCATCTTCGAGAGATGGCACGGAATTACGGGTCCGAGGTGGGCCTAAGAAGCTTTGTGCTTGGGGACGTAGACCGTCCGGTAGTACACGCAGTAGCTTGTGAGAGTACAAGACCAGCAATGCGGGCCAACTGGCTTACACGTAGTCTGACCGAACCTGACGAAGAGATCGTTCAGCTCCAGCCAGTAACGCTTGGGGACTGTCTTCGCGAGCGCGGTCTCAGTCTCCTCGGGCTTTTTTGTTTTCACGAGGCCCAGCCTGTTCGAGATCCTGTGGACATGGGTGTCCACCGGAATGGCGGGTTTGTTGAAGGCGTACACGAGGACGCAGTTGGCGGTCTTCCTCCCCACGGAATGAAGCTTCAGGAGGTCCTCTACGTTGTTAGGCACCTTCCCTCCGAACTCGTCGACCAGTTGCTTCGAGACCTTCATGATGTTCCTTGTCTTCATGTTGTAGAAGCCCGACGGCCTGATGAGCTTCCGTACGAGGCTCGGGTCGGCATTGGCGAGCTGCGAAGGAGTAGTATAGACTGAAAACAGGTTTTCAGTTGCCCGGGTAGTGTTTTCGTCCCTCGTCCTGTGGGAGAGGATGGTGCTTATGAGAATCCGGAAGGGGTCGGTTCCCTCGGCTGCCTGAAGTTCGGCGAGGGCTGTCGCCCTCCTGTCCGTGGAGCCGTAGACCATCCGGCGAATCTCCCTCAGCATCGCTGGGAGGCCTATGCGCTTTCCGCGACCCAGGGCTCCGCTCTGTACCAGTTCGCAATCTCCTCGCATGTTTTCTGAAGGTCATACTGCGGGGCATAACCGAGTTCCTTCCAGCTTGGCTGAGGGTCAATTCGCGTGGAGGCCTTCAGCTGCTCAGAGGCGTACTTCGGGAAGGATGAACCTGAAAAGATCCCCTGTTTCTTGAACTCGACAGTGCGCCCAACGGCCGAGGCGACCCCACGGGCAAGCTCCTCGGGAGTCGCGTCGAATGACTTGATGAGATAAGAGCTGCCCGAGCGGGACTGCCCCAGAGCCGACTTGTACATAGCCTGGGCGATGTCGAGGGGGTGGGAGTAGGACATGAGGCCTCCGGCCGGGACCGTCACCCTCCCACCTTCTATCATACGCAGGAAGGGGACGGCGAGGGACTCGTCCCGAGATCCGATGGCCTTGGCCGACCTGACGATCGTTGTTCTAGGCTGAGGGCTCCTTTTTGAGAACTCCTGGAGGAGGCGCTCCGCCTCCGCCTTCGACCTCTGGTATTCGTTGACAGGTTTGAAAGAGTCCGCGGGCGAGACGCACCTTCCACCGAAACCGTAGACGTCAAGGGTGCTCAAATGGACAAAGCTCTTTGCCCCTACTTCCGCCGCGACATCAAGCAGATTGAGTAGTCCCTTCGTGTTGGCTGAGAGGAACCCACTGTCCGAATCTGGCATGGGCGAAGCCAGGTTGTAGACCACGTCGACCCCCTCCATCGCTTCATGCAGGCTGTGATGATCGGAAAGGTCCGCTTCGATCCCCTGAACGCCGCTGGCGTCCATTATCTTGAGATGAGACCCCCTGCGGAAGACACCCTTTGAAATCTCCCCTTGCTGGAAGAGGTATTCCACCAGGTGGCCACCGACGAAGCCTGTGGCGCCAACCAGGAGGTTCATCCCAGCTCCCCCCCTTCGCTCAGATGGTGATGGTGGTGATGCTCTTCCTTTGGAGGCTTGGCCTCGAAGTCACCGCGCACCAGCCGGAGCTGCATGTCCTCCTCAAACTCGGCAAAATCGCCCGCAAGTGCCTGAATGCGCGTTCTGGCCGCCTTTGAGAACTGAGGGGAGAAGTTCTGCCCCCCGAACCTGCCGTAGGCCACCCCTGAGAACCGCACTCTGGCACCTTTGAGCTCGACGTACCCCCGGATCAGATTGGCCACTTCCCCCTCGCTGACGTAGTCGACAACTATCGCGTAGGGCGGGAGACTCAAGGTTGGAAGCACCCGTCAGAAGGTGCTTTAAGCCAATTTCCGAAGGAATGGCGCCGTCGAGCCAGGCAGTTGACTACATCTGGAAGTCGGGGGGACGATAGCGAGCCTGTACCATTTCCTTTAGCGAGGTCACCAGAGCGAAGCTCGAGTTTACGATGTCCGTCTGAGTGAGGATGCCCACCAGTTTCCCTTCCTCTATAACCGGGAGCTTCTTGACCCCCGCGTCGGCCATTATCTTGGCCGCGGCCTCGATGCGCTCGCCCGGGGAGACTGTGACCAACTTCCTCCTCCCGATGGTAACGGGAGTGACCCGGGGGTCAAGGCCCTTGGCCACGAGCCTCGAGATATCCCCTTCAGTCAGCATGCCCGTCGGCTTGTTACCGTCGACGATCACAAGTGCACCAATCTTCCATTTGGACATCACCTTCGCAGCCGCTGAGATGGTCCCCTCCTCTCCGATAGTGCGGACGTTCCTCGTCATCACGTCCTTCACGTATATCATGTGATCATCTCGCGATCAGCACCGGGCAGTGGGCGTGGTTTACCAGACCGGATGAGACACTCCCAAGAATGAGTTTTTTGAAACCTGTCATCCCCCTCGTCCCAGTCACTATGAGGTCCGCCTCCTTTTTTGCTGCAAACTCCACGAGCGCTTCGACAACGGAGGGTGACTCGATCAACTCCCCCGTTACAGCCGCGCCTTCCTGAGCAGCTAGCTGCAACCCCTTCGAGAGCACCTCCTTGGCGGAGGCTTTCTTGGCGTCTTCAAGCATCTTGTAGTCCGGGATTGGCATTCCAGCCGTCGCGCTGTAACCGATTGACGGCGAGGAGAACACATGGACGACAGTGAGCTCCGACCCGAACTTCCGTGCGAGAGAGCACGCAAGGCGGACCGCTTTCTGCGAGTCCTCCGAACCGTCAAAGGCAACGAGTATTTTCCCGAACCCAGCTTCGGTCGGCATCGCTCTCGCGTCCGAGACACCCAAGTTGCTACTTAATGCTGTCTCCCTTTTCGTCCCCCGAGGGAACTGTAGCGAAACAAGCTAGGGACCGCCAGGAGGTTGAATTTGCCCACTAGCCTCCGGACCGACCTAAACCGTGAGGGAACCCTATGACGCGCCGTCGGGCGCACTGAGACCGTCCCCGGGCGGGGCGGTCCTCCCTAATACTGATTATCAGAAGCGATAATCGTCCCGGTATATTATAAGCGGCACGGGTTAGGGAGCGTCCATGGAAAACGTAAGCGGAACCACCCATGGCAAGTGGGCAGGACGATTCATCTGGGCAGCCGTCGTGGAAGGACTCATCGCAGTCGTAGCCACCATCCTCATCGTCGAACCGTGGAGTGCCCTCGGCATCAACTCCTACTACTCACCTTCAAAGGTGATCGCAGGGAATGGAGCCGGGACATGGATGTTCACTGGTTACATCGCGTTCCTGGTCGTAGGCGTAGTCGCGACCGCAGTCACCGCTGTCTTCTACTTCTACATTGAAGACATCCAGGGCAGGGTGTACAAGGGGTTCTCGAACCTCCTCGCGTGGGGTCACCTCCTCTTCATGAACGTCGGCGTCGCAGGGTCCATGATCATAATGATGTATCAGGGATACCTGGCTGGCGTTGCTGCGGCACCCGTTTCAGAAGGCGGCCTAGGATACAGCGCGGGACAGATCCACGTGAATATCCTGTCTTGGACGGTCAACCCAATCGGTGGGTTCATCCTTCTCGCGTGCCTCGGAGCCGTCCTGGGTGGGCTCGGGTACTTTCTAAGAAGCGCGTCCAAGAAATAGGACACGCTTCTTCCCTGTTTTTCAGCCAAGGCGATGCGGAATAGACTCAAATAAGCTGATTCCACCTTTTCCTGCGTTTGGAGATTACCGATCAGTCTCGCGTCCAGGCGCTGGTCGAGGGGCTCGCAGACGAGTACTCCAGGAAGATTATCCTATCGGCCATTCCCAAGGCGAAATCGGTGGAAGACATGAGCCGAGAGAACGACATTCCTCTGAGCACGTGCTACAGGAGGGTCCACGAGCTCCTCGACAGCCAGATACTTGTGGTCGAGAAGATCATCGTCACCCCGGACGGCAAGAAGTACGAACTCCTAAGGAGCGCCTACAAGGCGGTCAACGTTACATTCGACGGCGGGGTCATGAAGGTCGACGCCCTGATCAACGAGGACGTTGCCGAGAAGCTGAGGCGCCTGTGGATGACCATGAGGGAGGCGAAGTGATTGCTGTTGCAGAGAATCGAATCAAGGGAGGTGACACGTCCTAAATGGATCCAATCTATCTAGACCTGGCCCAGGCGTTAATCCTCGTCTTCGGGGGGGTGGTCGTCTACTTCGCCTCAAGGGCCTACGGGAGGACCAAGAGCCAGGCGATGCTCCTGCTCGCGGTAGGGTTCGCGTGTGTTGCAATCGGTGCAGCGGCCGCGGGCATAATCTACAACACGAACACAGCGGACCTCAGCACGCCGATAACGGTGCAGGCCTATAGCCAGGCCATCGGATTTCTCGTCATCGTCTACTCCCTCGCAAAAGCGAAGAGCTGACCGAACAAGAATCTGAAACGCGACGTTCGCCCCAGAGAGGCGGATTTGTATCTTTCCAGGGGACGCGCAGACGGTCCTCCCCGGCCAGCCTGATGCGGCGAAAATTAGGCGAAACACCCTTGAATGCACCGTACGAGAGTGGGTCGGCAATCATGCCCACATCGGGCGTTCCCAGGTACTGGGAAAAGCGGGTCGAGCGGATTTCCCGCCGGGGCCTCAGGGAGCTACAAAGGCGAAGGCTTAGCACCCTTCTGAACTACGTTTACAGACGGAGTCCCTATTACAAGCGGGCGTTCAAAGCGGCAAAGGTCCATCCGTCTGATTTCGTGGACCTCCCGGACATCGGGAAATTTCCGTTCACTACAAAAGACGACCTGAGGCAGTACTCCTATCCCTACGGGGGCGACCTCCTCTGCGTCCCCATGGGCGAACTGATTGGTTGGCACATGACGAGTGGAACGACCGGTCGGCCTACCGTGGGGCCGTACACCCTCAAGGACCACAGTACCTGGATGGACGTGATGGCCAGGAC
This sequence comes from Nitrososphaerales archaeon, assembly GCA_035625455.1. GTDB lineage: Archaea > Thermoproteota > Nitrososphaeria > Nitrososphaerales > Gagatemarchaeaceae > UBA183. The sequence continues at coordinate 34,272 of DASPPO010000015.1, read as the reverse complement.
ACTTGTGACGGCAGGGGTACGGCCCGGAGACATCCTCCTGAACATCTACGGCTATGGCCTCTTCACGGGAGGCCTGGGCTTTCACCAGAGCTGCCACCTCGTTGGCGCCGCAGTGGTCCCATGGAGCGTCGGGAGGACCGAGCCGATGGTGCAGGCTATCAGGGATTTCAAGCCCACCGTGATGACGGGTACTCCCTCTTACCAGCTCTACGTGCTAGAGACACTGCAGAAGAATGGAATCAATCCTGTCGAAAGCTCCATCAGAGTGACGATTCCCGGAGCAGAGGTATGGACCGAGGAGATGAGGCAACGCATAGAGAAGGGGTACGGTTTGAAGGCGAAGGGGGGTGGGGCGAGGAACGTCTATGGCGCGACAGAGCTCCTCGGGCCGGGGAGTGGGCAGGAGTGTGAGCAGGAGAACGGGTTCCACTTCTGGACGGACCACTTCTACCTTGAAGTGCTCGACCCCAATACGAACGAGGCTGTGGAGCCGGGGGAAGAAGGCGAGATGGTGGTGACTACCATGACGAAGGAGGCGATGCCCCTGATAAGATACAGGATGAGGGACCTCACCGTCCTGGACGATGGGGATTGCCCGTGCGGGAGGAACGCTTTCCCCCGTTGCAAGTGGATTACTGGGAGGGTGGACGACGTCATTCACTACAGGGGGACAAAGATCTGGCCAGGGGCGATACAGCAGGCCATGTTCAGGTTTCCGGAAGTTAACGATTACCTTGTCGAAGTGGACAGGAGCGGCAACAGGGGGTTCCGCGTAACCGTGGAGGTCGCCACGGCCCACGACACGCCTGAGCTCAGAGAGAGGATAGAGAAAGAGATGGGACGGACGCTCATCTTCATCTCACCGAAGGTGTCGTTCGTTACGGAAGGCACCCTCCCAAGGTACGAGGGGAAGTCAAAGAGAATCCTGATCGAGTAGTAAGCTAGACCGCGACGGGCATTAACCACCGAGGAGAAGTACGACTCGGGATGGCCTATACCAGGCGCTGGCCCTGGCCATTTCCGAAACGCTTCGGGAGAACCCATTTAATACCGGAGAACCGAACTTGTAACATATGGCAACGCCAGCACAAGCCAAAGAATCAAAGATAGACGTTCACTGGAAGGAAGAACCGCTCGTACCTCCGCCTGCGAGTTTCGTAAAGCAGGCAAACGCGCCCGACAAGAGCATCTACACCAGATTCTCTGAAGAGAATTTCCCACAGTGCTTCGACGAGTACGCAGATATGCTGTCCTGGGACAAGCGGTGGCAAACCACGCTGGATACTAGCAACCCCCCCTTCTGGAAATGGTTCGTCGGGGGCAAGCTGAACGTCTCCTACAATTGCGTCGACAGGCACTTGGCGACCCATGGGGACAAGGCTGCGATCGTCTTCGTCCCGGAACTTGAAGACGAGCAATACCGTTGGATAACATACAAGGAGCTGTACGCGAAGGTTAACGAGTTCGCCCTGGTGCTGAAAGAGTTTGCCGGGGTAGGGAAGGGGGACAGGGTAACCTTTCACCTGCCCATGATCGCCGAGCTCCCCGTCTCGATGCTCGCATGCGCGAGACTCGGCGCAATCCACAACGAGGTCTTCGGAGGATTCAGCGCAAAGGCGTGCGCCGACAGGGTGGTCGACTCGAAGAGCCACGTCCTGGTTACGTGCGACGGCTACTACCGCAACGGTCAGCTCATTGACAAGAAGAAGGATGCAGACGGCGCCGTTGAGGAGGCCGCGAAGTTGGGGATCACCGTCGACAAAGTACTCGTGTGGAGGCGCCATCCCGGGAAGTACGTCTCATCGGTGCCCATGGTAGAGGGGAGGGACTACTTCGTGGACGAGCTGCTCAAGAAATACGCCGGGAAGACGGTCGAACCCGTCTCCATGGACGCCGAGGACACTCTCTTCCTCATGTACACCAGCGGCTCTACGGGGAAGCCTAAGGGGGTGCAGCACAGAACCGGGGGGTATCTCGCCTACGTCACAGGGACAGCGAAGTACGTCCTTGACATCCACCCCGACGACATGTACTGGTGCCTCGCCGACATCGGCTGGATCACAGGACACTCGTACATAGTGTACGGGCCGCTCTCCTTGGGTACCACCACAGTAATCTACGAGGGAGTGCCCACATATCCAGACGCCGCCAGGTGCTGGCGGATAGCGGAGAAGCTGAAGGTCAACATATTCCACACAGCCCCGACCACCATAAGGATGTTGAGGAAGGCGGCGCCGGATGCGCCGACCAAGTACAACTACCACTTCAAGAGCATGACCACAGTGGGCGAGCCGATCGAACCGGAGTCCTGGAAGTTCTACTACGAAGTCATAGGCAAGGGTGAGGCTGTCATCACCGACACCTGGTGGCAGACCGAGACCGGTGGGTTCCTCTGCAGCACGGTGCCAGCGGCTATCCCCATGAAGCCGGGGAGTGCAGGTCCGGGAGTCCCGGGGATCTACCCCGTTGTTTACGATGACGAAGGGAACGAGGTCAAGGGCGGGGAGGGTTCGGCTGGGAACATATGCATTCGAAACCCGTGGCCAGGGATCATGCAGACCATCTGGGGAGACCCAGACAGATTCGTGAAGAGCTACTACGAAAAATACTGCAGGGACAAAAGCAGCAAGGACTGGAGGGACTGGCCGTACCTTTCCGGGGATGGTGCCGTCGAGAGCGCCGATGGCTACTTCAGGATCCTAGGGAGGATCGATGATGTAATCAAGGTAGCCGGTCACAGGCTGGGGACAAAGGAGTTGGAGAACGCCGCCCTTACCGCCCCCGAAGTGGGCGAAGCGGCAGCTGTGGCGGTTATAGACGAGCTGAGGGGGCACATGCCGCTCATCTTCGTCTCCCTGAAGCCTGGCTTCGAACCGAGCAAGGAACTTGCAGAGAGGATTAGGAGCAACGTGGCGAAGGAGCTCGGGCCCATAGCGAGGCCGAAGGCAGTCTACATTGTGTCCGACCTGCCCAAGACGAGGTCTGGGAAGATCATGCGCAGGATCCTCGTGTCTATCTCAGAAGGAAGGGACTATGGGGACGCATCTACCCTGGCCAACCCCGAGGTTGTGGAGAGAATCAAGCAGCAGGTCCAGGGGACATAGGGGAGACAGCACCCAATCGGGAAATCCCCTAGCCCGACGGACTCCGCCTCAGACAGAAGCGAACGCTGTGCCTAGACCTTGGGCTTGACGGGGAAGATGGGGAGCACTACCCTGCCGTATACCTCGTTCAGGAGCTGGGCTATCGACGTGTATATGGCGCTCAGGCCGCAGATAACGCCCTCGTAACCCGCGAACGTGATCACAGAGGAGTTGTTCCAGGCGTTCCCTGCAGCCAGGAGAAAGAAGAGTATGAAGAGGGAGCCGAACACAAACATCAGTGCGCCATTGAGCTTGAGTGTGCCGATGAACATCAGGAGGGTGAACAGGCCCCACATGAAGAGGTACGCTGCGAGGGAGGAAGCCGGGGTAAAGGACACAAGGCCCATGATCTTGAACAGAACAATCACTGCGAACGATTCCCAGAACAGGCCGTAGGAGAGGAAGGCTGTCATCCCGAAGGTGTTTCCTTTCCTGAATTCAAGGGCTCCCGCTATGATCTGGGCAACGCCTCCATAGAACAGGCCCATGGTCAGTATCGGGGAGTCGAGCGGTATAGCGCCTGCGTTCCAGAGGTTGAGCAGGACCGTTGTCATACCGAAACCCATCAGCCCGAGGGGCGCAGGATTGGCAAGGAGTGGCTCAGTCTTCGCTTGAACTGCAGTGGCCAATGGAGGGAACTCAACCGTGGCCATTTTAAGCAGGTTCCCGAATGTGTTTGGGTGGCGTCCGGGACCTAGCGAAGCGCTTCCGCCTGAATCAGCTCGGCCAACTTCTGGAAGTAGAGCCGAGTCGCCATGGGCATCGCCTCCAGATTCCTGTCGATGGACTCCAGGACGTACTTTACGGCTCGCTTCGAGCTCTTGAACTCGAACTTCATGGGGAGTATTGGGTCCTGCACCACGTCTATGGTGTCGACCAGATGGCTCGGAGCCTCTGCTTTCGCGTCACTCGCAATCTTCTGGTACCAGCCGGCAAGGACGTTCGGCTCGAGGCCAAGCTTAAGATCCTCAATCTCCCTGAGCAATCTGTTGAGGACGAGCATCTCTTCGTTCGCCAATTTAGCTGTCGGGTTGTAACCTCTCGGGCAGGGGTTTAAGGAAAAGTGTGAAAACTAGTTTGCGCCAGCGTTAACTACAGAGCATCTCTCGGGAATCCTGTCGGAAGAGTGTAACCTCGGCCCCTCTCCTAGCTGCATCTCATCTGAAAGAGCTCACTCTTCTCGTACTCGGCCTCCCATACGTGTGTGCTGTTTCTTCCCCTGCGGACGGCCAGCAGGGTGTATCCCGCCGGAGCGTCCCTGTACGCACGCTCTAGGATTTCCTCCGCAGGTTCCGAGTCTTCGTCGAAGCTCTGGACAATGTGCTGTCTGTACTTCTCGATTTCTTTCATGTAGTCAGAGAGACAGAGTGCCTTCCCCTGAAGACGAGCCGAGGTGATCAACTTTACCTCCGCGCCACAGGCCTCGCACTTCACCCTGGTCATACCGTCGTTGAGACACACCCTACCCACGCCGACCACCATGGGGAAGGAACCGGGCTGGGATTCGACGACTCCGCACATGATGCATTTGGCAGGTCCCCCTGAAGAAGAGTGCTGCAACCTGGGGGGAAAGCGTCGTCAATCAATTTAAGGTTGCCTCGGGACGACCCCGTTGATCAGACTGCAGTCCGTGTAGGCGTACCCAATACGACTCAATATGAAGAAGAACCTCCGCGGTGGAAGTTTCACATACGCGCATAATCAGACTGTTCTGGTCAAGGCGCACTCGCTGTAGGGAGCACGACTTCAGAGAAGTCGAGCTATCTCGTCCACGTTGGATATCTTCGCGAGGAGCTTCAAACCGGGGGCGTCCCTGTCGATGCCCGTGGTCACAAGAATCGCGTCAATTCCTGCTCTCGTGGCTCCAAGTATGTCGGTCTCTGCCTGATCACCAATCATGACCGCCTCGCTCTTCTTTGACCCGGCCCTGCCAAGTGCTATGCTGAACATGAGGCGAGAGGGTTTGCCGATGACCACGGCACGCTTCTGGCTGGCGAATTCGATGGCCTTCACGAGGGGACCGGTGGCCAGGGCTGGACCCGACTTGTACATGTAGAGCCTGGAGGCGTGCGTTGCAATGATTCCCGCCCCATTCCTAGCTACCCTCGCCGCATGGTCCAACTTTTCATAGGTGATCTTCCTGTCAAGCCCGACGACGACGTAGTCGGCGGTTTCGCCCCTGGTCCTTCTGTGGCCGCACCTCCTCATCTCAGCGTCGAGCCCCTTCTCGCCGACTAGGAAATATGACACCTTCCCGTGCCTCTGCTGGAGATACTCCGCGGTCAGGAGGCCGCTCGTCAGGACCTCGTCCTTCTTCACAGGGATGCCGAACTCCAAGAGGCGCGAGTGCACCGTGGCGGCCGAGTCCGTGGAGTTGTTGGTCAGAATGAACAGTTTCTTTCCGTTTGCCCTCAGAGCTCCGATAGCCCTGGTTCCCCCAATCTTCACTCTGCTCTCCTTGCCTTTGTAGAATACCCCGTCGAGATCCAACAGGAAGAGGTTCTTCTCACTGAGAAGCCGCTTCATCCCTCTGACCTCACTTCGCCACTCCCAGCGTCCACGAAGACTTCGTCTCCTGCCTTCAGGCCCGCGTAGACCGAGCGCTGAATACCGCACATGACGGGGATCTCGTTTCCATAAACGGCCTTTGCCATGACCGAGCCTATCACTGCTGACAGGTCGACCGCTTCTGTCACGACCGCAACTGGGTTGTTCCCACGACGCACCGTTTCGAGAAACCAGGAGGATGCTGTGGTTGATCCCTTCCCGAACGGGTAGAATAGAACCTTCCCCTTCACGTTCAATCCTCTGACGTCGCTCCTGACATCAGTTACGACCCCAGTGGAAGGATCTACTCCGTGTGCGAATGTGAAGGCCCTGTGCGAGGGGAGCGCTTCACCAGCGGCGCTCCCCATGACCAGACCCATCGCCTTCGCGAGCAGTGGTCTCACGCTGTCACCTTCTCGATAATCTCCTTCTGCGAAGCGTAACCCACCTCAATCTCCCCCTCGGACGACACCATCTCGGCCAACTTCGCGGAGTTCGTCAGGACGGTGTTGAATCCGAGAGCCTTCAGCGGAGATATCTCGGCGTCCGTGCTCTGGGACATGCGTGCACCCGTCTTTTCGATTATCGACGATATACCGGTCCGTTCGGCCATGTCGTAGGCCTGGGAAGACGTGTAGGCATACATCTTGACCCCCCTCTTCAACTTCCTCCCTTCAAGCAGCTTCGCAAGCTCGCCGAGCTCGTTGACGGAGAGGTGGGGGACACCGAAGGCTGCCAGGTCGGGGAGTTCGGAGGTCTGGTTCAGGTCTGACTCGATGTCGTTCAGGCTCGACCTCGTGACATCTATCTCCTCGACCTTATCCCCACCGGAAGCCTCGTCCACTGTCTTGGAGCCGGGGGTAATGCCGGGGAAATGGATCATAGTGACGGGGCCCGCCGCGGCCGCAGCGGCTCCCAGGTGTTTAATCTGGTCAGAAGACACAGATGGGGGGAGCCCGGCAAGAAACGGAACACGCGGTCCCGCGTTCCTTCCGACGAAGAATCCTATCGAGCGATAGTCGAGTTCTGTGAGCCCATCCAGGCTCAACTTGAAGGAAACCCTTGCCCGCCTGTTCTCGTCCAGGAGCATACCGAACCTTGGGGTCAGTCCCAAGATGGCGCAGGCGATGTCCATGCCGGCGGTTATCTTGTTGGACCTGGACCCGAGGACAGAGTTCGCAAACACCACTGCGCTAGATTCTGCCCAGGCGACGATGTCTCCCTCCTTGGGGAAGTTGCAGACCTGGTACTGGACGCAAGTCCAGCACCTCATTCCCCCCATCTTGGCGTAGGCGTCGCATAGCCTGAACTGCTGCCTCGCGTAGGCCTCAGGGATTCCAAAGCTCTTCCAGTTCTGCAGGTCGATGCTTGCCGGGTCGACCGAGGTGGGGACGGCGAATTTTCCACCCGATTCGGCGAACCGCTCCAGCACCTCAACCCCAGCGTCGTGCAGGCTGCTGTAGTGCGCGAGCACATGCGCGGACTTGATGGGAACGAGCTCGTCTGCGCCCACGGCATCCCCCACCTTTGAGACGATTCCCATGGCGAACTGCCTTGCCTCGCCCAGGTCGCCTCGGAGCATCTTCTCCTGGGCCGAGTCGAGATGCAACTGCCTGTTCGCCCCCAGAATCGGTTAAAAAGCCATCTCGCCGTTTCTGCCTGAGGAGGTTCTCCTACTTCCTCCCGACGAAGCTCTCGTTAGGCTTCGGTTCCGTCGAAAGTGTGGGAGCCGAGGCGAGAGGACTGGGGTCGACCAGGGCGTCCTCTTCATTCAAGATCCGAAGAATTTGGGGATGGGAGAGGGTGAAATTCGCTCCGGGGAGCGATCTCGACACCGCCGCTGTCATGCTGGAGACTCCGCGCCAGGCCATGCCCATGGATCCTTTCTGTGCTCCGATATGATGTACCATAGGACAGAACCAATCAGCAGCGCCTGGGCGGCAGAGCCCAAGACAAGGATTATGGTCGCGGGAACGTTACCGTTCTCTACCAGAGCGTAGTGTTCCGGCTGTGTGAGCGTCTCGCTAAGCGCAATTACGGCGAGAACGAGGCCAAGGTAATACGAGACCCTGGGCCGCGTGAACGTGAGCACACTGTCAACCACGAAGAGGAGCCATCCGAATGTCAGTATGTCAAAGACGTCCGGGGGGAGAAGGGGCTGAGCCTGCCAAAGGAAGAACACACCCAAAATAGCAGAGAATATTATCAGTGCCTGAATCACCTTCGCAGCAGAGATCATCGCGAGCGTCGACCTGACTTCGTTATTTCAAACTATGCCAGCTTCGAAACTCTTTTGAAGCGATGTTAGTCCCGAACGCTCCATGGTGACAGGGAGCAAGTCGTTCCACCTGCCTGAATCGAAACTTCACTATGCACCGCCGAGAGAGTTCCGCACTCTGCACAGGAAGATAGAGCTCTCCTTGGATTTCCAGAAGAAGAGCATTTCGGGCTCTTGCACACTGGACATTGAGCCCATTCGTCGGGGCCTCAGAGAAGTACACATCGACGCCTGCGAGCTTGACGCCAGGGCATGCACCGTTGACGGGGTGAAGACAGACTTCGAATACGACAACGCCGTCCTTTCGGTTCCGCTCCCAGACAGGGCCGGCCCCCGGTCCATCAGGGTGGACTACTCTGCAGCACCTAAGGAGGGGTTGCACTTCACCGGTCCTGATGCGGAGCACCCGGAGAAGGAGGTCCAGGCCTGGACGCACAGTGAACCAGAGTCCGCTCGCTTCTGGTTCCCCTGCCACGACCACCCCTCTGACAAGTCCTCCAGCGAGATGCTGATTCGAGTTCCGAAGGGTTTCAGGGTGATTTCCAACGGGAGACTCGTCTCGGAGAGAGAGGAAGGTGAGGGCACCGTCTTCCACTGGAGGGAGGATACGCCCCACTCGTCCTACCTGACGTCGTTCGTTGCTGGCAGGTTCAGCGAGATAACTCAGGAGGTCCACGGTCTCAAGCTTCACTATAACTTCCCGGAGTCGAAGCGGGCAGACGTGCTCAGGTACTTTGGGGAGACACCGAGGATCATCGAGGTGCTCGAAGAGCTGACCGGGATGAATTACCCGTACGAGAAGTATGACCAGACCACCGTTTATGACTTCATGGCGGGGGGAGAGGAGAACCTCAACGCCACGACCCTGTCCATGAATTACTACCCGGAGGCAGGCGCCGAGACCGACTTCCAGCCCATGTACTCAAACCCGTTCTCGTCTGCCGTAATCCTGGTCGCTCACGAGGCAGCCCACCAGTGGTACGGAGACTGGGTCACATGCTCCGATTGGTGTCACGCCTGGATCAACGAGGCTTGGGCGACCTACCTCGAGTCGCTTTACACAGAGAGGACCCGCGGAGCTGACCAGATGAGATGGGGGATGCGCGCCCGTGAAGTTGATTACTTCGAAGAGGACGAGACCAGATACAGGCGGCCCATAGTGGACAGGAATTACGTGTGGCCTCACGACGTCTTCGACCTAACGACCTATCGCAAGGGAGCCTCGATGATCCACGAGCTGAGGTATATCATGGGGGACGACGCGTTCTTCCAGGGGGTGGCCGAGTTCCTGAAGAGGCACGCGAAGGCGTGTGCAGACACCGATGACATGCGCAAAGCGATGGAGGCTGTAAGCGGGCTCCAGCTTCAGGAGTTCTTCGAACAGGCTTTCCTAAGGCCGGGTTATCCTGAATTCCAGGTTGAATACACCTGGGACGACGCAACCAAGACGGCAACTCTGCGTGTGAGGCAGGAACAGTCCTCTTCCGACGGAACACCCATCTTCAAGCTTCCTTGTGATATCGTGTTCTACGTCGGGGGCGCCAGGAAGAAGTTCAGGGCCATGCTCGACTCCGCGGAACAGTCGCTGGTGTTCTCCCTCGACGCCAAACCCTCTGTGGTGGAGTTCGACCCGGAGAGGTGGCTGCTCAAGAAGCTAAAGTTCGAAAAGACTTTCGACCTGCTAGAGAACCAACTGGCACAAAGCCACGACGCGTGGAGCAGGGCTGAGGCGGCAACCGCCCTAGGGAGGGCGGCATCTGAAAGAGCTATCCCAGCCCTCAGGTCCGCGGCGAGCAAGGAACAATTCTGGGACGTAAGGGCCTGCGCGCTGCTTTCACTGGGGGAAATCGGAACAGATGCGGCGCTGGGGGCGCTCCTAGAGGTTGGCGTACCTTCCGAGAGGCGCGTGAGGCGTGCCCTGGCGAAGGCACTGGGGAACTTCAAGGACGAGAAGGCGAGGAAGTTACTTGTCGGGTTCCTGGAGTCGGACGAGAGCCCCTATGTTAGGTGCGAAGCGGCCCTATCGTTGGGGAAGTCATGGCCCGAAGGCGCCCTCCCATACCTCAAGAAGGGGATTGGGGTCCATTCACCAAACGAGACTTTGGCAGAGGCATGTCTCGAAGCGATGGGGAAGCTCAAGGACGAGGAGGTGAAGGAGATTGTCGATGCCAGCCTTGCCTATGGGAAACCCACCAGGATGAGGGTAGGGGCTCTAAAGGCCATCAGGGCACGCGGACGCATCGCGGATGACGAACTCCCACTGCTGAAGGACATGCTGCTGCGAGACAAGGAGTACAGAGTGAGGCTGTACCTGATATCGCCTCTTCTACGGGAACTTGCTGATGGGAGGTTCACGGACACCCTCGCAAAAGTCTCGTGGTCTGATAGGAATGCCGGCGTAAGGAGGGAGGCGCTGGAGGTTTTCCATGGTTTGTCAAGACAAGCAGATCAAATGGCCGCGATCACCGGGCTGAGGGCAGAGGTGGAAGGGCTCAAGGAAGAGAACAGGAGACTACTTCGGACGGTTGTCTAACGATACCCCATGCGCTTCCTCGGGCTGATGCCCCTGGTTGACGTGACGCGCGATTGCCTCGAGGATAGAAGCCGCTTCATCTTCGGCCCCATCGAATCGAACACCTCTGCTATGTCATACCCTGTTTCGGAGAATGCGTGCCTCTCCTTCGGCGTGTACACTTCCACGGAGACCTCGTACCTCGCGTGGTTCTTTCCTGGCTTTTTCGACTTCACCACTGCTCGAATCTCCTCGATCAGCGGATAGACCTTGCACAATTCCTCGGAGAGCTTCTCGAACTTCATCTTCGCCTCGCCAGCTTCTACAGGCTCGTCTGGGAGGCCGACGATGTAGAACGGAGGGGTGGGTCGCTTGGGGACCATCTGAGAACGGCCAACGGCCCACTGGTGCTGTCTTTATGGGTTCTCCCGCGCTCCTAGGGTTGCATCAACCTGCGACGTCGGCTCTGCGGGTGAAGTTGACCGATGGCTTTCCGCGTCGGAGGGCTACTTCGGCTGGATCCCCAGCACCCCGCCTAGCTCAGAAATCGAAGATATCACATAGTCCGGCCCCTCTGAGGCGAGCCGGTCGGGCGCATAGCTCCCGGTCGCAACTGAGACGCTCATCACGCCGGCTCCCTTGGCCGCCATGACGTCATAGGGGGTGTCTCCGATGTAATACACGTGATCCTTACGAAGCGAGAGCATGGACACGGCCTGAAGAAGCCCGTCGGGGCTGGGTTTCATTGTTTCGGTGTCGTTCCGGGTAAGCACGAACTCGAAGAGGTCCTGGAGCCCCGCGATCGCGAGAGACCTGTTTGCAGCCTTCCGCCCGCTGTTCGTAACGACTGCGAGCCTGACCCCCTCCGCTTTCAGGTCGATGAGGGCCTCCTTAACTCCTGGAAATGGCTTCGTAGAAGCGATGTCCTGCAGCTCGAAGGCGTCGAGAATGTCGAAGGCCCTGCTCCTGTAGTCCGCGTACCCCCCATCTACGGGGGGCATCCTCGCCTTCGCGGCGTCGAGGATCTTCTGGGTGGGGGTAGACAAATCCAGGCCGGACGTGTCGACCCCCCTGGCCTTCAGTTCCCCAATCAGGGCAGTCCTGGTCCCTACGGCGTCGAACTTGAACGAAACGAGAGTACCATCTATATCAAAGATGGCTGCGACGACCATAGCGGTCTAGATCTTCTTTTTCGAGAACAGGATAAGGATGGCTACCCCGACGAATCCCAGGGCAATCACTAGAATCGCAATGGCAGTCAGAGTGTCCGACCCCGCCGCCTGAAGGACCGGCAGGAGAGGATACAACCTGCGCGCAGTCCGCCCAACTTCGTATTTATTCCTTGAGGACGGCTATCGGCTGGAACCGTTAAGTAGACTCCCTCCCTTTTCCGCTCACGTGCCGCCACGAATAACATGCTACGGCGGAGTCGGAGAAATCGGCGGGAACAAGTTCATCCTCGAGGACAGGGGAGTTAAGGTAATCCTCGATTTCGGAACGGGGTTCTCCGAAGGCTCGGACTACTTCGATTCGTCCATCTCCCCCAGGGGGGTCAACGGTGCCGGGGACCTGTTCGAGTTCGATCTGCTCCCTCAGATTCCTGGGCTATATTCCGAAGGGGCACTGCAGAACACCAATGTCGAATACACAGAACCAGAATTCGACGCCGTGGTGCTGAGCCATTATCACTCGGACCATACCGGGAGAATCGAGTACATCGATCCCAAGATCCCGGTCTACTGCGGCGAAACGACATCACTGATTCACGACGCGTACAGCGCTTCCACAGGCTCTCCACTGCGCGGACACCCCATCAGGAAGTTCCGAACGGGGGATAGGTTCACCATCGGCCCAATGGAATTCCGCCCCATCCACGTGGACCATTCCATACCGGGAGCATACGGGTTCGTCATACACACCAGCGGGGGGACCATGATATACACCGGGGACTTCCGGTTTCACGGGCCCGCCGGGTCCATGACCAAGGACCTCGTGGACTCCGCTAGACAAGAGAAGCCCAAGCTGCTCCTCACCGAGGGGACGAGGGTGACCCCCAAGGGCGATAGTGCTGGTATGAGCGAGTCGGCTGTGAAGAAGGAAGCACTGAAAATGGTTAGGGGGACCAGGTCTCTCGTCTTTTCCACGTTCAGGGGGAACGATGTCGACAGGGTGAACACCTTCTTCGACGCCTGCCTGGAGACCGGAAGGCGGCTCGTGGTCTCCATGAAGGTCGCCATGCTCCTTGAGAAGCTCTCCGCGGACAGGGGACTCCGGGTCCCGCGCGTCGGCAGGGACGTGGACGTGTACCTCCGGAGGAAGAAGACTGGGAAGTTCGATGATTCGGACTACTATGCCTGGGAGAGGCCCTTTATTGCGAGAGGATTGACCTCGGAAGACGTTAGGAGAAGACAGGGGGAGGTCTTCCTCCACCTTGAGGCATGGAACTTCCCCGAGCTCATTGACATCAAGCCCGACAGGGGAGGGACCTACATTCACGCGGCAACGGAAGCGTTCAACGAGGAGGGGGAGAAGGAAGAGACATTGATCAGGAACTGGGTCGAGCACGTCGGGTTCCGCTACGCACAGCTGCACGCGTCCGGCCACGCCCCAGGGAAAGAGGTGGGGGAGCTCGTCCGAACCATCTCCGCCAAGAAGGTAGTGCCAATCCATACCGAATTCCCCCAGTTGTTCGGTCAATTCAACAGCGAGAGGAGTTGGGTCCTAGAGCCTCCCGTCAGGGCGAAGGCGGTCTCGATAGGCCCCTGAGCCAACAAGCAGAAATAAGGTAAATCGACGGCGCACACCGTTGGAGAGCCAAGGGGCCAAGGACCTCGCCGAAGCCGGTGTCTCCAAGGCCCAGGCCGCAGGTGCGACCTACGCCGAGGCAAGGGTGCAGAGAACCTGGGAGAGGCAGTTCGCGCTGAAGAATGGGGAGTCTCAGCCGTCCTTTTTTGCCGAAGGGTACGGCGTCGGCGTAAGGGTGATTTGCGGAGGAGCGATCGGGTTTGCGGCCACCAATGACCTGAGGGCAACGTCGGTGGGGGAGTTGGCGAGAAGGGCAGTGAGACTCGCCAGGGCCTCGGCAGGACTCCTGAAGCACCCGGTGGAGTTAGACGACTCGAAGGCGGTCCGGAGGAAGTGGGCGCCACCCGAGACCCGAAGGGTGGAGAACGCCGACTCGGTGTGGCTGCGAGAAATCCTCCTCGACATCGAAAGTCGGATAGCCGACGGGAAGGCAGGGGTGAAAATCCCAGGACGGTTGCTGTACCTGGGGGCAGAACTTGAGGAGAGATACTACGTCAACAGCGACGGAGCCAGAGTAGAGGGGCGCCTCCCGAGGGTTGGATTCTTTGGCTCTCTCACCGCGGTAGAGGGGGGCGCGACGGCCCAGCGGTTCATCCAGCAGGGGGAGACGGGGGGTCTCGAGGTTGTGAAGCGCATCGGGCTGGTGAGGAAGGTCGAGGAAGAGGCCAGGATCATCGGGAAGATCCTGAAGGGCGCAGCGAAGCCGCCCAATGACACCGTGGACGTTCTGCTCAGTCCTGAGCTCTCTGGGATAGCCGCCCACGAGTCCGTCGGTCACCCGCAAGAGGCTGACAGGGTCCTCGGCCGGGAGGGTGCCCAGGCCGGGGAGTCTTATCTGAAGGCCGACAGCATTGGCAGGAGGGTAGGGAGTTCAGAGGCAAACGTGAGCGACGACCCGAACCTACCCCATTCGAACGGTTTCGTGCCCGTTGACGACGAAGGCGTCGAAGGAAAGAAACGGTTTCTGATCAAGGAAGGGATAATCAACGAGTTCCTGCAGAACCGGACCACCGCGAAGGAGTTCGGCCTGCGAAGCAATGGCTCGGCGAGAAGCGTAGCATTTGACAGGGAGCCCATCATACGCATGTCGAACACGTTCGTGGAGCCGGGGGACTACTCCACAGACGAGATCATTAAGGAGGTGAAGCACGGAGTGTTCTTCAAGACATTCACAGAATGGAACATAGACGACAAGAGGCTCAATCAGAGGTACGTGGCACTCGAAGCCTACCTCATTGAGCAGGGGGAACTGAGGGGGCCGGTGAGGTCTCCAGTCCTGGAGATAACAACTCCGAAACTCTGGGGGAGCGTGAAAGCTCGTAGCAAGCACATGGAGTTCGAATCGGCCACATGCGGAAAGGGGGATCCTCAGCAGGGAGCTCCCGTTTGGACCGGAGGTCCCGAGACGCTGTTGTCAGGAATCAAGTTGGGGTCGAGGTGAGCGTTATGGATTTGAAGGAGCTCAACGAGACCGCCATCGACACCGCCAAGGCACTGGGAGTGGACGACGCAGTCGCCCTGGGCGCCACAGAGGCCGACAGCATGATCCGGTTCGCAAACAACTCCGTGACCGTAGCCAACAGGGTGGAGGAGTGCGAGCTCACGATCTATCTCGCAAGGAGAAGGCGCAGGGCGCTCGCCTCTACGTCGAATCTCCAGACTGGAGCAGTGAAGAAGTTCGTACGCGACCTCTTCTCATCGATGGAGGGTCTCCCAGAGTCGAACTATGTCCCACTCCCTGACAAGCCCGCCCGATACACTCCGAGCAGGACAGGGTACGACAGGAAGTTGGAGTCCCTCGAGGAGGAGCTGCCAGAGATGGCCGAGGCTGCAATCGGTGCGGCAACGGCGGCCGGAGGGGAGAGATCCGCCGGCGTGATCAACGCAGGTAAGGTCACGGTCGCAATACTGACGACAACGGGGACCCGCGGCATCGACTCCCGGACCGCCATCACACTGAACATCCGCTCCTTCGCCGAGAAGGAATCGAGCGGGCACGGTCTGTCGTGTTCGTCTTCACTATCTGGCTTCGACCCGGAGGATGCTGGGAGAAGGGCAGGCGAGGGGGCCAGGACCATGCGCAACTCTTCCGAGCCGGAAGCAGGAAAGTACTCGGTCCTTCTGAGCCCGACCGTAGCCTCAAACCTTGTGGAGACAGTGGCCTCTGCCGCCTCTGCCTTCGCTGTGGACGCAGGGACGTCGTATCTTGCCGAAAGGTTAGGCAAGAAGGTAGCCGCACGGTCGTTCAGCCTCTCTGATCACGGCGTGACCGAAGGGGGATTCGGGGGGAGAGTATTCGACGACGAGGGTGTACCGACGAAATCCAACAAGATCATCGAGGGAGGCGTCCTCAAAGGGTATCTGCACAACCTCACCACCGCAAGCAAGTGGAAGGTAAGGGACACGGGAAATGCTGGGTTCGTCACACCTCATCCATGGAACCTCGAGATAGGGAGCGGGGACTCCACCTACGACGAGATGGTGAAGGAGATGAAGAAGGGAATCGTACTGACCAGCAACTGGTACACGCGATTCAAGAACTACAGAACGGGGGAGTTCTCGACCGTCCCGAGGGACGGCGCATACCTGGTTGAAGCGGGCAAGATTGTGAAGCCGCTGAAAGGAATGAGGATGGGGGACGACCTCGTGCGGGCTTTCTCCTCTGTCACCCTGCTCTCAAAGAAGAGGGAATGGATACAGTGGTGGGAGGTGGACACCCCCACGCTCTGTCCCTGGATGCTGATAGACGGCGTGACGATTACAAGAGCCTATGGATAAGGGGGAGGGCTGCGCCGACGCGCAGCTAAGCGTCATCGTCTAGCGGACCACAGGGACGGTCTCCAGCGCCTGGTTGAGGAAGGCGGCGTCGGGCTCGTAGTCTACAAGCCTGTCCCCGAGCTTGTCCTCGTAGGCCTTCAGGTCGAGCAACCCGTGGCCGCTCAGGTTGAAGAGGATGGTCTTCGGTTCGTTTCTCTGTTTGCACTGTAGTGCGATGTCGATAGCCGCTTTGATGGCATGGTTGGACTCGGGGGCCGCCACGATCCCCTCCGTCTGTGCGAACAAGATGCCCGCCTCCATCACATCGTTCTGCGAATAGGCGACGCTGCGCATGTACCCTTTGTCGATGAGCATGCACATGGACGGAGCCTTGCCGTGATATCTCAGACCTCCGGCGTGGATTGGGGGGCACTGATAGGAGTGGCCAACTGTGTGCATCTTGAGAAGCGGCGTGGTCTCGCCGGTGTCTGCGAAGTCGTATCTGTAGGAGCCGCGAGTGGTTGAAGGGACCGCCTTGGGCTCGGAGGCGACGAACTCTGATTCGCTCCTGCCGCGGAGCTTGTCCTTCATGAAGGGGTAAGCCAGGCCCGCGTAGTTGCTCCCCCCGCCTATGCACCCGACGATGTAATCGGGGTCTTCGTCGAACTCATCCATTTGGAGCTTGGCCTCCTGGCCTATCACTGACTGATGCGTGAGGACATGGTTGAGCACGCTGCCTAGCGCGTATTTCGTGTTGTCGTGGGTGACGCAGTCTTCAATGGCTTCGCTTATGGCGATGCCTAGGCTCCCGGGGTGGTCAGGGTCCTTCTCGAGGAACTTCTTACCAACGTTCGTCCTTGCGCTGGGCGATGGATGGACCTTCGCACCATAGACCTCCATCAGAGTCCTCCTGTATGGCTTTTGATCGAAGCTGCTCCTGGTCATGTAGACGGTGAGGTCTATGTCGAAGAGCGCCGCGGCGAGCGCGAGCGCGCTCCCCCACTGCCCCGCGCCTGTCTCTGTCGTGAGCCTTTCCGTCCCCTCCTTCCTGTGGTAGTAGGCCTGGGCGATGGCCGTGTTGGGTTTGTGGCTCCCTGCCGGGTTGAGGTCCTCTCGTTTGTAGAAGATCTTGGCAGGAGTCTTCAGCTTCTCTTCGAGCCTTGTCGCCCTGTAGAGGGGCGTCGGGCGCCCGAGGCGTAGGTACGCCTCCTTGACTTCCTCCGGGATGGGGATGAACTCCTCCGTCGAAACCTCCTGCATGACGCACTCTTTTGCGAAGAGACGGAGGAGGGGCTCGGGTGCCATGGGCTGCAGGGTCCTCGGGTCGAGAGGAGGCGGGAGCGGCTCTGGCAAGTCGTGCTGGATGTTGTAGTAGCTGTCCGGCAGCTTGTCCTGTGGTAGGACTGACTTGAGCTGAGTATTGCTCATGGGAGGGGGCGGCTACTAGACAGATTTATGCAATCGTGAACAGTTCTGTGCATGATAATTACGAACGGAATGTGGAGAAACGCTCAAAAAAGCGCATTTCGGTACATGATTTCGTGTGGCCTAGGATAAGGGCTGAGTTCGAGAGGCAGGTAGTCAGGCCTGCAGTCGTCCGAAAGATGATCGAGTGCGGGATGAGGGTATCTGACGATTTGAAGCTGTACGTCGGGGACGTCGAAGTGGACTACCTGGCCGTTTCTCGGGCAGTGGGCGTAGATAGGAGGGTCGTCAAGCAGACGGCTGAGCAGATCCGCAGGAGCCCTTACCTCTACTCGATCTTCTCCAAGACCAAACCTCTGGGGACTAGTCTGGTCGATCTGGTCTCTTTGCTGGGATACACGGCCCTTGTCGTGGAGGCGGACCCAAAGTCCCCTGGTGTTATGGCAGAGGTGGCGGAGATCCTGTCCCGCCATGGGATGGTCGTGAGACAGGCCGTGGCCGAGGACCCGGAAATGGTCCTCGACGCCAAAATGACTTTGGTGGTCGGGGGACAACTGACGGGGCAGGCCATGGAGGAGTTGAACGGACTGAAGGTCGTGAAGAGCATAAAGATCCTGAAATAGAATTGTGCGCAGCCATGGCCGCGTATTAGCGCACGGACCCGGGGATGAACGCGTCCGGTCCTAGCTATTTCTCGAGCATCCGCGAGAACGTCCAAGAAACAGTGCTCAGGATCTCGTTGAGCCTGGCGTTATCCCTGTAGTTCTCTATCACGAGTTTCACTATCGCCCCGTTGGACTCGTCGGCATCGAAGCGGAGCTCCATCCCTTTTGCCAGCTTCCCGGAACCAACTAGCTCCTGGTCCTTCGTCTTCATTCCCTGGAGTATCTTCCCCATCAGGAATGACTTGAAGGGGGGTGTGGAGGTCTTCAACACCACACCGCTGGTTGGTTCGATCGCGACAGTGTCTGGGGTTATGGACGCAGTGGCAATCAGTTGACCGCCCTTGTCCCGCTTCAGCTCCCTCACCTCTGGCGCCTCCTTCGACTCCGACATCATCTCGCTGGCCTGCTTGAATGTAGACACTCTGAGGCTGTCGTCGACGTAGCTGAGCGTCTCTTTGAGCCGCTCCAACTCCTCTTCGAGCTCGGCTATCCTCTGCTCGAGCCAGAGTTTCAGCTCCGCTGCCCTCTTCGTGTCCTGATCCGGAGCCGCCATTGGGGCACGTCCGGCCGAGTTGCGCTAAAAACGTTAGTGGGTTATGGCCCCCGAGAGGGGGGCGACGGTGAAAGTGTTAAGCGTGGTACCCGTCAACCCCGCTGATTGCTGAGGCTGAAGCGCAGGACGTCTCTTGTAGCGGCCGCGTCCGTGTTTGCGGCCTTGTATGCAGTCCTCGGGGCGGTCCCGATCTCTCGGCTGGTGCTGGGGCAGGGGAACTTCCTGACGGCGAGCAACTTCATAGCCCCCCTGGCTGGCATGCTCTTCGGGCCGCTTGTCGGAGGCCTTTCGGCGATCGTTGGTGATGTGATTGACTCGGGTGCAGGGTATGTCACGCTCTCTGGGACGGGATTGTCGGTCCTGGCAGCCGACGTGGCAACGGTCGTCACGGCAGGTCTCGCCTTCTCCGGGAGGAGGACGGCCGCAGCGGGCGCCCTGGTTCTCGTCCTTGTCGTCTACTGGTTGGACCCGCTTTCGGTTCTGTTTGTGGGTTCCATCCCATTCACGTGGCTACACATGCTGTCCTTGGCCGTCCTGATACCGTTGCTCCTCCTAGAAGGAAGAGGCGTAATATCCAAGCTGAACCCCGCCTTCGTAACCGGAGTCACCTTCGCCGCTCTTATGTGCGGACAGCTGACGGGCACCGAGGTAGGGCAGAACCTGGCGGTCAGGGTTTACGGAGTTCTATCCGTCCAGGATTGGCGAAGCCTTGTCCCTGTGTTTTTCCCGCTTTACCCCATTGAAAGGGTGTTCTTCACTGCCGTGGGTTCTCTTATTTCACTCCCTGTCCTGAGAGCGCTTTCGCAACGGCGCGGTTCTCCCCCCTAAGTGACCGGTGCACCCTGCCGAAGGCACATTTTAATGGACAAGGAAAAAGGCTCGCCTGGTCATGTCCTCGGAGTCTGCCATCGACGCCACCGTGAACAGTATCCGAAAGATACTGGCAGAGCAGGTGGAAAGGGTCGACAGGATAAGCAAGCCGGTCGAATGGATAGATTACTCGAAGCTGGACAGGCTCGTTATGGGGGTAATCGGGGGCGACGGAATCGGCCCTATCATAGCCAGGGAAACGTCACGGGTCCTGGAGACACTACTGAAAGAGGAGATAGGATCCGGTAGAATCGAGGTAAGACACATCGAGGGGCTGACGATAGAGAATAGGATCAAACAGATGAAGGCCCTTCCTGACGAGGTGCTGACGGAAATCAAGAAGTGCCACGTGCTGCTGAAAGGCCCGACGACCACTCCCGAGGAGGGGAGCGGTGTACCCAACATCGAAAGTGCCAATATCGCGATCCGCAGGGCCTTCGACCTCTTCGCAAACGTCCGGCCCGTCAGGGTTCCGTCCGAGGGAATCGACTGGGTCTTCTTCAGGGAGAACACGGAGGGGGAGTACATGCTTGGGAGCAGGGGGATGATGGTAACCCCGGACCTGGCCCTCGATTTCAAAGTAATCACGCGGCCGGGTGCCGAGAGGATAATCCGACTGGCCTTCGAGCATGCCAGGAAGACTGGGAGAAAGAAGGTGACCGTGGTCACCAAGGCAAACGTGGTGAAGACGACTGACGGCCTCTTCCTAGAGACGGCAAAGAGGGTGGCAGAAGACTTCCCTGAAATCAAATGGGATGGGTGGTACATCGACGTCTTCACAGCGAAGCTCATCGACCCCAAGAGGAGGAGGGAGTTCGAAGTGGTGGTCCTCCCCAACCTGTACGGAGACATCGTGACCGATGAGGCCGCCGAGCTCCAGGGAGGTGTGGGAACCGCCGGGAGCGCCAATCTTGGGGCAAGGTTTGGCATGTTCGAGGCTATCCACGGCTCGGCCCCGAGGATGATAACAGAGGGGCGGGGAGCGTACGCGGACCCTCTCAGCCTGATGAGGGCGGCGGTCATGATGCTTGAACACGTAGGCATGATCAAGCAGAGCAGGAAGCTCGCAATGGCACTCGACGTAAGCGCTATCTATGACAGGAAGGCCGTAATCACTGGCCGCCAGGACGGAGCGACTGCAAGCCAGTTCGGAGACCAGGTGATTGCCGAACTAACGGACCCGGGATTGGCCGGGCGCTGGAGCTCCTTTCGGGGCAACTGAGCCTTCTTCCTGCGGTAATCAACCGTGAATTCGGAAATCCCTATGGTTCCTAGGCGTCGCAGGCTCAACCTCCACCCTGTCAACGCGTGCCCGGGGCGGACCTAACTTCGCCCAATCGACAACCCTCTTCACCTTCCTATCATCTCCCTCGAGGAAAGCCTCGACGGTCCCATCCGGTAGGTTCCTGACCCAGCCTCGGACCCCAAGGTCTGAAGCCAACTGTGCCATACTTGACCGGAACGATACGCCGTGGACAAGGCCTCTAATCCTGACGTGAACTGCGGTCACCATACGCCTTACCTGAGAGATGTGGCTATGTTCGTGATCCCACTGACAACGAACGATACTGCGAGTGCGGCGATTAGAAGCGCCGTAATCCTAGAAAGGGCGGTCGTCCCATTCCCCCCCAGAACCTTCCTCACTCCGTCAGAGCTGGCGAGGATGCCATAGGCGAGGATCGCATTGCAGACTATGACGATTAGGGCGAGGAGCGGGCTGTACGGCGGCCCGGAGATGATTATTACCGTTGAGATGGCACCGGGGCCTGCCAGAAGGGGGGTGGCGAGCGGGAATGCGGCGATGTCAGAAGGCTGCAGTCCCTTGGACTTCACGTCCCCTCCGGTGAGTTGATCGACCGCAACCACGAACAGGATGATCCCCCCAGCTATCCGGAAATCGTCGAGGGTGATGCCGAAGATGTCGAATATCAGCCAGCCGAAGAGCGAGAAGACCACCAGGACTGCCGTGGAAATGACGATGGCGTGCTCGAGAGTCTTCCGGCGGGCATCGGGAAAACTGGCGGTCAGAGTCAGGAAAATCGGTACCGTCCCCACGGCGTCGGTGACTGCAAAAAGAAGCGCAAAGGCTCCGGCAAAGAGAGCAGGGTCGAAGGCAAAGAATGAGGACAACAGTGACAAATGTTCAAGGCGGGCGGGGCGCCAAACGGATAAATAAGCAGTTGACAATTTTTCCGGCGGAAGTTTGTCCGCGGTACAGGAATCGGCAGTCACTGAAGCGATGTCGAAGATAATGGACCCGGAACTGGGGAGGGCGATAACCGACCTCAAGCTGATAGACAAGATGACCGTCGTAGGAGGCTCGGTCGAGTTGGAGTTTCACCTGACGGCGCCCTTCTGCCCACCGATTTTCGCCCTGAAAATCGCAAGTGACATCAAGGCGGGGCTCCTCTCGATTCCAGGCGTAACAGAGGCGAAAGTAACGCTCCGCGGGCACTATCTAGCCGACGCAGTCAATAAGCAGGTGAACAGGCCCCCCCACCCCGCACCGTAGGTCTGAAGAGCGGGGAGCAGGAGGCGCTTCTCCGAGTACCCAAGTCCGGTGCAGAGTACGAATTCAGGAAGTTCGACGAGGGCACGAAGTCCTCCGCCCTCGCAGCGCAGGTGCTGGGGTGGAGCGTGGGAGAGATAGCGGACAGCGCCGTTTTCTTCGGCGGTAAGACAGCTCCCCTGATGATCTCCGGCGGACTTTTCGATGATGAGTTTCGGGCGAGCCTGGGCGGCCGCAGGCCCGCCAAACTCTGTCTTCGGAATCGGGATCCCCGAACCCATCGGGGCTTCTGAGAATCAAACAAGTCGACGTTGCTGAGAGTGCAAGAGTTATAGAGAGAGCCCTGTTCTATAGAGATGTGCCTGCGCGCAAGGCGATCGAGATGGGGGAGGGGACGATTCTCGTCTCGCTCCCCAAGGACTGGGTCAGGAAGAACGGCGTCAGGAAGGGGGACACCCTTTCGGTGGAAGAGCTCCCGGGGGGCAAGCTGCTGATCAAGCCGTTCGAGGGGGGCGAAGAAGAGCACAAGCAGATATCCATAGAGTACCCGGGGGACGATCTCAGCCAGGTCACCAATGACGTGACAGGAGCCTACCTCCTGGGGTATGACGTCATAAGGGTCGTAGGGAGCAGGGTGATATCGAGGGAGGACAGGGCTTCTATCAAGGGAACAATAGGGAGACTGGTCGGCCTGGAAATCATGGACGAGGACTCCAAGAGGATAACCATGCAGTTCCTCCTCGAACCAACGGCCATCATTCCCGAGAAAATCGTCCTGAGAATGTCTGGCCTGCTGGACGGGATGCTCAAGGACATGGCGGAGGGCCTGGGGAAGGGAGACAAGAAGCTTCTCGGCCTAGTGGGGGAGCGTGACGACGAAGTCGACAGGCTATATTTCCTTCTTGTCCGCGCCACGAGGGCGGCCATAGTTAGACCAGAGGTTGCCGAGCGATACGGCCTCTCCCCCGTGGACCTCCTAGACTACCGCGTGCTGGCCAGTTTCCTGGAGAGCATAGGGGATGCCATCACCGACCTATCGCACAAGCTCCACGACAGGACAAGCCTGGGTCGGCTGGCCAGGGAGTACTCGGCCTGTGTGTCCAAGCTCACGGCGATGAACGACCTGGCCACCCAGGGGTTCGTATCAAGGCGGGCCGGGAAGCAGATGAGCATCAACAAGCGCGTGTCAGCACTAGCCCAGGAGATCGGAGAGAAGTTGTCTGCCATCGCGAAGCTGCCGACCGAAGACGGCGCTGAGACAGCGGAGACACTTGCGGCCCTAGACCGGGTGAGCAAGCTACTGGTAGATGTATCCGATCTGGCAGTGATAACCCAGCAGATCTCCGAATAGACATGCATCTCGGAACGCTTATTTACGGAAGCCATTCCGAGATGATATGCCGAAGTACCTTTTCGTGACCGGCGGAGTGATGTCTGGGCTCGGCAAAGGGATAATCACCTCCTCAGTGGCCAAGCTCCTTCAGCTCTCCGGGGTGGAGGTCACGTGCTTGAAGATAGACCCGTACATCAATTTCGACGCAGGCACCATGAACCCCTATACTCACGGCGAAGTGTTCGTGACGGACGATGGCGGCGAGACCGATATGGACCTCGGGAACTACGAGAGGTTCCTGAACAGGAACATGACCAAGGCCAACAACATCACCACGGGCCAGATATACAAGAAAGTAATCGACGACGAGAGGAGGGGGCGATTCCTAGGCAAGTCGGTTCAGATAATACCACACATCACGGACGAAATCAAGCGGAGGATCAGAGAGCTGGGGGAAAAGGAGAACGTGGAGGTGCTGGTTGTGGAGTGTGGAGGGACAGTGGGGGACATAGAGAGCCTCCCCTTCCTCGAAGCATTCCGCCAGATGAGGATCGAAGAGGGCTCATCCCGGACCCTGTTCCTGCACGTAAGCCTCGCGCCTGAGCTGGCCGTGGTCGGGGAGATGAAGACGAAACCCACACAGCACAGCGTCCAAGAGATGCGCAGAATCGGTATTCAGCCAGATGTTATAGTGATACGGGGCACGAGAGCTCTTCCGGCCGAGGCGAAGGAGAAAATCGCCCTGTTCACCAGCGTCCCCCTCGAGAGCGTAATCTCTGACCCCGACGTTGAGAGCATATACCAGGTCCCACGCCTTCTCGAAAGGGAGGGTGTGCTCAAGCCCATTCGGAGGCAGCTCAGGCTCAGGACGAGGCTGAACATGAGGACATGGAACGGGGTTGCTGATAGGTTCGTCGACCACCAGGTTACGGTCCGCATCGCGATGGTGGGGAAGTATGCCAACCTAGCCGATAGCTATGTCAGCGTGAACCAAGCACTTTCGCAGGCGGGGGCGGTCAATGGCGCGAGCACACGGATATCGTGGATAGAGTCGGAGGAGATAGAGAGAGACGACGCGAAGCTTGACTTGATGGACTCCTACGATGGCGTCGTCCTACCTCAGGGATTTGGGGGCAGAGGGGTCGAAGGCAAGATAGCCGCAGCGAACAGGGCGAGGGTGGCCGAGATCCCCTTCCTAGGTTTGTGCTATGGCTTCCAGCTGGCAAGCGTCTCCTTCGCTAGGCACGTTCTGGGACTAAAAGGTGCGAACACAACGGAAGCGGATCCGAACACCCCCTATCCTGTAATCGACATGCTCCCCGAGCAACGGGTTGTCACCGACCTTGGGGGGACGATGCGGCTCGGAGGCCATGACGTCTTCATCAAGAAACCAAGTCGGGCATTCGACATCTACAAGACCGAGAAGATCAGGGAAAGGCACAGGCACAGGTACGAGCTGAACCAGGAGTACCTCAGGAGCCTGGAAGAAGGCGGCATGAAATACACGGCGTTCAGCGACAACGGCAGGAGAGCGGAGATACTGGAGCTCGAGGGCCACCCATTCTATATGGCGACGCAGTACCATCCTGAGTACATCAGCAGGCCTGAAAGGCCTGAGCCGATCTACGTAGCATTCGTGGCGGCGTGCGTAAAGAGAGCCAAGGACGCCGGACGAGAACCGGAGAAGGTTAGGGCGCTAAGCCGCTGAGTAAGCCCTTGCGATTCTGACGGCGATGCGGGCCACTTCTCGTGCTCCCTTCGCGAACAGGTAGACGTTTGGCTCAATCCCGCTCCCCCCCTCTTCCACAACCGCATCAAACGGACTCGGCTGTGACGTCAGCCTCCTCTCCAGAGCGTCCACGGTCGCATCTTTCACCCCTCGGCTAGAGTGTCTACGGATGGTGAGGACATGAAGTCCCGCCTCAGAGAGCAGCGTCCCCAACTTCCTGTCATATCTGATGTTGATGCACGCGCGATGTTCGGGCATCTTCGTCCTTGCGAGGAGGAGCATTCTTGACATGTGGGCCGAAGCGCCCGCCTCGGGAGGGAGCATCGCCTTCGCCCTCTCCTTCACCTTCACAACCCTCCCGGGGATCGCCACCACTTCGCTCGGGGATGTGGCGTCGCCAGGAACGCAGGCGAGATTGACAGACACCTCGGGCATGACAGCCACGAAGTCCGGCGATGCTTCCAGCAGCCTGACGGCAGCTGACACCTCAGAGACGGTCTCCGAAATCCTCCCCCTCCGGCTTCCGTACTCCTTGACGCAGAAGTCGCACTCGCTCAGCGAGGGATAAATTTCGCGGTGTGCGGGGCAGGCAGCCCCCGACCCCAGCATCCCCGTCCAGATCCTGTTGAGTGTCACGATGCCATCAACGGGACTCTTTTGGAGAGCGTTGGCCAGCGCTTCCGAGTCGCTTTCGGCCTGGACCCGACTCACAGAGAATCTGGCAAGCGTACCGTAGGACCGGTCCAGGTCTGAGGCAAGATAGAGGCTAACAGATGCCTGAGTCACCCCGAGCAGGGACGATATCTTGGTCTGGGAAAGCCCCCTCGTGCGCAGCCGCACCGCCACGAGATGGCGCATGGCGGGAAGAAATGTCCCCGTCATCAGCTCGTCGGGGGGTTGCATCATATAAACCGGTTATTCACCGACTTATAAGGAGGCGCTTTCAGACTTCACCGTGGGCGACGCTACGAGGGGGACGGACACAGAGAGGCGGCCGAAAAAATCGACCACCCTTGCAGTCATAGCCGTGTTCTCCGCCCTCATCACCGTGGGGACCGTTGCTGCCATTCCGTTACCCTTCCCCCTATACGAAATCACCTTCTCGCCCCCGATTTATCTTGCCCTCGCAGCGATGGTGGATTCCTACACCGCTTTCGATGCCACGGCCATCGGCGGGTTCCTAGGCGAAGCGATCAATATCAGCTTCAGGGGTGGGTCACCAATCTACCCGTTCGGGATGGTCTGGGCGCGGGCGCCAGAAGTGTTCATCGTGGCGTGGGCGCGGAAGAAAGGGGAGAGGACCCTGGCATTGGCCATGGCCGTGGCAACGGTTTTTGAGACGCTCGCCTTCTTCTTCCCTGATTGGGCATTCTATCTGTACGGCCTCTTCCAGTACGGCTCCCCCACCAACGTCACCACCGCCTTCATCTACGCGGTCCCGGACTTCGGCACCCTCGTCGACCTCGCTTTTATTCCAGTGGCCATCCTGATAGTCCGCCGAGCTGCGCCTGCCTTCAGGAGGCTAGGGTACGACTAGGGAACCCCCGACTCCAAACATGGGGAAGGAAGACCCAAAGTTCATGCGGCGGGTGGTCTACACTAGCTTGGGGAAGCGGTCGGTGGGAGTGAAGGTCGGACCGGGCATAGGCCTGGACAACGGCGTGGTATCAATCGGAAGGGGCCGGGTCATGATCTTGACGGTCGACCCCATGTCGGCCATTCCTGGTTTCGGGATGCGCCTGTCCGCATGGATGAGCGTCCATCTGATAGCGTCGGACTATACCACGTCGGGAAACGACCCCGAGTACGCCACGTTCACCTACAATTTCCCGGCGGAAATGTCAGGGGCCGACAGAGAAGAGTACTTCAGGTCGGTGGGCACCGAATGCGAAGCGCTCGGAGTGGCAATTGTGGGTGGACACACCGGGAGCTATCCCGGTTCAGGGCTCACAGTGATTGGGTCTGGCTCGATGCTGGGGCTCGCTCCCAAGAGCGCGTACCTAGCGCCCTCCATGGCCCGCGCTGGCGACACAATTCTAATGACCAAGCATGCCGCCATCGAAGCCACCTGCTCACTTGCGACGTCGTTCCCCGCATTCGTCGAGTCGAGGGCGGGTGCAGTACATGCGAAGAGGGCGAGGGCGCAGGTCAGACTCTGTTCTACCGTAGCCGATGCGAGAGCCGCGAGGGGCATCGGGATTGGTGCTCGGGGCATTTCGTCCATGCACGACGCGACGGAAGGGGGCGTCCTTGGTGCCCTCTACGAGATGACCATCGCGTCAGAGATGAGGTTCGTCGTCCGGACGGATGGGATTCCGGTCACCCCTGAAGGTAGGGCCGTGTGCGATGCCTTCGGCCTCGACCCTCTGAGGACGATGGGAGAGGGCGCGCTGCTGATCACTTGCCTCCCCGAGAAGGTCCCTCCCCTGAGACGGGCGCTGAGCCGTTCCGGGGTGGCGAGTGCCGAGATCGGAGAGGTGGAAAGGGGACAGGGCCTGGTGATGGTGGATTCACGGGGGCATGGGCGTGCTTTCGCTCCCGGTGCCGATGACTATTGGAAGGCCTATAGCAGGGCCATGGACGAGAAGCTACAGTAGGCAACGGCCGACTCAAAGCGGCTCTTTTTTGAGACGGCATGGGAGGGGACGGGGGAGTGGGAGGTCGGTGTCTACCACAGAAAACGCGGCACGAGTGCTCAAGACCCTGAAGGATGAGGAGTGGCGGACGCTGGCTGGCCTCGAAAGGTCCACGGCGGGCTACGGCACTCCAGATCTGGGGAGACTTTCCCGGATGAGTCGCCTTCCTCTCGACAGAGTCGAGTTCGCCACCGACTCGTTGGAGAAGAAGGGACTGGCTTCGCGAAGGGGCCGGGGGTATGTGCTCACGCGCGAAGGGGTGGAGGCCATGGCTCTGAAGGACTACGTGAAGAAGGACCTTATCTTCGCCCTGGGGGCGATCATAGCGAAAGGAAAGGAATCAGACGTTTACGAAGCGCTAACCGAGGAGGGGGCTGTCTACGCGCTGAAGCTCTACAAAATAGGGAGAATAAGCTTCACCAGCATAAGAAAGAAACGGGTCAGAGAGAGGGCGGAGTTCAGGAGCTGGATGACGGCAAACTATGACGCCGCCAGACGAGAGTATCACGCGCTTCGTAGGCTGGAGGGTCTCGGCCCGACGTTCCCGAAGGCGGTGGCATACAGCCGAAGCACCGTGCTGTTGCAAGAGTTGTCGGGCGTACGCCTCTCCCAGAGACCTCGACTTGAAGACCCAAAGAGAGCCCTGAAAACAATCATAGAGTCGATTCGCGCCGCATATGTTAAGGCCGGCCTTGTCAATGCGGACCTCAGTGAGTACAATATTCTGACGGATGGTGCTTCAATCTGGCTGATAGACTGGCCTCAAGCGGTCGAATCCGGGCACCCCAATGGCTCAGAACTGCTTATGCACGACGTGAAGGCGGTCACCACCTTCTTTGGACGGGCCTATCACGAAAAGTGGGACGCTGACAGGGTGTTCCAGTACGTCAGCGGGAAGTCGGAGACCCTAGAATAGTTCTACCTTCTTCTGCAAAATCAGATTCGTAACTCTTCTGATGTTCGCCAGCGAGTCATCCATTATCGACTCCACGTCTCCCTTCACCGATGAGAGGCGGGCTCCCTTCTCCATCACGACCGCCGCGCTGGCAATGAGGGGCTGGTCGATGGGATTCCCTATTCTGCTCAGGATGCGCACGTAGGACTCCCTTACGGTCGGGAG
This sequence comes from Nitrososphaerales archaeon, assembly GCA_035625455.1. Taxonomy (GTDB): domain Archaea; phylum Thermoproteota; class Nitrososphaeria; order Nitrososphaerales; family Gagatemarchaeaceae; genus UBA183. Next base: position 5,390 of record DASPPO010000015.1, on the reverse strand, counting down.
CTTCTTCACTATCTCCCTGGCCGTGAGCACCGCCAGGGCGTTGAGCATCTTACCGGTGTGGTTCACCGGGTTCTTTCCTGCCGTGGCCTCCATGGAATACTGGCGCATGGGCGAGATTAGCCCGTTCACCCTGTTCCCCCTCCCCGTGTTGCCGTCGTCCCCCTGCTCTGCGGACGTGCCCGTCACCGTCAGGTAGAACTCACCATGTTTTGGGTTGTCAGCCGCGTTCAGCTTGAAATTCACATCGAGCTTGGAGCTCGAGGCAAGATTCTTCAGTTCCTCCCCCACGTCCTCCATCACGCTGGCGTAGTGGTCGGCGTCTGGAATCTTCCCGCTCACCATCGCTGCAGCGACTGTCGTTTCGAGCTTCTTCCCCACCCTCATGCCCATCACCTTGACATCCTCGCCGACCTCCGGATACTTCTTCTTGAAGGCGGGCGAGTTCAGCATCTTCTCTGCACCGAGGACGATTTCCTCCGTGGGAGAAAGTGGCGCGTACCCGACCCCGATGGACGTATCGTTGGAAACGGGCATGGCTTCCTTCCTCATGAAAACAGCGACCAGGTCAGGGGAGCCTTGTTTGATCTTCGTGTCAATAATCATGTCCTCGTCGGGGTCGAGGAACCGCATGGTCTCCCTGATGAAGCCCCTGATCGAGTGCAGCGCGATCTCTCCGACGGGGACCTCGATGTTCTTTCCCTTGAATGGAACAAGCTCCGTCGCTCTCCCTGCCACCATCAGGTAGATGGGCGCAATCACTGTTCCCCCGCCGAACTTCGGCTCAGACTTGCCCCCGACAAGGATGCCCTTGTCCACGTTGTGGTGCAGTATCGCTCCGAAGTTCTTGATGTAATACTCGCAGAGACCGAGAGAGACGGCTTCGGAGGCCCCGTCCACCAAGCTGTCCGGATGCCCCTTCCCCTTCCGCTCGACTATCTCTACGTCAAAATCCTGGACGCTGTACCCTCTTATCTCCTCTACGTGGAGCGACCTCTGCACTGGTTCGGGGCCCCCTAGAGCCTATCCTCTATCTTCACGTAGAGGACGTTGTTGCCCCGAATGACAACCTTGCCGTAGTTGGCGACTTTTGCGCCATTCTCTGACTCCTCGGCGTCAACGAGTATGACGTTCATGTACGGGTCGACGTTTGACATCTTCCCCCTGTACTCGATTTCGTTCTTCAGCCTCACGGACACCAGCTTGTTGGTGGCCTTCTGGAGCACGCTCAGCGGTCGTTTGGTCTGAGGAGGAGGTTGAGGATTCACTTCGAAACTTTTGCGCAGGGCCTCGACTCACAGTTAAAAAGACATCGGTGATGAAACGGAGATGAAATCCGGGGGGAACAAAAACGGCAAGATCTTTGGAAACGGCCGGAGACTCGGTCAGACGAGTCTCCTCCTTTCCTTTCTACGGGACAGGCTCCCCCGCCATCGACAAACTGCTGGGCGGGGGCTACAGGGCGGGGACCCTCACCGAGTTCTTCGGAAGGAGCAACAGCGGCAAATCTCAGCTCGCCATGCAGGCGGCTCTCGTCGCATCACGCAAGGGCATGAAGTCACTCTACATGGACACCGAAGGTGCATTCCGGCCCGAGAGGGTCGAGGAGATTGCAAGGACGAGGGGGTGGGAGACTGACGGCCTTCTCGAGAGGATAGTCTACGCGAGATTGGACTCGTCGTCTGAACAGATGGAAGCAGTCAGGAAGTTGGGTTCACGCCCTGCTACCTCCGACTGCAAGCTCGTCATACTCGACACGCTGACTCGCAACTTCTCCCTCGACCTCCCTGGCAGAGGCAACCTGGCAACCAGGCAGGACGTCCTTGACATCCACCTCAGCGAGATGTCGAGGGACGCCTACCTTAATGGGAGGGCGTACGTCCTCACCAACAGGGTCACCTTCGGTGCAACCCGGGATGTGGCGATAGGAGGGAGGACCGTGGCGCAACTCGTGAACACGTCTGTACTGCTGGAGAGGTTTCAAGATAGAATCAAGGCCACTGTCGTCCCAGAGGGGAGAAGCGCCAGCGCGCTCGTGGGACCGTTCGGCGTCGACTAGAAGACACGTCATTGGATGTTTCTCCCGTCACGAGCCGGGAGAGACGGACTTAGGAACCGCCTGGATTAACTCCACAATAAGCGAAACGAGCGGGGATAGCCGATGAAGTAGACTGGGCCGTCCTGATGCCTTGATGCTAATCCGGTCAAGCCAGGCCGCCACGAGGTCGGTATCCCTCGCTCTGTTCAGTATTGTGCAGGGTTGGCAGATTAGGGAACACCATCTAATACTTTAGTCGAGTGTAAAACACATCTCTTGAGGTTCCAAGAGAACGGGATCAGCCGGGTAGTCATACTAGTGGTTCTCGTGGCACTTGTTGTCATAGCAGGCGCAGCGTACTACATGGCCTCCGCTCCTTCGTCCGGTGGGACGACCACACCACCCTCAACGTCCACGAGCTCTGTTGGAACCGCAAGCTCGGTCACCAGTTCAACCAGCTCGGTGACACCGTCATCAAGCACTCTCTCTACAACTTCTGTCACGCCCTCCTCTTCCACTTCGACGACCCCCTCCTCAACTACCGAGACGGTGAGCACGACCTCTAGCACGAGCACTCAGCCCTCCAGCACCACGACTTCGTCACCCACGTGCATCACGACTTCGCCCTCCAACAGTACGGAGGGACAGGAGCTGGTCGGCTGGTTCGGCAATTACTCGTCGTTGGCAATCAGCTTCGAAGGCACGAAGAACGGAAACACACGCGACCTTGACTTCAGCTATACCGTGGCCTACGCGAGTCCGACGACATACAAGGTGAACCTCAACGTCGACCTGAACGGCAAGTCCCGTGCGTATACACTCTGGGATCTCAGCAACGGGACCGTGCTGGCCCTCCTCGCCCCGAACGGGGTGAACTCCACCGGCTCGGCCGCCAGCAACACCGTTCTGGGTTACTTCTCAGACCTAGAGACCCTGTACGCAATCGCGCTGCAGAGCAACAACGCAGCCTACTTCCATTCAACAGGAAACTCCACTGCGACAATCGGAAATAATTCGTTCGCGGTGACAAACTACGCCTTGAATACGGGCAACGAGACCATCCAAGGCTGCGGCAACTCTGGGTCCGCCACACTGAGTTCCTACACCGCGAGCTTGGGGACTCCGAGCGGTTCGAGCTTTGAACTGGTTGTTTCCGCTGACTTTGTGGGCTCCTTTACAGACGCCTCAGGCACCACGACAGTCAACTACACGTACCAGATCACAGCCCTCACGGTCGCATGAGATAGAAGGAGTAGATCCGCCGACTGGTGCCTTCAAGAACGAAAGGCCGTTCTAATGAATAGAACTTTACTCCCCACGAGCCTACCCTATGAGGTGTGAGACGCTCTAGGAAGGTAGCAGTGGTCGTGATAGCCGCAGTCGTAGTGCTGGCGTTCTTCTTTGCTCCCATCGCATTCTGGTTGAACGAGAGGGGCGCGCCAGCATTCGTCGTCGAAGGGGCTGGCTCACCAGTCTATCGGTCACTGGGATGCATCACGATTGGGTATGGAGACCTCTACGCCCCAGGATGGTTCGGATTCAGTTTCGGATGTGACATACCAGTCCCGATTCCGAGATGAACGGGTTATACGAGCTGAAATTCACCCCCTATCCAACCTCACCCAGATCGCTAGCCGTTCGAAACAGTCAAATTCCAAGATGTGTCGGAATCACAAGCGTAGCCGCCCAATAACGCCAGAATCGCTGGGGATTGGAACAAACACTGCTCCAACTGAGCATTGTGCAAAGAGGCTGTTCGTGGGAATCTGGCAGTCGTTCGACCACCCACTCCCAGACGTTCCAAAGGCTTGCTGAGTGATTTCGCCGAAACCCAGCGCCTCACAAGATAGAGAAACTGACCCGCTTGTCGGGTAGAGGGTGGTGTTACACTGGAAGCTCACTATGGGAGCCAGAAAGAAGAAAACAATGAAAAAGACAATCGCCCCGACGATAATAGCCACATTCCGCGCTCCGTGACCTCCCGCCCGTGGCATGGTAGATTCGGGTTGCACTGCATCTTGTGGGAATGAGCGGTGCCTCTTTAATCTGAAATACGCCCATTTCATACATATGCACCTTTCGTGTCCTTGGGTTTTTCCGTGGACTGCCTCGATGAACGGGCCGTTCTCAGGGTCAGGCGTATACATCCCATGGTGCTTCCCTCTGGGACATGAGACGCAGATATGTCGTCTTGGGATTTGTGCTCGGAATCGCTCTCTTTGCCTTCTTTGTCCCGATAGCCGGCATTCAACTTCCCTGCGATCAATTCACCTGTGTCCCCCAGTTTCAGTATGGTTCTATCACTTAGTGCTTCTTGGACATGGGGGCATTTGTACGGGGATCTTCCCGTTAGGCACTTATTCGGTTCAGTGATAGTTGCCAACAACTATCCAACATCAGAGATTCGAATCTGGCTGAACGCAATGCATTCTGGACTGGGGTGAGGAGTGTGGACGTTGAGTTCGGGGAGTCCCCTACGCGTGACTTGCTTTGTTGTCCCAATTCCTCTTCCAGCTATTGCAGGTAAAGTTGAAGTCTACTGGAACGTCAAACAGCTTACAGTAACTATCGATGTAATTGACGCATAGCCAGCAGAAGCAGTTGTGTTCTGCGATGCTTCTTTGGTAGTTGGGAGGAGTCGGCGTAATCCTCGAAGCTGTTGAGTACCTATTTGAGCGACTGTGTCTAAGTGACCTTAAGACCGGAAGGGAGGGGCCGCCGAAACTAACCTCTCGCTAGAAGAATTCGTCGAGCAGGGTTCGACTCCTGAGCCCACTCTTCAGGTTGGCGTGGCAGGTGGGGCAATGTGTGGTATTTGTCGGGATGAAGCTCCCACAACTCCAGCAGACCAGATTCGCGTTGCAACTAGGACACTGTTTCGCACCGGGCACGACAAAATGACCACAACTCCAACAAGAAGGCAAACTCACGTCGAATTGTTTGTTTCGGATATAAGCCAACTACCGTCCAAATCCCACCAATCTCTAGGCCGTTCTCACGAGTAGAACTAAAATGAACTCCGTTCTGACAAGGGGTGCATGGAGAGATGGAAAGTCGTAGCCTCGGTTACGGTATCCGTCTTGGTAGTCGGTGCAGTATTCTTCGTGATTGCCACCCGACCATCGTCTAACTACACCAGCCGAGTCGGGTGCACGGATTACGAGACCTTCACCTACGAAGAACCCTCGACCTTCAACGAGAGCGTGTCATATGGTTCTGTGACTACGACCACAGCCTTTACCACCACGACCAACACTTCGGCAACAGTAGGTTACACCACCGCCTATGGCTTCACTCTGCCTCCGCTTACGAATGCGGTGGGGAACGCCGTCCGTTCCTGCACTTTCATCAGGTA
>DASPPO010000014.1:0-16014 GCA_035625455.1 Nitrososphaerales archaeon | reverse complement strand
GGGAGGAAGCGGAATGTGTCTCTCCCCGAGTATGCGAAGATGACCCCCTTCTCCTCGGCCGAGAGCAACTGTGAGTGTATGTCCACGCGGGTCTGCAATGCCAGCATGAGCCCCAGCCCCCGAACTTCCCTTACGAGTTTGTGTTCGTATGCAATCTTGGAGAGACCTGATTTCATTCTCTCTCCCTTGTCCCTAGCCTGACCCGGGAGGTCGTTCTGTTTGATGAAGTCGAGCGTGGCAGAGGCGGCCGCACAGGAGAGCGGATTCCCCGCGAAGGTGCTCGTGTGTTCCCCTCCTTTCAAGCTCGACGCTATATCGTCGGTTGCGATTGCAGCTCCGATCGGGAGACCACCACCAAGCCCCTTCGAAACAGTCATGATGTCGGGGACGATGCCCCAGTGTTCAGACGCCCACATCCTTCCAGTCCTACCGAGGCCGCTCTGAATCTCATCCAGTATGAGCAGGACTCCTTTCTGGTCGCAGATCTCCCTGACCTGCTTGAAGTAGTCGGAGGGAGGGACGATGATTCCGCTCTCTCCCTGCACAGGCTCGGCCAAAACAGCAGCCGTGTCGCTATCGACTAGCTGTGCGAGCGAGGCCGGATCGCCGTATTCCGCGAATTCGAACCCATCTAGGAGGGGCCCGAACGGGTCCCTGTACTTCTTGTTCCAAGTGGCCGAGAGGGAGCCGTATGTCTTGCCGTGGAACGCCCCTTTCATTGATACAATCTTCTTCCTGGCCGTGTGCCTTCTGGCGAGCTTGATCGCAGCCTCGACAGATTCAGTGCCGCTGTTTGCCAGGAGGGCCTTGCTCAAACCCTTTGGCGCGACCTTGATGAGCCGCTCCATGAAGTCTGCCCTCGCGTCGTTGTAGAATGTGCCGTGGCAGGTGATCAGCCTTGCGGCCTGCTCGTTTATCGCCTTCAGCACCGCGTCGTTCGAGTGCCCCACGAGGGCTACCCCGATGCCCGTCATGAAGTCGACGTACTCCTTGCCGTCTGCGTCCCAGACGAGTGATCCCTTCCCTCTGACAATCGTTAGAGGGAACTTCTTGAAGGCCGCCGCTCCGAAGGCTTCCTCGGTCTCTTGGATGTGGCTCATTTTGCGCTGATCACCGTGCATCTGTCGTGAGCCAGCGCCCTAGTGACGGGGCCGGCTCTGGTCCCCGAGCAGATTATTGCTTCGACCACTCCGGCCTCGACCGACTCCACAGCGGCCATCACCTTCTTCTGCATCCCGAAACCAACCTTCGGAAGTCGAGAAGATGCCTCCGAGGGGGTCAGGTGGCTGATGAGCTTCTCGTCTAGCTCGAGTCCGTCCACGTTGGTCAGGAAGACGACGGTGTTGGCTCCGGTCCTGGCCGCTATCGAAGAGGCGGCCCTGTCACCGTCGACGTTGAGGGGTTCCCCCTCTTCCCCAGCTGCCACTGGAGACACCACAGGGACGTATCCCTGCGAGAGCAGGGCGTCAAGGAGAGAGGTGTTGACGCCCACCACCTTGCCCGTGTACCCTCCCTCGATTGCGACCTTCCTCCCCCTCTCGTCGATGATCACCAGTTTCAATTTCCGTTTTCCCTGCATCAGCAGCCCGTCGGCTCCCGCCAGCGAGACGCACTTTACCCCTGCCTTCCCGAGAGCGAGGACGAGCCGTTTGGCGAGCAGCCCGCTCATTACCATCTGGTAGATCTCAGCCGTCTCTCTGTCTGTGTACCTGCTCCTGATCCCTTCCGGGGACACGACAAAGCGCTGTTCTTTCCCCAGGCGAGTTGCGTACTGAGTCACCACTTCGCCGCCCCCATGGACAATCACGAGCTTGTGCGATGGTGCCAGCGCGGCGACGTCCTCGACTAGATTCTGCGGAACCCCTTCCTTCATCAGGCTCCCACCTATCTTGACCACGATTCTCATTGTCTACACCGGATGCAGGGGCGCCATGGCGATTCCCGTCTTCTCGTCGAAGCCCAGCATGAGGTTCATCGATTGAACTGCGTTGCCCGCCGCACCCTTGATCAGGTTGTCTGTGGCGGAGAGTGCTACTAGACGTCCAGTCCGCTCTTCAATCTCGAACCCGATGTCGCAGAAGTTCGAACCCACCAGCAACTTGGGATCGGGAAGACGGAAAGGTCCGTGCTTGTCCCTCACCAGGCGGATGAAGTAACTCCCAGTGTACATCGAACGGTATGCCTTCCAGATGTCGATTGGTTTGATGGGGCCTGAAGTGAAGACATGAGAGGTAACCAGAATCCCTCTGACCATGTTCACTGCATGGGCTGACATGGAAACCTTGACCCTGTCCCCGCACAGAGAGGTCAAGACCTGCTCAATTTCGGCCGAATGCCTGTGGCCTGCTGGCTTGTACGGCCTGACCACGCTGAATCTTTCGGAGAAGTGGGTCGACAGAGATGGTTTGCCGCCGGCGCCCGACGAGCCTACCTTGGCATCGACAACGATGTGGTTCCGGTCTATGTCTAGGGCCTTCTCTTTCAGCAACGGTGCAAGCGCTAGTATGGCTGTGATTGCCATGCACCCCGGGGACGAAACGAGGGTGGCGCCCTTCACCTGATCCCTGTTTATCTCTGGGATTGAAAAGACGAATCTCTCGAGGAGATCGGGACGGGGGTGGTCGTATCCGTACCAGCTCGGGTACTGTCCCTTGTCGCTCAGGCGGAAATCGGCGCTGAGGTCAATGATTTTGAGGCCGGCGTCCGCCAGCTGGGGGACGATTTTGACTGATTCTCCGTGCGGCAGCGCGGCGAACACGATATCACAAGAGCCTGTGAGCCTGGAGGAATCAGGAGAAGTGAACTTCAGCTCTGTGATGCCTCGAAGGTTCGGGTGGACTTTGAAGACGTACTCCCCTGCGTACTTCCTGGCGGTGGCAGCCGTTATTTCGACACCGGGGTGCTGAAGCAGGAGGCGGAGCAGCTCCCCGCCGATGTACCCAGAAGCGCCCAGAACTCCTACTCGGACCATACTACCTTCTTGCGACCTGTGAAACGTACTTGATGAGCCGGGCGGGGATGTCCGTGTCCACCGCGGATTGAGCTCCCTTGAACTCCACCGTGTTGTTCACCTCGTGGACGAGATACCCCGACTCGGACTCCATGGCGTCCACCCCTAGGATGCCTTCGCCAACCGCTTCTGCTGCCCTCAGTATGATCTCCTTCAACTCGGCGTTGGGTTTGAACGCCCTTGAGACGGCGCCCCTCGCCACGTTTGTCCTCCATTCGCCCGGCGGAGCAATCCTGTGGACGCAGGCGACTAAATCGTCCCCTGCCACGATGGCCCTGATGTCGCGAGGGGGCCTCCTGACGAATTCCTGGAGGTAGTACATGTGCTGCTCCTGGGGGTTGGCCAATTCCTCTTTGTACTCGATGAAAGACCGGAGGGTATTTCGGTCCGGTACGACAGTCACCATTCTCCCCCAGCTGCCCGTGAACGGCTTTAGGACGAAAGGGTAGCCAAGTCTGTCCGCGGCTTCCTCGGCGGCCTCAGAGGTCAGGGCGAGGATAGTGCGCGGGGTCGGCACCCTGGCGTTCGCCAGCGCTATGCTGGTCGCCAGCTTGTTGCTGCACGTCTCAGCCACGCCATAGCTGTTGATGACCTTCAGGCCCGCGCCCTCGAGCATCAAAGTGAGAATGGACGACCTGTAGTGACTGATGCAGCGTTGGAGGACCACCTCCCCGAGGTCGGGGTGCTTCTTCGGGACCTCGAAGACGAGACCCTTGGAATCGACCAGAGACACCTCTAGCCCAGCCGCATCAGCCGCTTCGCTGAGGGCCTTCTCCTCCCACCTGAGCCTGTCGAATGTGATGCTAACCTTCACTTATTCTCCCCAATCCTCTCCGACCTGCTCGGCCGGCTTCAGGAGCACGCTGCCATTGGAAATTTCGGCCACCTCATACTCCTGTGAGCAGTCCTTGCAGGAGACGAGCTCTCCAACGATTGCGTCGTTCGGTACGGCCAGGCTCGCTCCGCATTCCGTACAACTAGTGTTCAATCTACGATTTCACCTCCCGGGCCATGCCCGACGCGATTGCCTTCAGCTTCCGCCCCGATACTCTCAGAGACGTTGCCTTTTCAGAGAGCGCAGAATCTGTCAGCGCAAGCTCCCTCTGGCGGACCTTTAGCCCTCCTGCAACAGACTTGGGGTTGCTCCCGCCTTCGGTCGCGATTGTTTCGAGAAAGCTCTTAGGATCGAGGAGGTCTTTCGTAACGCCCGGCTCGATTGTGATTCGCTTGCCGAACTTCACCGACACGGCCGCCATCTTGGACGAAGCAATTTCCTGTAGCGGTCTCCCGGTCTCGACCGAAGTCCTGACAAGCTGGCCAACGATCGCGTGGGCCTGTCTGAAGGAGATGCCGCTCTCCTTGACGAGATAGTTGGCAAGGGCGACCGCAGTGGAATTGTCTTTGGCTATCGCCCCCCGCAGCCTATCGGGATTGATTGACGCAGACAAAACCATCCCCGCCAGCATGGCCAACGAGTCGACGGTGTCGTCCATGGCGCGCCACAGCTGGGGGGTGATTTCCTGCAGGTCCAGGTTGTACGAATATGGTAGGGCCTTGAGGATGGCGCAGGCGGCTACCAGGTCCCCCATGACAGATCCGGCCTTCGCCCTGACCAGCTCGGCCACGACCGCGTTCTTCTTCTGGGGCATTATGCTGCTTGACGCCGCATAGGCGTCGTCGAGCTCGAGGAATCCGAACTCGGACGTGCTCCAGAGAATCAACTCCTCCGCGAGCCTACTGGCATCGACCATGGTCACGGTGGCGCAGGAGAGGGCTTCGATTGCGACGTCCCTGGACGAGACGGCGTCCATTGCGTTTCTGATGACTCCATCGAAGCCAAGGGACCCGGCAACTCCCCTCCGGTCGATCTTCACGGGGGTGCCGGCCATGGCTGCACCACCCATCGGCGACAGGTTCACCCTGTCGTACAGCTGCAGGGCCCTCTCGATATCGCGCTGAAAAGCATCGAAGTAGGCAAATAGGTGGTGGGCGAAAGTGATGGGTTGAGCCCTCTGGAGGTGGGTATATCCAGGGACCACTGTCGTCCCGTGAGTGCTCGCCTGTCTCAAGAGAGCCCGCTGGAGCTCCGTCAGAGAGCTGAGGAGGGTGTTCAGCTCTACCCTTAGCTCCATCCTGATGGCTGTCGCGACCTGGTCGTTCCTGCTCTTGCCGAAGTTCAGGTAACCTGCTATCTCAATGCCTAGGGTGTCAACCGCCTGCTGCTCGAGCTGCTGGTGGAAGTCTTCCGCTTTAGCAGCCGGGGAGATTTCTGGGGAGGCGCCCAGTAGGAACTTGATGCACTTCGCCCCCGTCTCCCTGTCAACCTCGCCTGCTTTCACGAGGGCAGCCATGTGGGCGATGTTCACCGCGATGACGTGACCGGCGATGCGTCCGTCAGCCGCCATCGAGGAGGTGAACGCGAGGGCCCTTTCACTCGGCTTCCTTAGCCTTGGTCCTCGGATGTCCATTCTCCTGTTTTTCCTCAACTTCGGAGTTCAGGCCGGCGGCAACCCTTGACTGCAGCCCCCAGAGCTCGATGAAGCCGACGGCGTTCTTCTGGTCGAACTTCGAGCCGCGGCCATAGGTCGCGAGCCCAATGTCATAAATCGAGTACTCGGATGACCTGCCGACGACCCTGGCGGAGCCTTTGTAGAGCTTCATCCTCACGGTGCCAGTCACCCTGTGTTGGGTCGCCGAGATGAAGCGGTCAAGCGCCAGCCTCAGCGGCTCGAGCCAGAGACCAGAGTAGACGAGCCAAGCCCACTCCCTTTCCACCATCGCCTTGAAGTCAAGCTCGTGGCGTGTAAGAACGAGCTTCTCCAGGTCCTGGTGGGCTTGAATTATCACTGATGCTGCTGGGCATTCGTAGACCTCCCGCGACTTTATGCCCACCAGCCTGTCCTCGATGTGGTCAATCCGCCCGACGCCGTGGGAGCCCGCGAACTCGTTGACGTAGCTTACGAGCTTCAGAGGCTCCATCCCCCTGCCGTTCACCCTCGTAGGCACGCCGTTCCTGAACACGATGTCCAGGTACGCCGGTTCGTCGGGGGCGTCCTCGGGGGACACCGTCCACTCGAAGGCGTCAGACGGAGGCTCGTTGTTGGGGTTCTCCATGGGGCCGCTTTCAATCGAGCGCCCCCAGATGTTCTGGTCCACGCTGTATATCGACTTGGAGGGCTTGATCGGAATGCCTCGCTTCTGGGCGTAGACAATCTCCTCATCCCTGCTCATGTTCCACTCGCGGACGGGTGCGATTACCTCGAGCGTGGGGTTCATCGCCCTGACGCTGACGTCAATCCTCACCTGGTCGTTCCCCTTGCCCGTGCACCCGTGGGCGACCGCGTCGGCTCCCTCCTTCTCGGCGACTTCGACCAGCTTCTTCCCGATAAGAGGCCTTCCAAGGGCAGTGCTTAGGGGGTAGGCTCCTTCGTAGAGGGCGTTGGCCGTAATCGCCGGCCAAACGTAGCCACGGAGGAACTCGTCCTTGGAGTCGATGGTGTAGTGGTCCTTCGCTCCAATCTGCCTGGAGCGCCTTTCAATCTGCTCCATGTCGTCCCTCTGACCTAGGTCGAGGGTAACGGTCACCACGTCTGCGTCGTACTTCTCCTGAAGCCACTTCACGCAGACTGACGTGTCTAGTCCGCCGGAAAAAGCGAGGACAACGGTCCGGTGCAAGTTTGAGGCGAGAGGTTCCCTGGAATACTTTTATAGGTTGTGGACAGGAATCTTACAAATTGGCCAAGCATGACCAGAAACTGGCCGGAGGTGTTTCAGTCACCAGGGCGGTCAAGGACGAGGTAGGGGCGGACCTCTCGATTCAGGATGCAATCGCACGCGACTATCTCAACCTCAGCGCCCTTGCAAGGATGCTCGTCCCCAAGGTCGCGGCCCGAACGGGGAAGAGGGTGAAGGACGTTAGCGAGGTTGGCATCGCGACCGCCCTCAAGAGGCTGATGGGAGCTTACTCGGCGAGCTCCCCCGAGGTCAGCAGGGTGATAGCGAGGAGCGCTGTTAGCGCGAGGACCCACGTGTCAAGTCTCTCAGTGGAGAAGACCAAGAGGACGGTACAGACGGTCAGCACTCTCCTCTCGAATTACCCCAACGACTTCATCCAGGTCTCCGAGGGTCTCTCCTCAATCACCTTAATCTTCGATCAGCGGCTTCATTCCAGAGTGAAGAAATCCCTGGGGGGCGCCGAGGTGCTAGAGGAAGGGGAAGAGGGAGCGGCGATTACCGTACACAGCCCCGAGGAGATCACCGCCACCCCGGGGTGCATCAGCACCTTCTACAACCAGCTCTGGAGGAGGAAAGTGAACGTGGAGGACACCGTAAGCTGTTACACGGACACTATCATGGTGGTGGACATGAAGGACGCCAGCAGGGCCTTCGAGGCCCTCACCGAGCTCATCGGCGAAGAGCAGAGGAAGCTCTACGAGAGCTCAGCCTAGAGAACAGGATAAGAGAGAGGCGCCGACGGTCGGCGCGCATTGAAGATTACAGTCGCACAGATGCCCGATGATCCTGTGAGGTTCGAGGAGGATTGGGCCCGGCTGGAACGGCACGTCAAGAGGCACCAGAGCGATTTTGTCCTACTGCCGGAAATGCCGTTCTACAGCTGGTTCTGCGCAGGCCCGAAATTCGTACGGGAGACATGGAGTGACGCGGTGAATGGACACAACGATTGGCTGGAGAGAATCCCCGAACTCGGAGCTCCGGTGGTCTTGGCTTCAAGGCCGGTGGAGAGAGGGGGGAGGAGACTCAACGAGGGGTTCGTCTGGAACAGGAAGGCAGGGGCGAAAGGGGTCCACCACAAGAACTACCTGCCTAACGAGCCAGGGTACTACGAGGCACGCTGGTACCAGAGGGGAGGGGAGCCATTCACCCCGTTCGAGGCATCGGGGTGGAAGGCCGGGTTCATGATATGCAGCGACCTCTGGTCCATGCCCGACGCAAGGTCATACGGGAAGCGCGGAGTTGAGCTCATCGTGGCGCCCCGTTGCACCGGACTGAACTTCGACAAGTGGCTCTCCGGCGGAAAAACGGCCGCGGTGGTCGCCGGGGCGTACTGCGCCTCGTCTAACAGGCTGGGGAAGCACGGAGCGGCGACATTCGGAGGAAGAGGGTGGGTCGTGGGGCCAGACGCAGAGGTGCTGGGGCTCACCTCCAATGGCCGTCCGTTCGTCACCGTGGAGATCGACAGGGCCAGGGCTGAAGGGGCGAAGAGTACCTATCCTAGGGACGCACTGGAACCGGATTAGCCCTTCAGAAGCGAATCGAGGAACTTCTTGTTGTCGAACGGGACAAGGTCCCCATACCCTTGGCCCACGCCCAAGAAGATGACAGGCTTCCCGGTCGAATAGACTATCGAGAGCGCCGCCCCTCCTCTGACGTCCGCGTCAGCCTTGGTAAGAATGGCCCCGTCGAAACCCACATGTTGGTTGAAGAGCTCGGCCTGCGAGACGGCGTCGTTCCCCGTGAGGGCGTCGGCGACGAAGATGCGGAAGTCAGGCTTCACCACCCTGACAATCTTGGCCATCTCCTCCATCAGGTTCTGGTTGGTCTGCATCCTCCCGGCCGTGTCGATGAGGAGGCAGTCGGCGTGATGGGCTTTTGCGTAGAGAACCCCGTCCCTCCCTACAGCGGCCGGGTCGGCGCCGTAGCGCTGCGAGATTACCTTCAACTGCAGCCTCCCCGCGTGCTCCGTGAGCTGCTCGATGGCACCGGGCCTGTGCGTGTCGCCTGCCGCGCAGACAACAGACAGGCCATTCTTCTGCAGGTAACTGCCGAGTTTCGCGACGGATGTCGTCTTGCCTGTGCCGTTTATCCCAAGGAAGAGGATGACGTACGGCTCCCCTGCATTCTTCGTTTTGTCTCTGATGTTCGCCACGAGATCGACGGAGCCAGCCTTGGTGAAGGAGGCCTCAAGAACGGTGGCGAGCCTTTCGCCGACGACCTCTGATGGGTCGGCGGACCTGTCGACCTTCGTACCGCTGAGGCTCTTCTGGACCTCGTCGGTCAGTGCTTCTGCGACGCTCTGGGCGACGTCGCTCTCGATCAGTGCGATCTGAAAATTGAAGACGACGTCGTCGAGGTCTTTGTCGCTGAGCTCTTTTTCTTTTACAGCACTTGTGACGGCTGAGAACGCCTGCTTCAGCCTCTCGAACAAGCGCTACTCCTGGCTCTTGGCCACCAGGTTGTTCAGGAGCTCCCTGTCGGAGTTCAGCCTGTCGGCAATCTCGTTCCTCTCTCCGACGAGAGAGACGATGGTCTTCTCCACGTCCCTGCTTCTCTCCTCGAGCATTGCGACGGCCTCTTCCTTCGACTTTTCAACTACCACGTTCGAGCCCACGTTGATCAGCACTCTGTCTGTGGACGGGGGTGGGGAATGGAGCATGGCCCCGCCTCCGATTTGGGTAAGGACTTCCGAGCTGCTTCCGTCCAGGCCCTTGATCGATTCGAGAGCGGCGCGGCTCTCCAGGAGGGCTCTCTCGAGCAGGTTCTGCCTGGCCGTGAGTTCGTTGTATGTCCCCTCGAGAACTCTGATCTCCACTACGAGCGCGTTCACGGTTTCCTCGGCTGTGGGCTGACGTTTGCTCAAAGGGGAAGATCACACGCCCAGTGCCCGCGTTATAAAGACAAGCTCGGGACCTGTCGTCTGGCTCCCCACTATCGCGTTCCTCGAGTTTGCGACGAGGCCCGAAGCTACGTATGGGACGCCACTGTTCACAGATGTGGGATAGGCGTCAACACCCATCAGCGAGCTGATCCTTTTCACTTCATTCTCGTCGAGTCCGGGATAGACCGCGGCACCATTGTTGGTGGCAACCACGAAGGATCCTACCTGATGGTATTCTCCAATGGGCATGCGTTCGACTTCTGTGCCGAGAACGTCCTTGATCTGCAGAAGAGTCTTCTGATCGAGAACTGGGGACACGAGGGCGCATTCATCGTTCGCCACGACGAGGTTCCCTACGGCCGTGAGCTTTGAGTCGAGTCTCGAGACGTTTAATCCTGTTGCAGTTCTGATTTCGTGCATCTCGATTTCCTCGGCAAGCCTCGACACGAGTATGCCGTTGTTGTTCATCGATACCAGCGGCCCCAGCAGCCTCGACTCCCCGACCGATGTCGGAATCGCAGACACCTGCAGGTCGGCGCAGAGCTTGTCGGCCTTCGTTTGAGCGAGTCCCTTTGGGACGAGGAGGAACTTCTCGTTTCCCTTCAGAAAGACGCCTATGTTCGGGCTCCGGTAGATGTCAATCAGGTGCAGACCCATTCGGTCACACGCTTTCGGGCTTCGGAGGGAGTTTGACCTTGACAACGCCATCCTCGTCGCGCTCCATCTCGACTGTTATGCGTCGGGGTGGGTGCCTTATGCCCCTCGCCCAGATCTGCTCGTTGACCTCCGTATCGATGCTCACCTGCTTGGCCTTCATGTGCCGGGTAGCGAACTCCTTGATGACGATGATGGCCTTCTTCGCCCTCCTGTAGGGCGGCGCCTCGTAGACCACGCCCAGCGGGACCGTATAGGTCCTCGTCAGCTCCTCCATCTTCTGTTCGGACATTCCCTACTACCTCAACCCCAGCTTCCGTTGCCTCCAGTTCCTTCGCTTAGGGGTGCTTCTGACCTTGCGGTTCGTCCTGACTATCACCCACGTGGGGACGGACCGTGCCTGCTTGCCTGCCTTAGCCAGCCTGTTCTTCTTGGATTTGTCTTTGACTCTTGCCATCTTATGCCCGCCTGATTGTTATGTCGCGCTTTTTGCCCTGCAGCGTAGCAAGCATCTGCTTGACCTGATCATCGTCCACCGCGTTCCTGAGTTTGCCGGACGATGCGAGTTGGATAACGTACTCTTCGACTGCGTTCGCCAGGTCGGGCCTGACCATCCTGACGTTGGCCAGCCGTTGCCTCGCCTCTGATGTGAGGGCCATCCTGAGCGCCGCCTCCCTCATCATCTTTCTCTCCTGCGCCTCCCTGTCGGGCTGCTTCTGCGGCTGCTCGGTCATGGTCATGCGTACCTCGCGAGTGCCTTGTTCTCTTCGCTCAGCGCCGCGAAGATTTCCTTCGATGCCTTATCGATCATTCCTCTCCCCTTGGACGACAGCACCCTCCCCTTAGGGGTCTTCGTCACGAGCTCGGCCTGCTCGAGCTGCTTGAGTATCTTCCTGATTGACGACCCGCCTGCGTCCCTGTGATGCTTCGGGTAGTACTTCAGGGCCTTCGAACCGCCGTAAGCGCGCTCCAAGTCTCCCAGCCCCACCGGGCCGTGGAGGTAGAGTTTGCGCATGAGAGAGGCGGCGCGAGTGTACCACCACTCGGAGTCGGCGGGGGGTCTTTCAGCGTGGGAGCCGGTCTTGACGAACCGGGACCAGTCCGGCTGCTCGACGCCCGGGACCTCTTTCATCTGTGCCGCTAGGGCGGTAATCAGCCTACTCGACGGGACGTCGTGGACACTTACCATAACGCTTCACGAAGCGGTTTTCCGAGCCTTTTTCATTCGTATTTAAGCTTCCCCGACGACTTTGCGGTTTACATGACCGCATCTGGAGCAGGTCACTCGTATAATTGTCGGCTTCCCATGGCCCAGCCTGACCCGGGCATTCACGCCTGGCACCAAAAGCCCCTTGCACCCCCGACATGTGAACCTCGTCAGGGAGGGGTCGAGACGAACGTTGAACTTGAGCTTCACCCTCCTTGCCAGGGCTGCCTGTTCCTCCGCGACGGAGGGGTTGGTGTGTGAGAGGCTAACGGCAGATTCCGTGAGAAGCCTTATGATGGTAGATGCGTCCTCTTTCGGTGGCCTGCGGGGGTTCATAGCCTGTGCTGAGCAGGCAAGAACTTAACCATACGCTTTCTCGTCGGTCCTTCCGTTGCTCAACTTCGTCCTCGCGGAGTCGGCCCTCGAGATGGTACCGAAGGAAATTAGAAGCCAGCCCGCAGTGACTAGCGACGCCAGGAGGAGGCAGAAGCATCCTTCTGAGATTCTGCTTGACAGGAGCTTCCATCATTCAGCGATGGCGAAGCTCAAAGATTCGGAGAAGAGGGGAAGGCCGGACCTGGTGCATGTGACGCTGCTGAACGTAACAGGGACCCCGCTTTACCTCGACGGTTCGGTCAGGGTCTTCGTCCACACCTATGATGACGTCGTGCTTGAGGTCGCCGAGAAGACCAGGATTCCAAAGAACTATCTTCGCTTCAGAGGGTTGATGGAGAAGGTGCTGGTTGAGCGGCCGGAGCAGGGGCTGATCAGGGTACACTCAATGCGCGTCAAGGAGTTGCTTACGATGGTCTCGTCGAACGAGGCGATTGGGCTGTCTGTGCGGGGGAAGATGATGACATTGGAGGAACTGGCAAGGAAGGTCATGACTGCCAAGAACCCGTCCGTTATCGTGGGCGGGTTCCCGCATGGCCATTTTTCACCGGAGACACTCGCTGCAATGGACAAGCTCGTCAGGATAGACGCCGGGCCCCTGGAAGCGCACGTCGTCGCTTCGCGGGTGATTTACGAGGCGGAGAAGGCCGAAGCGGGTTCAACGATTAAAAGCGCTAGCTGAAGGCTCGAAGGTCGTGCGGTCGTCGTCCAGCCTGGTCTAGCGTTAGCATCAAGAGGACACAAGCCCTCCAAGCTTGTAACCCGGGTTCAAATCCCGGCGACCGCACATGGGACTCTTCTCTCTCAAGGCAGCAGGCTGAGAGGTCAACTGCTTCAAGAAATTTTGAAAGATTTTACAGCAGTTAAACTGAAACTGCTAGCCTACGAAAGGCTAGTGGGTGCCAAACCATATTGTGCCATCTTCACACTCGGCCATCGAGCTCGCGTCGCCGAATGTTACCTGTTTTGATAATTCTACCTCAGCGCTTGAATGGCTTAAGTAAGGTAACAAGAGCAATCATTCCGTCCGGGGTATGAGCGTCAAGTGGACCGAATGGGTTTCAATCATGAAGTTCGACCATCAGAAATCGCCCAAGAAGACCGGGGTCTACGAGCTTCGGTATGCCTCCAATGGTGCGGCAATCCCCCTCGCTCGGGTATTCGGTACAGACCACAAAGGATTGCTCTACGTAGGGAACGCCCACAAGCGGACCCTTAGAAAACGGCTAAAGGAGTTCAAGGAAGCCGTGGCAGAGAACAGGCATGCCGGGCACACGGCCAGAAAGACATATTGGGATTACAGGTTCTGCGATGCCTTTCCACGCGAGAAGCTGCAACTTCGCTACGCAGCATGCAAGGATGCGGAAGGTGAAGAAGCAAGGATTCTTCAAGAATACCTCATGAAATTCAAGGATAAGCCACCGATGAACTTCACCTTCTCAAGAAAACTAGTAGGGAAGTAATAGCGCACGCTCTTTCGTTGCAGACCTCAGTGCTGTCAGGCGTACTGGTGCTGCCTGAGCCACGAGTGTATGGCGAGCGAAGCGACTGCTTCCAACGTTGTGTTGCGCTCTTCCGCAGCCTTCCTCAGGCCGTCGGCGACTCTGGGATCGAGTAGAATGTCCATCTTGACTGCGTGCATAGTAGAGACCTCATTCCTGATGTCCTCTACCGGCCGCTGCGGCGCCATCACGAAATGACTGACAACGCTCTCCGCCTCAGGGCTGGGAAGCGGGGCTATCGTCACAGCCAACTGCTTCATTTTCGAGATGCGTTCCCTACGCGGTAGTCCTTGGACCGTGGGCGCCCCTTCTGCCCGGTGCAAGAACGTAGCGTGTTTTACAGGCAGAACACCCTCATTCCTCTCTGACAGCAGGGGCGCCTGTCTAACGGAGATCCCGGGACCTGACTCTTTCCTTATGTTGCGGACCGCTCCTACCGCGTTAATTCTGTCGTCGACATACCTTCGCGACTTGCCAATCGCCTTGGAGAGCTGTTCCACAGTTCCATAGGCTCGCGGGTTGACCTTGGTCAGGGCAATGATTGCGTCGTACTCCTCCTCCGGTTCGATGTCGTTCCTCTGGATGTTCTCAACGAGCGAGACGATTATGGCCTCCTCATCTGTCATCGGCCTGATGACTGCCGGAATCGTCTTCATGCCGGCCATCTTCGCCGCCTCAAACCTTCTCGAGCCGACTACAACCTCGTACCGACCCTCTACGGGTCGCGTAAGCACGGGTTCCAGTATCCCCTTCTCCTTGACGGAATCTGCGAGATCCCCAACGTCCCCTGGGGTTTTCCTGACGTTGGTCTTGCCCACGAAGAGCTTTGACAGCTCGACCTGCATTACCGTGCCAGACTGCTCCATCCAGCTCTGTGGGGCGGTAGGCAACTCAGCCAGACTGGACCCGCTTTCCTCCCGCGGGCTCTCAAAACTATCCGGAGGCGCTTGAGAGATTACTGTTGTCTCAGTCAGCGATCTATAAGTGGTCGGACCTGATCGCGAGTCCTCCTGCGCAGGCGCCCCAGTCCAATTCGACTTTGCTTCGGTATCCATCGACGTCGGGGAATTATGCCGGCTGATATTGATGAGAATACACTTTTCTTTACCTTTCGCTTCTGCCTATTTGGCTTCGTCGATTGCGGCCCTAGCTACGTGAGCCGGCTCACCAGCAGTTAGCCATCCTTCAGCCTCCAGGAACTGTCTCGCGGCCCACGCGCCGGATTAGAATTCACGGCCTGGATTCGTTCTCAATTTACGGCAAATTAACGCTCAATCCGACACGACTCGTGTAAGAGTCCGACCCGAGGCACAGGGAAGAACTCGTCACAGATTTGAGCCCGAGGGCTTAAATTTTCGGCGACCCCACGTAGGAGAGTCGCGCCTAGGCCAAGAAACCCACCAACTAGCGTGGTCTCGTGAGCCGCACGTGATACTTGCTATCTATCGGACTGGGCAAGGTGGTCGATGGCGAACCAGCCGCGGTTCCCTCCTTTGTCGCGGCACCACACCCAACCGCTTTCTGTATCCTCATCAATCACGGTCAGAACCTCACCTTCCGATGGATCAAGAGTCGTCGTGTCATACCCTGTGGTCGCGATGGCGCTCTTCCCTTGACGCCGTAGGTAGCGTTCTGGAACCCAGCCTCGCTCCCCCTTCTCTTTGGTGACCAGCACGAAAGCTGGCCACTCTTCGCTGACGTTGTCTTCGACGGTCAGCGCGTCCCCTTTCAGCATGATCAAGGGCGGTTGGGCAAGGCCATCGAAGAAGTCTGGTGGAAAGGCCGACGCCACGCGAACTCTTTTGCCTCTCATCGGGCTCCGGGCAGATATCTCAGCTGACGCGGCAAAAAGTCTTGGCCGCTTTGGAGTCTTCATCGGTCCATTGTACCTCTGCAAGAGAAATCTGTCCAAGTGCAGGATTTGAACCCAATCGGGTCTAAGAACCGGCGGCCGCACCTATCGCCCTTTCTCTATTCTGCAGAATGCAATTTGCGACTGCCCACCTTGGTAGCGCGCGTTTGCGTGCATGTGTGAGAGGTCAACTGGTGCGAAAGATCTCAGAAAAAATAACGTCGGTTAGGTCAGGAGACAAATCTTCCTACTAGGATGAGGTAGTGCGGCGGTCTCTGGGGAACTCAGGACTAGGGCTGGGTGCAGGTTCAGCGTCTCTCTGTTGCACATTTTTGTTCTGGGTGCCAGGAACCAAATCGGCGAAGTAGAATCCATCTCTGAGAACTATCTGCCCTTTTGTTACCGGTATTGCTCGCCTGAAGATAGGACCGGCGAATACGAAAGTGTGAAACTCGCCATTCTCACCGCACGGATCGACGGTGGTTGGAATAGATTGAAGGAAAGCGGCATCAAAATTCTTTCCGCAGAATTCTCCGGAAAGCTTCCGTGGGTCCACGCAGCAAATCACGGCACGAAACCCCGCTCTAATGAACTCGTTCGCCAGCCCACGAGTGCCCCTTCCCCACAGAGGAAACACCGCTCCCATCCCTATCCCAGCGAGCCTCTCTTCCCTATATGCCCGGATGTCTCGGAGGAAGATATCCCCGAAGGCTACCTGTTTGACGCCCCTTTCCTTGTACTTGGTTAGCACTTCCTTCATTCGTTCTTCGTAGATTGCGT
>DASPPO010000013.1:0-9795 GCA_035625455.1 Nitrososphaerales archaeon | reverse complement strand
GGCTGTAATAAGACTGTTGCATTCTCAGACATTCTAGGCGTTCCAGCAAGGACCTTCCCGAGGCTTGGGCCTGAAGACGCACTTAAGTTCCCCGAAATGAGGCCGTCTGGCGTAGTGTTGATTCATTCGCTCTTCAGCCATCGCAGTTACTGAGCCAGGTGCTGTCCGTACGACTCTTCCGTCCTTGGGTTCCCGTCTCCTCGCAAGAACCTCTCGACTACCGAAGAGGGACCGAGCTCTCCAACGGTGCGCCCAAACTCCCTCTCTACCCTCCCGTTCGGGTTCGTCCGTTCTTCCATACTGGCTTTGTGGTTCTCCATCCCGCCATAGCAGGGTAATCTACAACATCTGAAGACGTGGGGCTTGGTGCTCATGCAGGCTGTGATTCTTGCGGGCGGTCTGGGGACGAGGCTGCGGCCCATGACCGAGAGCCTTCCGAAGGCCCTCATCCCTGTTAAAGGGAGGCCATTCGTGGATTACCAGTTGGAATTGCTGAAGGAAAGCGGCATAGACGATTTCGTCTTCTGCATCGGGCACCTGGGCGAAAGGATCCGGGAGCACCTAGGGAACGGAAGCGCCTACGGCTGCACCATCCGATACAGCTCCGATGGTCCTCGTCTCCTGGGCCCCGCCGGGGCTCTAAAGCGCGCGGCAGGGCTTCTCCGGGACCCGTTCTTCGTCACCTATGGGGACGCCTACCTCCGAGCCCCCTACGGCGAAATAATGGAGACTCTTCGTTCTTCTGGGAGGCTCGCCGTCATGTCTGTGTACAGGAATGAGAACAAGTACGGAAAGAGCGACGTTGTGGTCGAGGGGGGCGCCGTCGTCAGGTACGACAAGAGGAACAGGGTCGAAGGGATGGACTGGATCAACTATGGGGTCACAGCACTCAGGAAGGAAGCGCTGGCCGTCATCCCGGAAGAGGAGTTCTGTGATGAGGAGGCGTTCTACGGGGCGCTGATCGAACGAAAGGAGCTACTTGCGTTCGAAGTCAGGGACCGCTTTTACGAGATCGGGACCCCCGGCTCGCTTTCAGAGTTCGAGGCTTTCGTAGGGAAGGAGCAGAGGGGTCTTCCACGGTCAGGCCCCCCCTGACACACCTATGCCATGTTGCGTATGATCTCCGCACACCTCTCGACCCCCCTGTACTTCTTGGAGACCTCACAGACCACCCCCAGCCTCTTGCTGTAGGACTTGTCTGTAGCGCACTTCCCGATAGACTCGATGAGGTTCTGGGGGGTCAGTTGCTCTGATCTTATCATGACCCCCAGGCCTAGTTTCTCGAATTTCTGTGCGTTGCTTATCTGTTCCGGATGGTTATGAATGGGGACGAGCACGGCCGGCTTGACGTGGCCGATGCACTGCCCGATTGTGCTGTGCCCTGCCCTGGCTACTATCACCGTAGAGAGTTCGAAGAGTTCGTCCTTGACGGGGCACCAGTCGAAGAGCCACCCCCCGTTCGACAGCCTTCTGGGTTCCGGGGATCCCCAGGAGTAACCCATCGAGATCACCAGGTTGTACTTCTGTGTCAGCAAGTCGGCGGACTTCAGGAGCGTTTCCGCAAATCTGGCCTTTGTTGCATCCGGGCCGCTTATCTGGCAGAAGACGAGGGGCCTGCTGTCCAGGCCCAGGCTCTCCTTCGCCTTTATGGTCCTCTCGGCCGTCATCTCCACTATTGGTGCTGTGAACCCCACGAATTCGACTACCTTGGAGACCTCTGAACTGGTCAGGTTCTCTTCGCCGATGGTGTAGGGGGGAGGGAGATCTGTCACGAGCACCCTCTTGCTGAGTGACCACATCAGGCCAAGGACGTCCCCGGCGATGCGTTCGTAGAATCTGCCCATCCTCCCCCTGAACCTTGGCGGGAACAGGATCTTGAACTGGTTCAGCATGGTGACGACGGGGTATCCCATCGACCACGCCGCAAGGAGGGGGGACAGCCGGGAGTCGGAGACGACGAGGGTTGGGCCGAAGTTCTTGATCGCTCTCCGTTCGAAGGCCACCTGCTTGAGGAAGTTGTTGAGCATGAATGGGAATCCAGGGAGGACCCTGTCGGACGAGAAGCCTCCTCCACTCGCCCATTCGACGTCCAGCGGGGGGCAGTTCTCCGAAGAGGCGTCCAGTCCCTTGGTACCGAGGAAGCTGAAGCCCTGACCCGAGGAGGAGTATCGCAGCCGGAACTCGTCGGGGGGGAGCAGCTTCGATATCTCAAGGATTCGGGTGATGTGCCCCAACCCAGACCCGAAAACAGCGAAGTAGACCTTTCGTGAACCCAATATCGTCCCTCTTTGTCCTCGTGAAGCGGCGGGAGGCGGTTTCGGCTATACTATTAGTGTCTTGGTTTCCTGCGTAGACACCGGAGGGGTGGCGCCCCCCGCACTTTGGGGCCCTCCCGGGTTTGCATGCCCGTGTGAAGCAGGATTGACTTGGAAACATACATATCGAGGTGTGCCCCTGGGGGGTACCATCGGAGGGGTTGGATTCATGGTGGTGGAAATCTGGCTTCTTCTCGAAATCGTTACCCTAGGTATTGGAATACCCGTCCTCGCCCTCGAATACTACTGGGTGTTCCTCCTGGCGGCTTCGATGAAATACCCGAGGACCCTCGGGGGGAAGGACGTCAAGCTGAACCGGTACCCTCTCGTGTCCATCCTCATAGCCACCTTCAACGAGAAGTTCGTGATCGAGAGGTCTCTCGAGGCCATGAAGCACCTGGACTACCCTAAGGACAGAATCCAGGTGGTGGTCGCGGACGATTCCAACGATCAGACGACCTCGATAATTGACGCCAAGGTGAAGGACCTGAACCAGTCAGGAATACGGACCTTGGTCTCGCGGAGGCCCACTAGGGAGTTCTTCAAGTGCGGAGCGCTCAACAAGGCACTGCGGCTCGTGGACGGGGAATACGTCCTGCTTCTGGACGCCGACTCTCTCGTATCACCGGACGCCCTCACAAAGGGGATTGACACCATGGAGACTCATCCAAGGACGGCGTTCGTCTCGTACCGATACGGGCACTATAACAGGGACTACAATATGGTAACGAAGCTCTTCGCACTGACCCAGGACATCGGGGACACCATCTCGAAGATGGGATCCTATCTGGTTGACGCTCCCTTCTCCGCCCAGGGGGGGCAGACACTTGTCAGGACGAAGGATCTCAGAGAGGTTGGAGGCTGGACGAACCAGAGGATAGCGGATGACACTGACATCTCGATCAAGCTGTATCTCGCGGGGAAGAGGGGGGTCTATCTTAGCAACGTGAAGGTCATGAGCGAGGATCCCTCGACCCTGGAAGCCTGGAAGAAGCAGGTTGGTAGGACCTCTCAGGGGTGGTGGAGGTGCATTGCCCATTACTGGACCGCCATAATCACCGCCAAGGGTGTTTCCGCGAGGAAGAAGGTCGGGCTTCTGCTGATGCTGATGTCCCCCTTCTCGAGCCTGAGCTGGATAGTCGTGACCTTTCTGTCCACCATAGCGGTGGTCTTCAACCTCATTCCTCCGGCCACTTCGATATTCAACAACCCGGTCTATGTCGGAATAGTGGCCGTCCCCTTCGCTGTCTCGTTAGCTTCCGGTGCCTGGGCCCTAAAGGTACAGGGATTGATGACCTGGAGGAACGTGATTCTGATACCGATGCTTGGATATGCTACGGGAGGCATGCTCGTCCTCGGGTCGATAGGCTTCTTCTATGGCGTCTTTGACCGGATGGGTTTCTTCCTGTACAGGACGCCAAAGTCCGGTTCGGCGAAGGAGATGACCAAGACAAGTTACTTCCAGCATCTGAGAAACGATAGGAATTCCATCGTCGAGATGATCCTCGGCGTATCGGGCATCGTATTCGCATGGCTCGTCTTCATACACGGCGTCTGGTTCCTTGCGCTTTCGATGTTCGGGTTCGGCCTATTCACTCTAAAATCAATGAACCTGACGAGGGCCATCAGCATAAGGCTGCGGAGGCCCAGCGGGCAGCCAGGGGGGTTCCGCGGGACCAATCCGGAAATAGCCCGGGCGGCGTCTGGCACGGCATTGAACCTCATCCAGTCGATAAGGGCCTACCCTTCCACAATAAGGGTCGCGACTCGCTGAGCCTAGGAAGCAGGGAATCTTATCACCGGGGATGGTCGGTCTACCGCTAACCCTGTACGGACACGCCCTTCGATCCTTTCAGCGAGATCACCGCCCTTACCGTCCGTTCAAGGAAGGTGTACAGGGCGACAATGAGGACCAGAAGGATCCCCCAGTATGCCAGTCCTACCATCGAAAATATTGCCAGTATCAGGAGCCGCTCGCTCCTTTCGCCGATACCCACCCCTGACAGGGCCACCCCCAGCGCGTCCCCCTTCGCCCGCGTGTAGCTTACGAGTAGGCTGAAGGAGAGCGCCAGGAGCACGATGACGGGAGGGGAGTACCCTCCGACAAGTATGCCAGCGAAAACTGCCACCTCTGCGACCCTGTCAAGGGTCGAGTCGAGGAATGCTCCCCGCTTCGATGTCCTTCCGGTCACACGGGCAACAGCTCCGTCTACTATGTCGAACCACCCAGACACCAGCACGAGCACCCCGCCGATGAGCTCCCCCCTGAAGCCCGACGAAGAGTATGCCGCAGCCGCCAGGACGGAAATCAGGAGCCCAACCATGGTCCACGCGGTGGGCGTAGGCTCCAGATGGGCGAACCACCTCCCGACGGACTGAAGGTTGGACTCCAGCCGTGCCCTGAGCCTGTCGAGCATGCGGACCCCCGTGCGGCCGTTTTTATATACAGTCACGGGAGACTCGCGCGGTAACCTTGGGAAAGGTGGACAAGGGAATAGGGTGCAGCGTGACCAGCTGCAGAAACCAGGCGGACAGGTCGATCAGCAGGGAGGAGACGGGTGGGAGCGGCCTCAGCCTCAGCGGGGAGGGGCGGCGCGTCTATCTCTGCAGAGACCACTACAAAGTATGGAAGAAGGCGACCAAGAAGTCAAGGAGCCTGGAACGTTCCAGGTGGTAAGAGCATCTCGGCATGAAGATCCTCCAGATGCACGTTGACTTCATCGAGTACACCCCAGTGAAGAAAGAGATCGGGGGAGCGGAGGACATCGACCCGCGTACTGTGCGGGAGGATGACATAGTTGTCCTGTTCACCGCCTTTGAGCAGGGGGACGACAGCGAGCTCGTCGGGAAGGCGGTGGCCGAGTCACGAGAATTCCTCGAGAAGCTCGGCACGAAGAGGGTGCTCCTCTACCCCTTCGCTCACCTCAGCCAGACTCTTGCTTCGCCGTCAGACGCCCTGGCGCTCCTCCTCGAGATGGAGAAGGAGGCGAAGGGGGCGGGCCTGGAAGTCAGGAGGGCCCCCTTCGGGTGGACCAAGGCACTGCAGATCAAGGTGAAAGGGCACCCCCTGGCGGAGATGTCGAGGAGCTATTCGCACGGCGTGACTCCCCCTCAGGCGCCTCCTCCTAAGCACAGGAGGAAGCTGACAGCGGAGGCGGCCATGGCCAGGCTGAAAAGGAGCGACTTCGTAAACCTCCCGGACACTGACCACAGGGTCATCGGCGAACGGCTCGACCTCTTCAGCTTTCAGGAGGTCTCCCCCGGCATGGTGTACTGGCACGACAAGGGACTGGCTGTGAGGAACATCCTGATTGATTTCCTTCGTTCGGAGCTGAGGGCCCAGGGGTATCAGGAGGTCAGCACCCCCACGCTCGCCAACACGGCTCTCTGGATGGTGAGCGGCCACTCCGAGCACTACAAGGACAACATGTTCCTCACCATGCTTGGGGACGAGGAGATGGGGCTGAAGCCGATGAACTGCCCGTCGACCTTCCTCATCTACAGGTCCAGAAAATGGAGTTTCCGTGAGCTCCCAGTAAGGTACGCGACCTTCGACCCCCTCTACAGGAACGAGTTGAGCGGCGTGGCGAGCGGCCTTTTCAGGGTGAAGTCGCTGATGCAGGACGACGCCCACATCATAGCCACAGAAGAACAGGCGGAGGGAGAGCTCTCCAAGATGCTCGACCTCATGGAGAAGGTGTACGGGGTCTTCGGGCTCCCGTTCAAGGTGAAGATCTCCACCCGCCCCGACGATTACATGGGGAGCGATGAAGAGTGGAAGAGAGCCACGGACACCCTGATCAAGGTTGTGAAGACGAGAGGGTGGGATTACGAAGTCAAGGAGAAGGAAGGGAACTTCTACTCGCCCAAGATAGACGTGGACATACGAGACTCCCTCGGGAGGGAGTGGCAGTGCGGAACGTTCCAGCTCGACCTCCAGATGCCGAAGCGCTTCAAACTGTCATACACCGGCTCCGACGGGAAGGAGCACACGCCAGTCGTGCTCCACCGCACAATACTCGGTTCGCTGGAGCGCTTCATGGGTGTCATGCTCGAACACTACAAGGGAGTGCTCCCCATCTGGCTGTCCCCCGTCCAGGCCAGGGTGATTCCGCTCTCGGACGAACACACGGCGTACGCCAAGAAGGTGCTCGCTGCGATCACCAGCGGGGGCGTGAGAGGAGAAGGGGACTACACGAGCGGGACCATGGGGTCGAAGATACGTGATGCCCAGCTGCAGAAGATTCCATACATGCTGGTGGTGGGCAAGAAGGAGCAGGATTCGGGGACAGTGGCGGTCAGGACCCGCGCTGGGGAGCAGAAGTTCGGAGTGAAGCCCGAGGAGTTCGTCGCCCAGGTCAGGGACGCGGTAGCTGCCTACAGGTAGCCTGCCTAGGCGAATGCCGGTATCTGCTGCGTGACACAGTGGAGTGTTCCCAGCCCATAGACCAGGGCCCTGCAGTCTATGCCGATGATGTCTCTCCTGGGGAACGCTTCTCGCATCCGTCCGATGGCGAGCCTGTCGCTTTCCCCCCCGAATGTGGGAACCATCACCACCTCGTTCCCGATGTAGAAGTTCAGGTGGCTCGCGGGGAGCCTGGCATCGGGAGATGTGACCTTCGGCGGCATCGGGATCTCCACCACCTCCAGTGACCTTCCGTCCTGGTCTCGTGACTCCCTCAACCGTCTCAGGTTTTCTTTCAGGGGTGAGTGATTGCTGTCCCTTCTCTCCCGCTCCGTGGCGACAACCACCCTCCGGGGGCCAACGAAACGTGCGATGTCGTCAACGTGGCCATCGGTGTCGTCCCCCTCTATTCCTGACCCGAGCCAGATGATGTTCCTCGTCCCAAGGTTGGTTCCGAGGACCTCCTCGAGCCTATCCTTCCCGATTCCTGGGTTCCTGTTCGGGTTCAAGAGGCACTGCTCTGTCGTCAACAGGCTCCCTCCCCCGTTGACGTCTATGGACCCCCCCTCCAGCACTATCCCGGGTCTCACGACAGTCAGCCCCGACCTGGATGCGATCTCTTCCCCAGCCTTATCGTCGGGCTTCAGGTCTTCGTACTTGTTCCCCCAGGCGTTGAAGACCCACTTGATGGCCGCCCCCGTCTCGCCTGCCACGTAGGTTGGGCCGTAGTCCCTCACCCATACATCGACTGTCTTGATGTGGTGGAACGACACCCTGGCGTTCCCAACCAGGGGCCTAACCCTGGCCTCTGCCTTCGAGTCGTTCACCAAAATGTGGACGACCTCACCCTCGCCGAGCGCCTTCACCAACTTCGCGTATGTCCGCTCCACGTCCGGGAGTATCTGGGCGGGGAAGGTGTCCGGGTCTTTGGGCCACGAAATCCAGGTGCCCTGGTGCGGCTCCCACTCGGCGGGCATCCTGTAGCTCCGAGGTGCCCTTCGAGGCATCCGACCCTCTACCCCGTTATTCCGGCGTATGACCCCGGTTTCCTGTTCTTCAGGAATCCCCACCCCTCCTCTACTTCCCTTCCGAGGCTTAGGTCGCAGTCCACGGTGAAGACTCCGGGCTTATCCCCTGCTCTGAAGAGGACCTTGCCGAACTGGTCGCAGACGAACGAACCTCCCCAGAAGTTCGTGTCTCCTTCCCTTCCCACCCTGTTTACGGCGCAGACGACGACAGAGTTGGATATGGCGTGCCCTACCTGGACTGCTTCCCACGCCTTCTTCCAGTCTCCCTCGACTGGTTCGACCCCCCTGACCCATCCGATGGCCGTGGGATAGAAGAGCGCCTCCGCCCCCATGAGCCTTTCGATGCGGGCCGGTTCGGGGTACCATTGGTCGAAACATATCAGGGTCCCCACCTCCCCCCAGCCGGTCCTGGCGACGGCGTACCTGTCCCCGGGACTGAAGTAGTCCTGTTCGAAGTAGTGCTCGTCCCGGGGGATGTGGACCTTCCTGTACTTCGAGATCGTTCTCCCGTTTTCATCAAACACTAGGCATGTATTGTATCTCCGCCCGCCGTCACTCTCGTAGATTGAACCCCCCACAATCGTCACCCTGTTCTTCCGGGCCGATGCAGAAAGCGCTCGGCTGGTTGGGCCGGGGATTGATTCCGGTCGCACGCGGGACCTCCTCGCCGAAGGGAAATAGCGCGAAGCGAACAGCTCGGGGAGGCAGACGACCTGTGCCCCCCTCCTGGCGGCGTCCCTGACGAATGTGACTGCCCTTTCGACATTCTCATGGCTGTCATCGGACATTGACATCTGGACGACGCCCAGCTTCACGATTCGGGAGCGCAACGTTCGGGCCCCGGCG
This sequence comes from Nitrososphaerales archaeon, assembly GCA_035625455.1. GTDB lineage: Archaea > Thermoproteota > Nitrososphaeria > Nitrososphaerales > Gagatemarchaeaceae > UBA183. The sequence goes on along the minus strand of DASPPO010000013.1, from coordinate 1,201 downwards.
GCAGGGTTTTTCAAACTAATCTTCATCGAGTTCCCAAGATCCGCAAAAACGTTTTTCCCAACCCCCTTCAGTCCCGCAAGGCCAATGCTCTGGCTCCAGGTCCTACTCCAGATCGCTAACACGACCTCAACCACGACCACGGCCCAAGGGGCCGGGTCCCTGGTCACAACTATCGCTGAACTGGTGGTGACCCTGGGCATCATAGTCGTCGTTGGGTCACTCCTGACAAGGTTCATCGTTCGCATCGCTCACCGCGCAGGCGCGTCCAAGCAGACCGACTCTTCCATCAGGGACCTGATGGGGGTGATCGTGTTGCTTGCCGCACTCGGCGTCGTCTCGACGGTGTCGGGACTCTCCTCCTACTTCACCGCCCTGACGATTACCGGCGTCGCCGGACTGGCGGCTTCCCTTGCCCTGCAGACCACCCTGTCTAACATCATCTCGGGGATCCTGATGCTCCGCGACGGGATTGTCCACGTCGGGGACGACATACAGTACGGGGGGCCGGGCGGTTTGAGGGGGGAGGTGATACGGCTCTCCCTGAGGACCACTTGGCTGAGGACTTCAGACGGACACATAGCCGTCATTGGGAACAGCAACCTCTCCTCAGGGCCCATACTCAACCACTCGGCGACTGCAAGGCTGGAAAAGAAAGTCAGCCACTGACTCCTGGGCGCCTCCTCGATTCAGACTTCTGTCCACCAAGAACACGCTCCGCGGGCCCTCCGACAGAGGCCGCTTCTCCTCGCAAAGAAGAGGAGGTGGGCTGGCCTTAGCCCACTATGGTTTGGATTTCCTTCGCCAGCTGACCTTCGACGTGGGTGGTCCAGAGCATCTCTGGAACGTCCACCGCTAGGAAGAGGATAGACAGGAGCAGCGTCTCCACGGCTGTGACGGCAAGGTTCTGGACCCACCTCCCTATCCCGATGTGGACGGTGAAATCGTTGGGCTGTCCGCTCACCACGAGGGTGAAGCACCTGTCGGCCGCGACGAGGTCGCGCAGAATGCCTGCCTTCTGGGCCTGGATTATGTTGCCCAGGGGCGCGACCCTGGATTGGGTCTTGTAGCCTTCTGACTGGAGCTGTTGTTCTATCTGTTGGGCCACCTGGGAGGGGTCCTTCCCTTTGTTTTGAAAGTGCAGTATTTTCTCAGAAACCATGGCTCGAATTGCCCGAATGCCCCATAAAAGGATGACGAGGAC
>DASPPO010000012.1:0-13031 GCA_035625455.1 Nitrososphaerales archaeon | reverse complement strand
CGCCTGCCCCCACTCGTCGTCCACGACTAGGGTGTACAACCCCGAGGTGAATAGATGCTGGGGAATCGGGCTCTCTTCTGGAAAGTTGAATGTCACGGCTGGCGAGCAGTAAGATGGAGGGGGGCAAGGCTTGATGGGAGTTAACACGTCCCAGGCCTCGGACGAGTTGAAAGGATAGGTCCAGTAGCCGTTCACTGTGAAGTTCGAGGCGAGGTCATCGGCCCCAAAACTCTGTCGTGGGGTGCAGATTGCGACGCACATTGTCCCGCTCAGATTGGCCCTGACGCTGGTGGGCTGGAAGACGATGTGCTCGATGGTTCCTCCCTCGGCACACCCGACAAAGTTACTCGGGAACCACTCTGAGCTGTTGGAGGCAGTCTGGAGTGCGCTCAGATTGTAGTTCCCCTTGACTATCATGAACTCTACGGCTTGAGTAAAGTAGCACCCAGGCCACATCGCAATGGGGAACCCACCCACCTTCCAGGCGCTTGATGATGAAAGATTGAGTAGGGATGAGATGGTGTTGTTTAGGGAGACTTCGATTCCCAGTCTCTGGCCGAGTCTGATGGTCGAAGAATTGAGAGCGACTTCTAGCTGGAGCCCCTCCACCGTCACGGAAGTCGTGGATTGGGTCGAAGCCTGAGCCGCCGTAGTGGACGATCTCGTGGAGGTGTTGGGGGTGCTGTTCACCCCGATGAAGTATCCTGCTCCGGCGCCTGCAAGCATCGCCACCACCAGCAGAGTCACAACCACCCCGATCCTCATACCTCAGAGGGTAGCTCCAAGGGGTGTAAAGTTCTACTCATGAGAACGGCCAGTCTTACGGAGGTGTTTGTGCGTGTGTTCGTACCTGTTACGTCTCGCACTGTCTAAATGCGGATTATCAATGCTCGACATCGCGCTCAGCTATGTTTATCCATACGTCTAGACAGGTCGCCGAGTTCGATGCGGGCCGCAAGCTCAGACAAATCTCTTCAAAACACCCTCAATTGGGCGCTGGATAGGATGAAACAGAATGGGTATGAGGTGAAGTCTAGGGTCTCCCTGAACGTTGAGCCGAGCCTCGCCATAATGGGGTACGCCAGGAAGGAGGGGGACGTCCACAAGATAATGATCGCGGAGTGGGCCCTTGATTCCGAAATGCTCGGAGGGCTCGTCCTGCATGAGCTCTCCCATGTGTACTTCGCCGAGCGGGACGCCTGTTCCCACGACAGCGAGGCTCTGGAGGAGGTGCTCGAGGACCTGAAGATGCGAGACGGGCTTAGGGTGAAAGAAACGGAGTTCCTCATCGACGCCTTCAACCATCTCCAGAACGTCCTCGTCGACGACATCGTATTCGCCGTGATGGAGGAGAAGGAGAGGGAGATGACGAAAAGGTTCTTCGCGGAGTGGGTGGCCGACAGGCCATCGGGGGACCCCGTCACAGACGCGGGGTTGCTCTCCAGAAACGCCTTCGCGGTCGCGTCGCTGAAGCGAAGGAACCTATTCGAGAAGGACAGCGAGATGTTCTACAGGAACAGCGCACTCCTTTCAGCGCTTGGACAAGTGTCGGAACAGGAGTTTGAGTGGATAGAGGGTTTCCTTGAGGGAGCGAAGGCAGAATGGGACAAAGAGAGGTTCAGGGAGGCGCTGGAGAGCTACTTCGACAGGATGATCTCCCTCATGAGGGCTTCTTCAAAGCTGAACGACCTTAGGTAGGCGGCAGAGAGTGCAGAAGATGTCAACCGCAAAGTTGCTCGTGGTGGTGGCTCTGGTCGGTGCGGCCGTCTTCGGGCTCTTTCTCGGCTATCTGGCCTACTCCAATGACAGCTTCCCAGCGCAGACGAGGCCCTTCGCGACCTACGCAAGGGTGGTGTACTCGTCCTTTAACGGTACGGAGTATGCCTTCAGAGTCGAATGGAACAGCTCCAACTACGTTCCACTGTTCACCCAGCTGACGTCTCCGGCGACGGACGCGGCCAACACGCCCGTGTGCGACTTGAAAATGTCGAGCGTCATGAGCGGCCAGATTCTCTTCCTCCCGTTCAGCATAAGCCCCGCTTCTGCCACCCTGTCGAACGTTGACCTGGCAATAGCCGTCCAGTCCGCCACCAACAACACCCAGTTCACCATAATCTACAACGTGCCTCTTGTGAACGCGACCAACGCCGCCATAACGCCGTCCAACATCACCTGCCAGGAGCCTCTGGACGATTAGCTTCCTACCAGCCTCTAGATGTGGCAGATGCGAACGCAAACCCCCCTTTTTATAAAAAGGGGGAGGCTCAAGGGGAAGTTGTACCAGCGAGTGGAGCACCCTACCAGAGATGCGGCGGGCACGGAGAATATCGAGAGCGGGTTCAAGGATTTCAGCGAGGCGGCTTCGAATTCGGCAAGTGGTCCATCCAGATTATACTTTCCACCTACTCAATGAGGTCGGTGAGTTTGGCATTGGCCCGGCCAGACTCGCAAGCTCTCAGACGAACAGCATGGATCTGCAGATGTGGCCTTTTCAGACGAAACGGTTTCTGCTTAGGTGCCCGTAATCGGTTGGAAAGGCAAGGGTTCCCCGTGCTCGCCTGCGGAGCAGCCGCAGCCTGCCACGTGCCCACCCCGTCTGAGTGTCCCCCTGTACAGGCCGTCCTCGAGTTTCTTGTGATTCTTCGCTTCCCAAACTTCAATGGGCTGACCGTACTTCTGTTGAATCCTGTCTCTATACCATTCTGGAATCACGTTAAATGAGCAAAATGGGATGATTCGGAGGTCGGGCGTCAGGTAGTGAATGTCGCATCTTTGAAGACGCTCTTCGTCCTGGTTAAACTTGTCCTGGAAGTGCATCATCCCGAGGAACATGCTCTTCAGATGGAACTGTCCGATCGAGGAGTAGTCGTGCTTGACGAGCGCATCTGTCAGGAGCTTCGCGAAGCTGAGGCTCTTGGGCTGTTTCTCCTTGTTCACGAAGGATGAAATCCTGGTCAGGACTTTGGCCGCGACAATGTAGCGGTTGGTTCCCGAGTAGATCTCTTCGCTCTTCTCGTCCAGGTACTCGATGAGCCCCGCTATGTCGACGAACTCCGGAAGCGGAACGAGCCTGTTCCTGTCGGAGTCGTTGAACACGTATGTCCCTGCGCCGCATGCGAAGTGTATCGAAAGCTCGTACTGCTCCTTCTTCGTGAAGGCTTCGATGAAGCCCGTCACCGGCGAGCAGGAGGGGACAGGGAACCAGCCGTCCTTTGTGATCATGCCGTTCGTCTGTTCCTCAATCCTCTCGATGCAGTCAGGGATTGTGATCCTGTACTTCGCCCTCTCGGTCTTGGTCAGCCTCCCAGTCAGCGATACCGGCTGGAAGTTTACGGCGTGGACCGTGTCGATGTTCCTCCATCCGAATCGGATGATGTCGCCCAGCTCGTGGTCGTTTATCGACTTGATCACTGTCGGCACGAGGACTACTCCGACCCCCACCCTGCGGCAGGCGTCTATGGCGTAGGGCGCCTCCCAGTGGTTCTTCGGGTTTGTCTTCGGGGAGACGCCGTCGAAGCTCATGTATAGGTTCGAGACACCTGCTTCTTTCAGGCGCTTCGCAAGCCCCGGGTTCAGGGCGAGGTTGATTCCGTTCGTGTTGAGCTGAATGTGGTCGACCCCCTCTTCCTTCAGAATCTTGATTATTGTAGGGAGGTCTTCCCTGATGGTCGGTTCCCCGCCCGTGATCTGGACAGAGTTGCCGGCCACAGGCCTCTCAGCCTTCAGCGAGCGCCCCATCTCGCGGATCTGGTCGAGTGTGGGCTCGTAGACGTATGCTCCCTCGAGCCCCTTCTTTACGTAGAAGAAGCAGTACCAGCACGTCAGATCGCACCTGTTGGTGACAATGATGTTGGACAGGCCCGTGTGGGACAGGTGGTTAGAGCACAGGCCGCAGTTCGCCGGGCAGGAACAGACGTCCATGGGGACGTTGGCCGCGTGAGTCCCCTTGCCATCCTTCCAATAGCGCGAGAACTTGCTGTACATCTCATAGGAGCCGAAGTACAGCTCTTCAGTCTCGCCGTGCTCGGGGCAGGTCTTCGTCATCCAGACCTTGTTGTCTCGCTCGAAGACGAGCGCTGGGAGGATCCGGTTGCAGTCCGGGCAGATGGACTGTGTCTGGCGGATGAAGTTACCCTTCGAAACCTCTCTCTTCAGTTCTAGACTAACATCTGCAATCTGGGCCATCAGAAATTCGCTAGGAAGTCTCCCTTTCCGCAAACGCATATAAGCATTTTAACTTTACAGAGGGGGAAAGGTTAAGACTTGGGGGTTTGCTTGCCTGAGGCGAATTGAGGTGGAACTCCCTTGATCCCGATGAGTTTCCCAGTGGGAAGAAGGACGAGATACAGCCCACAGGACTTGCATCTACGATAGACGTTGACCCCGTCGTCAGTCTTCTGTTCTCCGATGTACTCGGTGGATTCGTGTCTGCAAGCGGGCATCGAGATGGTCTCGGCAGAGACTCGATATACGCTTTTTTTGGAAGAAGAGACGGGAGGAGCGTGTCGTGAGCCTGAGCGAGAGGGCCGAGGCTTCGCTGGAGGCGCTGGGCCTTACGGGGAGCGAAGTCAAGGCCTACATTGCGCTGCTGAGGGGCGGGTCCATGACCGCCAGCGATGTGAGCAGAGAGGCGAGGATACCGTACTCCAAGGTGTACGACGCCCTAGAGTCCCTGCACGGACGCGGCTGGGTGGAGGAGCAGAAGGGGAGGCCCATAGTGTACACCGCCAAGCCCCCCGATGCGGCCCTAGAGGAGCTCAGGGCGAGGCACGAGACGGAGCGCAAGGAGAGGGAACAGGTCGCCCTCGACGAGCTGATGGGAATCTATGTCAGCCGGGGGGAGCAGGAAAAGCCTGACATCTGGATCATGAGGGGGACGAACGAGATCCTCTCGAGGGTGAAGAACCTGCTCCTTAACTGCAGGGCGGAGTTGCTGATAGCGCTCCCGCCACAACTGTTTTCGATTGCGGACAGGATAGACCCGCTGATGGCGGCACTAAAAGAGAAGGGGGTGAGGAGCCTGATACTCACCTCGCCGGTGATCCCTCCGGAGGCTGCAGCTCAGCTCGGGAGGTACGCCGAGATCAGGACCAGGCAGACGATGTACGGCGGGGGGCTGGTCTCCGATTCTAGGGAGGTGGTCCTGCTGCTAGGGGGCGGTGAACAGGGGGGGCTGCCATTGGCCATATGGGCCTCTCACCACGGTCTGGCGAGCTTCGCGAAGGACTATTTCGAGTTCCTTTGGAACTCGCCGGAGACCCTGAAGCTTTGAACAGAGAGAGAAAGGGTATTCGCGATGAGGTGGGCGTTGTAGCCAGGCTCGGTTCAGAGGTCGGCCTTTCGAGTGATGACGCTCTGCTCTACCTGAAGCTGCTTCGAGAGGGGAACATTCCTGTCTCCGATAGGAGGAAGGCCGAGCGGCTTCTCGACAGGGGAATGGCAATAGTGTCGGGGGACGGGAATCGAATCATCCCCGTGCATCCCCGGCTCGGGATTGCGAACAACTACAGGACGTGGAGGGAGGCGATGGTTAGGGAGATCAACGAGAGGAGGATGAGGGTGGACAGGCTGATACTGGAGCTGATCCCCGTTTATGAGGCCACAATGGAGAAAAACATGGCGAGTGGGGGCGGATGAAGGGAGTTGGCTCAGGAACATCAGCATGACATAGTCTTCATCGGCATGATCAACGTAAATCGTGACAACTACCTGCAGGGGGTCGTTGATGTCTGGCGGTGCCGGGGGTGCAAGAGACTCTTCTGTGACGACAAGAGATACGGAGAGCCTCTGAAGCCGAGCGTTGGGTTCGAGTCCATCCCGGACGACGAGGAGTGGGCCGTTCTCACCTGCACCACTGCGAAGGACGTCTACATGAACAGCCTCGGCGCAAAGCCGGGCAAGAAAATCACCCACGCCTGCAGGGGAGGAGAGGTTCACGAGTTCACTGTTGGGAGCGACTATTCTCTATCCCCGAAGGTGGAAAATCCCATCCACAGGCTGTATCTCGTGAAGGACAACATCAACAAGAACATCGAGGCAGGCTACTACAGACTAACGATGAAGTAGCTTGGCGAGACTAGGCACAGCTGCCGCTCTCGTCGGAGTGGTCGCAGGCGCATGGAACGTCTGGGAGTACTTTCAGGAGTGCCGAGGGGTCGCATCGGTCTGTCCGTCAGTGCAATCGGCTCCCGCCGGAGCGGAGGGAACGGTGGTGCTGGGCCTCGCCGTTATCATTATCCTCGTCTCCTTGGCAACGTTCATCGGTCCGGCCGTGCTATTCTACCTGTCGGCTGCCGCGGGAGTCGCAATCGACGCTCTGCTGGCGGTCAACTACTCCTCGATGGCGGAGGGGTCCTTCTTTGTCACGGTAATTCTGGTGACGGCCAGCGTGGTCCTGGGCGTCGTTTCAGCCATGCACAAGACAAGCATGTCGGAGCAGTCCCATCCAATGAATCTCCCGGTCTTCGGCTAGAGCCTGAAGCCCCTTAGCTTGCGAGCCTCTATGATGCTACGTACATCACTCCTCAACTTCGAAACGTCGAGTACTCCGTAACACTGGTGGGGATAGTCCAGCAGTTCCGCGCCCCTCCCCAAGACGCTGAGGGCCACCCCGTCTTCCCCTTTCTGGTGATGGACGAAGGCAGCGCACACTAATATGATCCCCTGGAGCAGACGCTTCTCGACCCCCTGCTTCTGCCTCCAGAGCCCCTCGAGCGTCTCGTGGCACTCCCAATATCTTTCAGCGTTGAAGAGGGCTCTTGCTCTGGACAGGACATCCGAGTCGGTTAGGTACTCGGGGGCCTTGTTTAGGTCGGTGACGAACTCCGTTTGGCCGATGGGCTTGGCGGCCGCGAGAAAGGTCTCGAAGTCGAGGATGGTGGGACAGAAAATGTCGAGCTCGAGGGCACCGTAGGACGTCCACTTCGGGTTTCTCGCCTCCGCTCCGACCGACCTTGCCACGGCCTTCATCGAAGCGAGGAATGAGTCTCCGGAGAACTCCGTTGGGAGGAACCGGACCAGCCACCGCAATCCAGATTGCGCTCTTTCGGTGGAACGCTTTAATCTTGGCCCGGGCTCTTTCCGTCGTGAGTGATGACCGGATTAGCCGTCTGAACCATTTCATGTGGATGATCTTGAGTAGGAGAACTCACACCAGAACAGGAGCGGAGTTTCTTAAGAATCGGGAATGATTTGATTCTGCCAACGCGTGTGCACACTTACAACGCGTGTGCCCAGAGACAAATCGGTCCAGACGTTGCATTTTGTGTACGAATCACAGAGATAGACGGAGCAAGTTGAAGAACTAAGGTGAAAGGGGGCGTCGGCGAAAGTGTTACCCGAGACGGGAGAAATTGGTTGAATCGACTAGGCTAATGATTTATAACCTCTGAGACGCGCGCGGCATTCAGGCGACGACCGATGGTAGAACTGGACCTCACGTGCAACCTCGAAGGTTTCAGGAGGTTTCTCATCAACAGCACCTGCAGGAGCTTCATCCCAGAGTCGTATCTCCGCGACCCCGAGGTGTTCCCAGAGAAGCAGGGGGACCAGGGTTCCATCTACGTGGAAGCCGTGGACAAGGTAGACCTGAAGAAGATAAGGGACATCACCTTCATCAACGCGAGAGACGTCCTGGGCATAATCTACACTTCGAAGAGCGGTAACACGAAGCTGAAGTGGCGTGAGCTCCGGGGCCGAATCGGTAGGATGTCGGGGACAGCGTCTGCCAACTCGCTCGTGAACCTGTCCATGGCGCGAATCCTCTCTCCTGAGGATGTCGAAGCGATAATGGCGAACCAGGCGAATCAGGGAGAGCAAGTCGAGGGACAATCGGGAGAAGAACAGGCACAGCCTCAGGCTGACGTTTCCCAGGACTGATGACGTTTTCTCGTCGCAAACGGGTTGCAAACTCTATACGACTAGTTTATACCCGCGGGATTATCTGACGAGGCCAATGGGCAGGGTCAAGGTCAACAGAATCAGCGGCGTAACAGATCCATTGACGGGAATGCCGGCGAAACAGATCGAGCTGGTCGAAGTCCGTGATAGCAGAAGGCCGGAAATGTTCCCCGCCAGCGACGAGGCAAGGGTCGTCCAGGGCATGGTGTCTCAGCTTCAATCCATGGGGTTGATGCCTCAGATCCGAGACCTTGGGTACTCCAAGGTCACAATGACCCTCACGGAGTCGGAGTACGACATGCTAGGGATGAGGCTGGACGTTAACGAGATCTACGAATTGGACATTAGAAGCGGCTCTCTCACACTCAGGAAAGTGACTGAAGGAACATAGTCCGACGTCGTCAGAGTATGGAATTGTGCGAAGTGCAAGCGCCTATTCCCTACGATGAAACTTGTTCTAGGATGGAATCGGTTGCGTGGTGGGCCCGCTTGTTTATTCGACAACCGACTGCAGCAGGGTGCCGAAAGGACAGGGATGGGGGGCACCCTACTGATGGAAGGGACATCCTCCATAACAATCGACTACCCCTCAAGTGCATGGAATTGCCATTTTGGGTTGGGCTCGACGAAACGCGACGGAAGAATCGGAGTCCTTTGAGCGTGGAGTAAGATTCAGGGTTTTACTTGGAGCTCTCCGTACACCATGAACGGATGGATCGTGCAGAAGATAGCACAATAGATACGGAAGGTCCCAGCCTTGGTGGCCGTAAACGACACGTGGATTATCTGCCCTGGAACAAGAGCCACGATATTGCTGTCGAAATAATCCTGGATCTGGAATCCGTGCGCTTGGACAGTATCGGCATTGCAGACTGTGATATTGACGGTCGTGTTCTGAGTTACGGTGATGACTGGCCATGCCTTCGAGGGTCCGGCGCCCTCTAGCTCGCTGTCATTGTATCCGTACGAGCTCATTACAACCAGATATCCGCCGGAGGGCTTGGAGCAACCGGGAGGGAGGCCAACTGGGGTTGTCGGCCCGGACACCGCCGCTTGACTGCTGTTCAGCCCGCCTGCTAGAACGAGTAGGGACGCCATAACCCCGACTAGAGTCAAGATTACGAGGCCTAATTCGGTCCTTTTCAAGTCGCCACGCCTTAGAGTAACTGGTTTGATGATGTGATAAATCCTTCCGTCTTTACCCTTCGAACAACCTCACCAAAGACTTATCATTAATGGGAGGCATTCATGAATTATGGATAATGTAAGCGCCAACCGGGCTGGTGGCGGCATTATCCTCCCAATCCATGGATTCACCTTCATCGGGTTGGCAGTAGTTACATCGTACTTTGCATATCTTTGGGGCGGAGCATCTCCTAACCCCGCCGAACTCCTTGCTCCGGCCCTCTTCTGGTACGCCGTTTGCTTCCTGTTGGTGGCGTATCCCCTGCGTCATGTTTGGGAGGACTTCCTTCAGTACATCAGGACCGCCGTCGGCGCAGGTGTCTTCGTGCTGTATCTGGCCATCCACGTCGTCCTCTATGGCTTCTTGTTAGAGAGCTTACTGGTCTCCGTCTTCAGCCAGCCTTACACTTCTGCATCAGCAAGCTTCGCCGTCACGACCTCTGTCTTCGCACCGCCTTCCATGTCGAATGCGGTGTTAGCTCTCTGGTTTAACCCGTGGATAACGCTCACCATCCCGCCTCTTTTCGACGACGCCCTGAGCTTCTACAGCATCGCCATCGCGATTGTCATCGCAATCCTGATCGTCGCAAACATCGGGAGGACGAGGGAGCTTGGGAAGGTGTGCTCGGCGAACATGAGGTCGAGGTCGATGTTGGTTTTCCCAGCCCTCGGTATAGTTTTTGGCGCCTCCTGCTGTCTCAGCGTTCCCGTCCTTGTGACCCTGGCGGCTCCGACCGCGGCCGCGCTGAGTGCTTCACTTTGGATCTACGATGTAACTTACTTCTTCTTCCCCCTGATCGCGGTCGTTCTGCTCTATCTTAACCTCCGGTCGGTTAACAAGATCGCTACTAACCTCCAGCCCCCAGCGAAGACGGCAAGTCCGGGTGTCTAACGCAATTAACCAGGCGTCGGCCTAGTCAGCCCTCTCCCCGGCCGCCTTGAACTCCAGTGGGGTGCCAGCGGTCATACTCCTTGGGGTTGTGGCTAGGGGTGGCAGTGGCCTATGGAGTTTCGCGCGGACCCAGTTCCTGACATCGAAGAAGTAGACGTTCTCGTACGGACACGCCGTGACGCAGTCGCCGACGCCTATGCACTTGTAACTCTTGAATTCCTCCTTGTCGATAAAGGCGCCCGGCATGTCTGTGAGGCCAACCGGACAGACCTTTGCGCAGTCTTTGGTCTCGCAGTGCACGCATATGTCGCTGTCCTTCACCTTTAGCCTGAAGAGACCGATGCGGGAGATCAGTTGGTTGAAGGAACCCCAGCCGCACATGCCGGTGGTGGCACACCCATAGGTGCCCACAAAGGGAATCATGATCCAAATCAGGTACCAGAGGACGCTGAAGTAAAAGGCGTAGAAGAAGAAGCTGACGTCATCTCCAAAAAAGGAGATGCTGATAACGCCAATCGAACTAAGATAGGACAGTATAGCACTGCCGAGCAACGACACCCAGACCAGCGAAATCACTACCTTGTATGCACCTGATATCCGGCTGGTGAGCAGGTGTCTTCCTATCTTCGATGTCCTGTTGAAAGAACTCATCGCGTCATAGGCAGTGCCCTGGTACATCAGGGCTGCAGTGCAGAAGACCGAGCACACGTTCCGGGATCCGAACAGGAATGACAGCGAGCCAGAGATGAGATATGTCGCCAGTATCACCAATATGAAGGCAGGGGCCGCCGCTCCCGCGGTCCCGACCCCCATGCTCCAGCCAATCCAGGGAATATTCGGAAGAGAATTCGGGAAGACAAAGGTCGGCAGGAACAAGCTGTAGATTGCGTACGCTCCGACCACCAGGCCGAGCCTGATTTTCGTCTCCGCCTCCCGGGCGTACTTGATCTTGAAGACCACCAGCGCCCCCATCTCAACTCCCATCATGGCAAGGAACCAGAATGAGGCAGTGACGCTGCTGATTCCGACGACGAAGTCGTAGAAAGCCGCACCGAGTATCGTTGGAAGGGAGCCGCTGACTGCGGCGAACGGGAGCCCGGTAAAGTAACTTGTGCCTGATTCGATAGCGTCCAATACACCACCCATGAAGAACTCAGCGACAAAGACACCCCCTAGGAGCGCGAAAGCCCAGTAGGGCCTGGAGAGCCAGCTCTGCTGAGGGGGGGCGGTGAGCCTGGTCTCGTCAAGGACGATGCTGAAGTAGATGACCATCTCGGCCACCACGGACAGTACGAAGAGCGTGACGTCACCGTAGATGAGCCAGTCAAACAGCCCCGCCATCATGAGCGAATAGGCGCCCAGCAACATGACGATGTAGTTCAGGGCGCCGGCAGCTACAGTCCTGTTCTTGTAGAGAAACTCGAAGATGAAGATGATTGCAAGGATCATTACCGCGCTATTTCCCCAGAGTGACCAGAATGCCCATGACGAGTTGATTATCGCGGTGGGAGACAGGACCATGACCCCGATTTGAATGGCTACGAGCCATCGGAAGGCGGTGGGGAACCTCCGGCCGACGAGGCAGAGTGTAACTGCCATCTCCGAAGCCATCGTGAAAATGAACCAGTAGGTGCTCATTGAGTCTGTCAGTGAAGATACGATTCCCTGTGAGGTCGTGGTGGCCCCAGACAGGATTGCGAACGTCCAGCCCATGAATACCTCGGAGAGTATAGCGAGGGCTATTGCAGAGGCGTAAACCAAGGCCCTGCTTGACACGACGCTTCCCTTTCGGGTCTCTTCAAGGGACTTGTCCCCTCTTACCAGTGTGCTCAGAATTGGCAGAATGGCCACTCCCATCGAGACCATGTTAATGACGAACAGCTCCACAAAGACCAGGTAGGTCGGGAAGTACAGGTAGACCACGGCGCTCACGAACATCGAAGCCATCATCGCGAGGAGGAACAGGACCACTCCTGCATCGGTGAGGGTCTTGATGGTTGAACCCTTCTTCAGGAGCCAAGCCGTGAAGACTGCCATCATGGCCGCGACTGCCCAGAGAATGGGAAGAGCTACCGTCATAGGACCCCCTGGGCCTTCCTGCTTTCCATCGCTAATCGCACCATCCTATGAGAGAGGGTATCGGCGTTCGTCGAAAAGAGCGACAGGAGAAGAGAGACCTCGACAAGTACTATCCGGAGGATGTCCCCAAAGTACGTCGCGGCAGGGAACATTTACACGACAATGTGCTCGTGGCAGATTTAAGGCTAGTGAGACAATTCCAAACCAGACTCGAGGGCTAGGCGGCAACCTTTGTCGCTGGGTTAACCATGGTAGAGCTCAAGCCTTCGATGATCCTTTCGATAGCACGAAGATTGAGGTAGAGCAGGAGCACAGCCAAAGAAGGCAGAAGGAAGTAGATTGAGAAGTAGACCCAGAGGATGGAGATTAGGTTGGCTGCAGAGGGCACAATCAGGCTGACGAGTCCCGCAACGGAAAGACAGCAGGAGGCGCCCAAGACAACACCAAGGGTTGGGAGCAATACGAACGACCTTGCTTTGCCACCCGTCGTGCATAGGCCGCTTATCTCTCTCGTCTTTCCGACGCTAACCACAATTAGTGCTGCGATCAACAAAGCGACGGAAATAGCGTAGCAGGTCAGCGCAGCGGAGAAAATCGGGGGCATGGCGACCACAATCGAGGGGTTGTAGGCAAGGTCGAGCATCGCGTTGACAAACGATGGAGGGGAGAATAGGTTGGTTGACACAAAGAATGCGGGGGACACGGCGAAGTAGGCGCTCCCAAAGGTGCTTGCAAGGATCGCCTCAAGGAGAAAACCATACAGGACGAGGTGAACGGTGACGTAGCCGATGAAGATGCTTGCGCCTAATGGCGAACGGAGATAGTGTGAGAGGCCCCTGAGCGCTTTCCGAAGAGGGAAGGTAACCAGGAGATAGACAACTCCAATCCAGAACAGGACCGAACCTAACAACTCTGCGGGATTTGGCGAGACTTCGCCCCAGAGATACCCGAAATATGATAGTGTGATTCCCAGGCA
>DASPPO010000011.1:0-13434 GCA_035625455.1 Nitrososphaerales archaeon | reverse complement strand
CAAGGCCTACGGGGAGTTCGGAGACAGGTCGAAGATCGCAAAGGCCCGGGGTCAGAAATACTTCGGACCCTTCAGCCCGTTTCTTACGCCGGGTATGGCAAAGATGTTGCGGGATAAGCTCTCTGCCTATGCCTGAGGCTTGGTGTAGGTCGTGTAGCCGCAGATTTACGGCCGCAGGCGACGGTATAACCTCTCCTTCACCCAAAATCGCGTAAGACCGAAGTATACATCTAGGCTAACTTGGCAGGACTGGACATTTATCAGCGGCCTAGGGATCTTGTCGGGGTCGGGCGAGAGAGTCCTCCCATCACAATCCTAAAGCCACTCCCTGACGGACTATCGGCGTTGAAGAAGGGAGTAGCCCATTCCGTCTTCAAGACCAGTGACGGGAGGTCGATAACCCTCAGACCACTGCGGCGAGGCGACCTAGACGCGCTTCTCTCCTTTGCTAACGGCCTCGTGAGAGAGAAGAAGAGAAATCGGGAATTGGGTGTTGTCTCGTTTGATATGACAATGACAAGGGCCAAAGAGAAGGCATTCCTTGACAAGACCTTGCTCAATTTGGCCAAGAGAAGGGGGGTAAGTGTTGCCGCATTCCACGGCAGCCGACTGGTCGGACACTGTGATGTAGATGGAAGGAATTCTAGGGACGAAAGGCACACGGGTCTGTTGGGTATTGTGGTAGCCAACGGGTATCGCGGGGTGGGATTGGGAGAGGAGATGGTCAGGATAGCGCTAGCCCAAGCGTCCAAACTAGAGATTTGGGCGATAGAGTTGGAAGTCTTTGCAACTAACGCACCTGCGAGGCACGTCTATGAGAAATCTGGCTTCAAAACGTTCGGAACCATTCCGAAGAAAGTAATTAGGGACGGCAAGTTCATAGACGTTGTTGGAATGTATGCTCATCTGCCCCATCGCTCTTCAGAACGGCCTAGCGATTCTGTGGGCTTGGACTAGGTTTTGGAATATACTGTATAGCCGCAGTGGCCGCAGGTGAGCCTGTTGCCATGCTGAGCCATGAAGTAACCCTTTCCACACCTGGGGCACTCCTTCCTGAGTCTCGAAATCGAGTCCCCGTCGACCTTGTATAGCTTGTATACCTGGATTCTCCTCTTCGGCGCCTTCGGCTTCTCCTTCTTCTCCGGCTTCTTCTCCTCGACCGGCGCTTCGGCCGGCACGGGAGTAGGCGTTGCGGGTCCGGCGGGTGCCTTCGACATGTCTACTTGGCCTCAGTTGCGGGGGCAGCCGCTGCCGCGGGGGTCTTGGCCTTCTTCCTCTCCTGTTTCAGTTTCTCCCTCTCCTCCTTCGTAAGCGTCCTCTCCTGGAGGTATCTCGGGTGGACCCTTTTCTTAGAGTCAGCGGACCCGTACACGTAGAACCTCCCGAGGACCTTACTCGTCCCCGATTGGCCGTCTACCCTGAGGAGTCCGACATTCTCCGCGGGGACGCTGAGCTCCTGGGCGACCATCTCTATGGCTTCCTTCCGCGAGATCTTCCCTGCTCTCCCCTCAACCGAGAGCTCAACGTAGGATCTGTCGAGAACCTTGGACTCTGATTTCTTCTCTACGGGCATTCCGGGGCACCCGCATTCACCGAGGATATTAACTTGAGGCTCAATGAATGCCCCTGATTCCCATCTGGGCGAGGATCACCCTGTTCCGAGATTTCGCTATCGCGTCCGCCCTCACGGCGACGACGCCCACGCCCGGCTGGCCGTAGAAAACCATGGCAGAAACGGGTGCCATGGCGATGGCGAGCATCGCCATGAGGTCCTCCTCCCCTTCAACCTGAACTCTCACAGGTTTCTTGCCAAGGAAGGCCTTCCTCATGCCCGCGATGGCGCCTTCCGTAAGCGTCCCCGCCGGGTTCCTGACTCTGATCAGCCTGGCGTAGGGGACGGACGGGACGGCTCTGGCGACCCTCCTCTCGACCCCGTCCACCACCTGGACTTCGGGCGTCCTCCCCATGGCGCCCAGGGTGTCTGTCACCCTGTCGCCCACGGTTATCGTCATTGGTGCGCTTCTCACCAGTCTCCCGAAATCTGGCCCTTTCGCATCCTCTGCTGAGTAGACCGTCCCCAGAGGGGCGGCCAACCTGGTCCTGAGTTCCTCTGGGAGCCTGTGCATCCCGGGCAAGGGTCTAGCTTACCTTGAGTGCGTATCTTCCAGGTTTCGTGATGTTCAGCGTCTTGGCGACCTGAGATTTCTCCGGGTCTATAATGATGATAAGGCCCGACCATTCGTTGCTGAGTTCGGTGGAACCGTCGTTGGGGCACGCCTTCTCGGTCGTGAGGGCTCTGCACTTCCTGCAAGCTAGCTCCTTCATTGTCCTACTTCTCCGGTCTTTCTTCCGCCTTGCGAGCCTTCGCCGCCTTATTCGCTTCCTCGTCGATCCATTCCAGCGCTCCGAGGAAGGGCTGCCTGCAGGTCACGCCTATCTTGCCCATGGATATGCCGTGCCCCAGGCTTACTGCAGTGATTCTCACCCTCACCTTGCTCCCGACCCTCAGAGTCCTCTTGCTCTGGGAGGCGGTGATTATCCCCGACTTCACATCGCTGGTCAGGTAGTCATCCATTATCTGGCTCAGGTGCAGTAGGGCGTCAGCGGGACCAATCCTCACGAATGCGCCAAAGTCCGTGACCTCAACGATTTCCCCCTCCACTATCTCCTGCTTCAGGGGGTAGAATGATAGGACTTCGAAGCTGACCCGGTGGTAGGTTGCCCCGTCTCCCGCTATGATCTTGCCTACCTTGTCTACGTCCACTTTCGTGACAAGCACAAGGTAACCGTGGTCTGGGTTGATTGTGCTCTCGTACTTCAGTTTCAGAAGGTCCATGGCGACCTTCTCGAGGGGTGAACCGAACCGATCCGGGGGAACGCGAACGACGTCTTCAAGGTTAACTAACTGAAACATGAATTAATCAGGAACGAAGCCACCCCTTTGAGTCAGCGATTTTAATCTTTAGCGAGCATGAGACGAAATCCTGGGGCTCATGCCAGCGAGGGAGGGAGCTTCCTCTTGTGCTCTGTCCTATCGTGCATCTCGAGCACGCTTTCCACCACACCCAGGGGCACTCGGGCCTTGGCTGCCGCCTCCGAGGGCTTTGCCTTCAAGTCGTAGAGGTGGTACAACACCACGTCGAGCCTGTCGTAGTCCGTAGGAATCTCGTCGGTTGCCTTTTGGCCCTGCCAGAGCTGGGGAGATGCTGGCTTCTCGACCACCGTCCGTGGGAGTCCCAGATATGCTCCGAGCTCCCGGACCTGGGTCTTGTAGAGGTGGGCTATCGGGAGGAAATCGACTCCGCCGTCCCCCCATTTGCTGAAGTAGCCGAGGAGTTCTTCGCTCTTGTCTCCTGTTCCGGCGACAAGGTACCCTAGCGAGTTGGCGTGATAGTATAGGAGCACCATCCTGATTCTCGCTTGGACGTTGGCCTTCGCCATTCTGGTGCCTTCGGCACTGGTCGATTTGGTTACGTCGTCTACAATACTCGAAATGGGCGTTTCTTCCCTCCTTACCCCCCATGCGTCAGCGAGCTTCCGAGCATCCTCCAGATCCTGTCGTGGCGTGTGGTCCGAAGGCATCAGCAGGGCCAGGACCCTGTCCTTCCCCAGTGCATTGACGCAGAGCGCTCCCACGACGGCGCTGTCGATTCCGCCGCTCAGCCCAAGAACGGCGCCGCTGGCTCGGGCTTCATCCACTGTCCTGCGAATGAAGACTGCTATTCTGGCGGCCTCCCTGCTGGCTCGGATCCCGAGGCTCATGCTCGTCCACCTAGAACCGTCGAGGGTCTGCTTTTATCAGTTCTCGAAGGCGAATGAACATGGCCGCGGTTACTGCAGCCCGACCCTCCCTTTCCTGAGGGAGATGACTCTCAGATGAACGGCCCTGGCCGCACGCGCTAATTCTGCGTCCGTCGTGGCGACCAGCGCCCCCTCGGTCGACGCTGCCGAGATTATCTCATCGTCAACGCGAGCACTTCCGCAAGCAACTCGGTGGAAACCCGCAGACAGGTCGAGGGCGACGCTTGCAGTCCTTGACCTTGCGCCCTTGCCAGAAGCAAGCCTCCGAAGCTCCTGACTCACACAATCGAGCAACACCGGCTCAAACCTGCCGATCCCATCTACCATATCTTCGAACCAGGTTGTGGGCACCTCTGCGACCGCCATCAGGAAACTACTGTCGAATATCACTCGCGTCAAGCATCACTTCAGTACTCCCGAGCCGATGAGCCTCCATCGCTCGGCGATTCTCCTGCTTATGGCCGCCCTCATCCCTATTTCGACTGCGACGGGCTTCTTCAAGTCAGCTTCGACCACGTCCCCCCTGACCGAGGTGGCTACAGCAAGGGTCGACGCCGTTCCTAGGTTCAACCTGAGTGTCTCCGAGAGCTTCACCTTCTCCACCTTGATGAGCTCCGTGGCCCCCACGGCTGTCTCGAGCAGGGCCACTTCGAGGGTAATGTGCTCTAGAGTCTCGGGCAGTGTCCCAGGCTTGCCTATGACGCTTCCAACCATCTGGTCTCCCTTGGTGTAGGTGGGGTCGAGGTGGGTGCCCACGGCCACCAGCCCGCCCGGGCCGACCTTGTCCGAAGCGCCAGCTCCGGTTTGAAGGCTGGAGACTTTAGTTATCACTGGGACATATTTGCCACTCCTGTCATCGATCATGCCTGGTTTCAGTTCCACCTCCTCTCCGACTTTCAGCTCCCCCCGGGTGAGACTCCCACCAAGGACTCCGCCGGCTAGTCCGGCGATTTCGGCGCCCGGCCTGTTGACGTCGAAGCTCCTCACGACATACATCAGAGGGTTTGCTGCCGCCTCCCTCTTGGGTGTGGGGATCACGTCCTCTAGGGCTTCGATAAGGGCGTCTATGTTGAGCCTCTGCTGAGCAGAGATCGGGATTATGGGGGCAGACTCGGCGACGGTACCCTGGACAAACTTCGCGATTTGGGCCTCATTCTTCTCCGCTTCGGCGTCTGTGACTAGATCGACCTTGTTCTGGGCTATCACGATTCGCTTCATGCCGAGCATCTGCAGAGCCTGAAGGTGTTCCCTAGTCTGAGGCTTAGGGACCTGCTCGTTGGCTGCTATGACCAGGAGAGCGCCGTCCATCAGGAATGCGCCGGCAAGCATGTTGGTCATGAGGCTCTCGTGACCCGGGCAATCGACGAAGCTCACCGCCCTGAGGAATGTCGTTTTTCTGCTGCAGACCGGGCACTTTTCACTGGTCGAGTAGGACCCCACGCCATGATCCTGCGTGCACTTGTAGAACGCGGCGTCTGCGTACCCCACCTTGATGGTGATGCCCCGCTTCAGTTCCTCACTATGAGCGCTCGCCCAGATCCCGGTGATGGCCTGGGTAAGGGTCGTCTTGCCATGGTCTACGTGCCCAGCAGTCCCTATGTTGACCTCGGGCTGCTTCGGAAGGGGGGGCTTCTCCGCAATCGGCTCGACGAGCTTCTGCTCGGACAAGAAACATCGCCTTTTCGCAGGGGCTTTTTAACTAATGCCAATGCGTGAAGAGGTCGGACGAATAACCCATCCGAATCGGACTCGCCGTCCAATCACGTGCCTGACTTTCTAGGTGCCTCAAGGGAATGTATTTATCACGACACTTCGGGTCCAGAACTATACAGGGGGACAGAATTGAGAGCGATAGTATTGTCCGGAGGCCTCGGCATGAGGCTCCGTCCCCTCACGGACGACAGGCCAAAGGCACTGATCCAGGTCAAGGGGCGTCCCATAGCCGAGTACCAGATAGAATGGCTCACAAAGAGCGGAG
Source organism: Nitrososphaerales archaeon (assembly GCA_035625455.1). Classification (GTDB taxonomy): domain Archaea; phylum Thermoproteota; class Nitrososphaeria; order Nitrososphaerales; family Gagatemarchaeaceae; genus UBA183. The sequence goes on along the minus strand of DASPPO010000011.1, from coordinate 7,655 downwards.
GAATAGACGAGGTGACGTTCGCCTGCGGCTACAAGTGGGAGAGGCTCCAGGAGCACTTCGGCTCGAATTTCAAAGGGGTATCCATCGATTATTCGGTCGAAGACGAGCCCTTGGGAACCGGGGGTGCGGTCAAGAAGGCCCTCTCGAAGCATCCTACGGAAGATATCTGCGTCGTCGCAAACGGGGACATCATGACGGACCTTCCACTCTCTCGAATGGTCGATGCTCATAGGCAAGCAGGAGAGATTTCCGCCTCCATGCTTGTGGTCCCTTACCGCTCGAGGTTCGGTGTGGTGAAGATAGACAAGTTAAAGATGGTCAGGGGCTTCGATGAGAAGCCAGCTTTCCCTGACGTCTGGATCAACGGAGGTGTATACGTTCTAAATGCGAAGAGGGCAAAGAAGTACCTCCCCGATACCGGGGACATCGAGCGGGAGACCTTCCCGAACCTGGTGACCAGAGGAGAGCTCCTTTCGTACCCGCACTACGGCGAATGGATTTTCGTGGACTCGATAAAGGACCTCATGCAACTCGAAGAGTCCATGAATGTGGCGACCTGAAGAAAGATTTTTGTCAGCAGGCCGAGCTTAGCTAACCATGGCCGATTTCAAGAAGGCTGTGGAGACCTCCGTGGTGCCCCCAGATGCCATGCTTACGGTCGAGGTCGAAGGAGATCCTGTCCTGATCGCCAATGTCGACGGCAAGTACTATGGGATGGGAGCCATCTGCGCCCACGAGGAATGGGACCTCTCGGATGGGACCCTTGAAGACACTGCGGTGACCTGCGCGGGCCACGGAACTGTGTGGGATCTGAAGACTGGGAAAGGAGTCTTCGACGAGCCGCTCCCGAACGAGCCCCTGTACGACGTGAAGGAAGAGGGCGGGTTCCTCTACGTGAGGAAGCGTTGAGGCTTCGCCCTCGGCTGACCCTGGTTGTGCTCCGGTAGAATATCAAATAATTCTCTAACGCATAATTACATGACTTCGAGAGGCTTTCCTAGTTGCCAGTGAGCGCTCAAGTGCGTCGGCGTTCAACTCCCTTCAAGCGGCTAGGAGGGTTCGTTTACAAACGGAAGCGGTTCATAGTGGTCGCCTGGATTCTGGCGCTCGTATTACTGGTTCCAATCATCTTGATGGTGGCCAATTCCACCTCTCTCAACGAGGGGACCGCGTCCGGGAGCCAGCTGGAGTCGGTGCAGGCGTCAAATCTGATTTCCACCCAATTCTCCAAGACCGTCGCCAATAGCACACTGCTGGTGGTGGTAAAGGGAGCGAACGTCACCTCCCCCGCAACTCAGGAGTTCGTCAGCGGGCTGGTTCGTTACCTGGAGACGGATTCTGGCCTAAAGGGTCTCAATCAGACCATCGACGTGTTTTCGCCCCTCTACTCAGCAATAAAGGGGGTCAACGGGGCCACCTTTTCTGCCGTCAGGGGAGCGAATGCCTCAGCAAGGCTGCTCCTGGGCGTCCCCGCACTCTACTTCGGGGCATGGGTGGGAGCGTATTCCAAAACGGGCAACTTGACCTATGCCGATGGGTTCGCCTTCGGCTATGCTGCGGGTACACTTACGAGCGCCAACGCGACCGCCTACACCGATTACTCCTCCCATGTCCTCTCCTTGTTTGATAACGAGTGGATTTCGACATGGTCGAATGCTCAGCTCTCCACACTCAACCTTACCGCCCGTGCTTCGTACGCCGCCCGCGTCGCCGGCCTGAATTACGTCGACACCTTCATGCCCACCTCGAAGCCTTTCGACTCCGCCCTACTCCAATCGATAACGCTGGCGCAGTACATCGCAGGTTCTGGAGAGGCGAGCGCGCGGATCGTGTCCTTCGCCCAGAACTACGTTTCCAACTCAACCGGATTCTCGCTCCAGTTCGTGCGGGCGACCTACGGACTCGGCAGGACATACGGCAATTCTTCTCTCGACTCGCTGACGGGGAACATCCTTTGGAAGCCGGGGGAGTACGGCGTCACCAGCGCCCTAGCCACGCTGATTTCGTCCCTGGTCTCTCCAGCCAGAGACATCACACTGGTAACTCTCAACCTAGACCAGTCGTCGAACGAGAACGTCATCGCGCTAAGGTCTGCCGTGTCGACAGTGCTTGCCAATGCCGGTGCGGGCTCTGGCGTCCAGTCGGCGTTGGTGACTGGAGGGGACGCCATATCCTACGACTTCGGCCAGTCGGCCCAGTCCGATTTGAGCCTCATACTCCCGGTAACGGTCATCCTGTTGATCGTCGCCACCGGGATATTCTTCCGGTCTGCCCTTACCCCATTCGTTACCCTTGGCGCTATCGGCACAGCCCTCGGGATCTCGCAGGTGTTCATCGTCCTCGTAGCCACATTCATCTCAAAAGTGGACTTTACCGTCCCGACGATTCTGCTCACCATTCTGATTGGCGTGGGCACGGATTACAGCGTCTTCATCCTCGCCAGGTACAGGGAAGAGAGGGTGAATGGCTCTTCGGTCCAGCAGGCTGTCGAGACATCGGTTACCTGGGCCGGCGAGAGCATCACGACCAGCGGAGCCACCGTCATCATCTCCTTCCTTGCCCTCGCTTTCACGTCCGTGGTCTACCTGAGGACCATAGGTTACGTGGTCGGGCTTGGCGTGCTTGTGGCTTTACTCGTCGCCCTGACAATGGTTCCGGCGGTCGTGAGCATCGTAGGGGGGCGCGTTTTCTGGCCCTACTCCGGAGAGCGATTCACGAGGTACTCCCTGACAGTTCTTCAGAAGCTCAGAATGAGGAGGGGCTACTTCTCCAAGAGTAGTGCCTTCGCCGTGAAGAGGGCATGGGTGCTCATCGTTCTCGCGCTGGTGGCGACCGGGCCAGCGCTCTATGTCTACGCGACGACGACTCCCACCTTCGACTTCCTATCTGCTGCGCCTGCCAACCTCGAGTCCGTCTCTGCTTCAAACCAACTCACAGCAGCGTTCGGTAGCGGGACGCTCTTCCCCACCTACGTGGTCATGACGTTCTCCCAACCTGTTGTGACTGGTCACGCCTTCAACTCCTCCGAAATGGGGGCGGTCCAGGGTGTAACTTCCTTCCTGCTGGAGTCTCCTGACGTGAGGAACGTCACGAGCCCGACACTGGTTTACGGTCAGCGGGTGGACTACGACCGGATTAACGTCTCGACCAGCGTGGGCGCCAGGACGTTCGCAGGGGTACTGCAGAGCATAGGCAAGGACAACAAGACCGTGCTCTTCACCATAAATTTCAACATCGATCCTGATTCTGCAAAGGCAATCTCAGATGCCCAGGCGATGCGCCAGACACTCCACTCGGAGTACGGCTCGACCCAGGGAGTCACAGGAGTGTACGTTGGGGGCGAGACGGGGTCCATTCTCGACACGAAGAACGTGTTCGACTCCCAGTTCGACACCGTGGTCCCGATTGTGGCCGTGGGGGTGGCCCTCGTTCTGCTTGTGGTCCTCGGATCCCTCTTCCTCCCGGTCTTCGCGGTCCTCTCCATCCTAATGAGCATCATCTGGACTCTGGCTGCAACTGAGCTCCTGTTCAAGCAGTTCTACAATTTCCCCCTCCTCTTCATCACCCCGTTCTTCCTCTTCGTGACCCTTCTTGGCCTGGGCATGGACTACAACATCTTCATCCTCACGAGGGTGCGCGAAGAGGCCACAAAGGGGAAGAGCCTCAACGACGCGATAGTAGGCGCCATCGAGCAGACTGGGGCCGTGATAACCGCTGCAGCGATCATCCTGGCGGGGTCCCTTGGCGCCCTCATGATATCCAGCGACCTCCTTCTAAGGCAACTCGGGTTCTCCTTCGCCTATGCGATTCTGATAGATGCCCTTGTGGTGAGGACGTACCTTGTGCCCGCTGTAATGTCGAAGATCGGGAGGTGGAACTGGTACAGCCCCGTCTCATTCCTAAACCGCTCGAGGCATCTCTTCGAGGAGGAATCGGCGACTCCCAACACGGCTTAAAGCCGGGAAGATGGGTGCCTTATCATTGCCTGTTCACGACGAGGCCGGAGTGGACGAGGAAGTCCTGGAGGAGGGGTGCTACTATCTCTCCCGCCTCGGTCTCACCGCTGAACAACTCGCGTCTCACTTCGGCCTGCCGTCGGCGAAGGCTGGCGAGCTTGCGAAGTCATACGAAGCAAAGATCAAGTCCGGAAAGGTGACCCCGGACGACTTCGACAGCGCCTTCTGGGAAGACGTGAAGAAAGAGGCAGAGGGGGACTTCAAGCTCACTTTCCTGTCCGAAAAGGGTTTTCACCACGGCTGGAAGTCTGAGCTGGAGAAGCTCGACGGTCCAGCTCTTATGTCCATTTATGAGTCCAGCAAAGACTACCTGAATGCCGACCCTAACCAGAAGTTCCTGGATTTCCCTCCTCCGAAGGGGTACGACCCGTTGGCGATGGACAGGGAGATTCGGAAGGCAGTCGGGGTTGTTCAGGAGCTCCTCGAAAACAGGTGGGCTTCGGAGAAACGCTCCGGCACCCACAAGGCTGTCAAACCTTAAAACTCCCGCAAAGTCGGTCAGACTCGAAAAAGGTTGCCGCTGGACTCGGTCGAGAGGGACAAGCTGACCGCGGTCCTCCGTCAGTTCCAGGGCAGGAGGGTCCTGGTTATTGGCGACCTTCTCGTAAGTCGGTTCGTCGAAGTTGCCGCCCGCAAGCTTGCGCGGGAGGCTCCTGTGCCTGCGGGGGATTTTGTCGGACAGACCCTCCTTCCTGGGGGCGCTGCCAACCTGTCGAGAGAACTGGTCTCGCTGGGGGCTTCAGTCAGCCTCGTGGGGCTGGTGGCCTCAGACGAGTACGGCAACTGGCTGAAGTCGGAATTCTCGAAGTACGGACTTGATGCCGGGGGGGTGATAACGGACCAGAGCCGGCCCACATCGCTTCGGACTTGGTACATGGTCAACACCTTCCACATGCTTCGGATAGACAAGGAGGATAGGAGGGACGTGCCGCTTGCGACGGCAAAGAAGCTTCTTGCCGAGGCCGAGGCTCGCATAAAGGGTGTTGACTGCGTCATACTCTCCGATTACGACCGTGGCGTCATCACGAGTTTCCTGATTGGCGGGGTGGTCGCAGCCGCACACGCCGCCGGCAAGATCGTGGTTGGCCAACCCAAGATGCATCACTATCTCGACTTCTCCGGCGTGACGTACGTGAAGTCGAACTTGGAGGAAGCGGAGCACGCCACGGGCATGGCAATGGTGAACGAGACCAGCCTCAGGAACATGGGCGTGAACCTCCTTAGCCGCCTCGAAGCAAAGGCGATCCTGGTAACTCGAGGAGACCAGGGGGTCGCGCTTTTCGACAAGGAGAACGTGACCCTCTTTCCGCCCATAAGGGGCAGGAAGAATCTCTTCAGCAAGGTAGGCGTGCGGGACGCGATGACCGGAGTGTTCAGTCTGTCAGTGGCATCGGGCGGGAATCCGTACCAGGCAGCTGTCCTGGCCAACGTGGCAGGGGAGGCAAGGAGCGAACTTCCCCGGATCGCATCGCTCTCTCTCCAAGAGCTGGAGACCAGGACGGAGGGCGTCGAAGAGCTCGTGAAGAGAATCGTGCAGGCCCCGGTGAAGCGATAGTGGAGACAGCCCAAGAAGTAGTCAGGCTGAAAGAGATCGCAAAGAACACCCGAAAGCTGATTTTGGAGGCGCTAGCGGAAGCGGGGTCGGGACACCCAGGGGGGTCCCTCTCCGCCGTGGAGCTACTTGTGACACTCTATTTTCACGTGATGCGTCATGACCCAAAGAACCCGAAGTGGGAGGACAGAGACAGATTCTTCCTCAGCAAGGGACATGCCGCTCCGCTTCTCTACTCGATTCTTGCCCAGGCCGGATACTTCCCAGTCGATGAGCTCATGACGCTTAGGAAGACGGGAGCCCGGCTGCAGGGACACCCTTCCATGGGCATCCCGGGCGTGGAAGCACCGGCGGGATCGGAAGGAATCGGTCTCTCGCTCGCGGTCGGGACTTGCCTTGCGGCGAAGCTCGACAGCAAATCGTTCAGGACCTACGTCCTCATGGGGGACGGGGAGCAGCAGGAGGGACAGGTCTGGGAAGCCGCAATGTCTGCTTCGAAGTATCGACTCGACAATCTCACCGCTGTCATAGACAGGAACGGAATCCAGCAGGACGGTCTTACAGAGCAGGTCATGCCCCTGGAACCGCTTGCGGCAAAGTGGCGAGCTTTCAACTGGAACGTCATCGAGGTCGACGGCTACGATTTCACCCAGTTGATGGACGGGTTCGACCTCGCGGCAAGCACGCGGAACAGGCCGACGATAATAGTGGCGCACACCGTAAAGGGGAAGGGCATCTCTTTCATGGAGTGGTCCCCACACTATCACGGGACACCCCCGGCAAAGGACAAGCTTTCTGATGTGCTAAGTGAACTGGAGCAACCTTGAGCCAGATCAAGATTGCCCCGTCGATACTGGCGTGGGACCTGGGTGACCTCGAGGGAGCAATTCAAATTTCAATGAGGGGAGGGGCAGACCAGGTTCACCTTGATGTCATCGACGGGCACTTTGCCCCGAACATCACGTTCGGCCCCGGAACGGTGAAGGCACTCCGAGGCAGGTGCGACCTGAAATTCGATACGCACCTGATGATTGATTCTCCCCACCTCTACGTTGACAAGTTCCTGGAGGCCGGCTCTGACCTGCTGAGCTTTCACAGCGAGGTGCTCAACGGCTCGAAGTTCGATGAGCTCTACCGCGCGGTTCACGCGAAGGGGAAGGAGATCGGCTTGGCGATAAAGCCGATGACAGAGCTCCCCACATGGGCTGCGGAGCGGCTGGACAGGATCTCCACTCTTGTGGTTATGACGGTCAACCCTGGGTTCAGCGGCCAGACCATGGACATGTCGGTATTGCCGAAGCTCCGGAAGATAAGCGCCCTCGTAGAAGGCAGAGGGCTCCCCACAGACATCGAGGTGGACGGGGGGGTCGAGCCCGAGAATGTCCAGGAAGTCGTTAAGAGCGGCGGAAACGTGCTGGTCGCTGGTGCAGGCGTTTATGGAAAGAAGGACCCGGTCAGCGCAATTTCGGTTCTCAGGGAGCGTGCGCTGCAGGTGAGGGACACACGATGATGCTATCGAAGCAGGCTGCCATGAGAGACGCCTATGGAGAGGCACTGCTCGAGCTCGGGGAAGCCAATCGGAATGTCGTCGTCGTCGGAGCCGACACCACGGGTTCCCTGAAGTCGGGCGTTTTCGGCACGAAGTATCCGGAGCGTTTCTTCAATGTGGGGATCGCTGAACAGAACCTCGTCTCGATTGCGGCCGGACTGGCCCTGGCGGGGAAGATTGCATACTCAGGGACCTACGCCATTTTTGTCCCCGGAAAGTGTGTCGACCAGATTCGTAACAACATTTGCTACCCCAACCTGAACGTCAAACTTGTCTGCTCCCATGGCGGAATTTCTGTGGGGCCTGATGGCGCATCCCACCAGCAGGTGGAGGACATTGCGATAATGAGGGCGATTCCGAGGATGAAGGTGATCGTCCCGGCCGACGCCCCTTCGACCAAGGGAATCGTCAAGGCTATCGCGTCCATTCCTGGGCCATTCTACGTAAGGCTCACGAGGTCTGCGACTCCAGTTGTCTATGATGGGGGGTTCGAATACAAGTTCGGAGAGGCCAACGTCCTTCGGGACGGAAGCGACGT
>DASPPO010000010.1:0-14529 GCA_035625455.1 Nitrososphaerales archaeon | reverse complement strand
TAGGCATGATGCTCCCAACGATATTTCCACTTCTTATGGAATCCAGAAAGGCTTCGACCTCTGGAAATCAGAAACAGGGCAAGCGCAATACCTCCGTCTTGCTGGGTGGGTTCCTCTCGATATGGATTGTCTTGGGTTTTGTAGTATTCTTCGCAAGGGACGGCCTGGAATGGCTGACCGTTCATGTACCCAGTCTATTACAGGATCCGTTCATCGTCCCAGCTGTCGCCATCGGAGCGTGCGGCCTGTACCAATTCACAGGGCTCAAGAGTAAGTCACTCGCGAAATGCAGGCTATCATCGAGGTCCGAGTGTTTTGCATGTGCCACACCGGGGGAGTCTTTTGCGTTTGGGCTCCGCCATGGCATTTACTCCATTGGTTCTTGTGGCGCCTTGATGCTGTTAATGTTCGCGGCCAATCTGGGAAGCGTTCCGTGGATGGCAGTCTTTACAGGGTTGATGTTAGTCGAGAGATATGCTCCTGCAACTAACGCCTTGTCAAAAGGCCTTGGGCTGGGATTGACGGGAGCAGCATTCGTCTATGGAGTTTTTTTCCTACTTTGAGTCGGTCTCCTTCTACCCCGCGATTTGAGCTTTAGGGGGTTTCAGGCTCAAGTTGTCGAAGTCTTTACGAATTGGGAAGGCAAGCGAGATTCCACCAGGAAAGGTGATGGGGTTCACGGTCGACGGGTCCAAGGTGCTCGTCTCGAACCTCGACGGAAGATTCTACGCGATCGGTTCCGTCTGCACTCATATTGGCGGGCCCCTAGAGAAAGGAACGCTCGAGGGTCGGGTGATTACGTGTCCTTGGCATGGCTCCCAGTTCGACATCACCGACGGGAAAGTCGTTTCCGGCCCAGCGGCACGTCCTGAACCAGTGTACAAGGTCACCATCGAAGGCGCTTACTTGGTGCTGGAAGTGTAGCGACGATGGGACATACCATCAGAATCCAACCGTCGCCGTTTTCTATTCCTTCATCTTGCCTTCTTGAAGGAGGTCTATCTGTTTCTGCCTGGCTTCCTTGAAGAGGTTGCACCAATCCCTCCCGGACACCACGAGCTCGTAGGCCTTCAACTTGGGCTCCACGCACATTCCTCTCTCGAAGAGGTCAGCGTTGAGAGGGTCGTTGGGCCTGAACCAAGTCGTATGACCGCTCTATCCTTAATCATTACCCGATTCTCCTACGACCGAGTTGGTTCAAATTGGCTGAGAAGAGCGCAGTAGTGCAGAAGGAGGACTTAGCCGAGTGCCTCTTCTGCAGGAGGATGGAGGAGCAATCCCTCCTCAAGGAGCGGCTAATCTATGAGGACGAATACTTCCATGCTTCTCATCACGTCGCCGAAAAGGGACCATCCCTCCTTGGAGTGGTGCTCATCCAATCCAAGAGGCATGTCAACGACCTCTCTGAGCTCGAAGACTCCGAAGCGAAGGACTTGGGCCCGCTCGTCAAGGGGATTAGCAAGGCCCTGAAGGCGACGATGGGAGCGTCCTGGACCTATTGCTACAGCTTCTTGGAAGGTGTGAGGCACGTGCATGTCTTCGTTACGGCGCGCTACCCTGGGGTGCCTCAAGAGTACCTCAGGTTGAATATTGGGGAATGGCCCCTGGCCCCTGTGGGCGGGACCACAGAGGTCTATGAACTCGCCACGCGATTGAGGGCTTCCATGTTTGTGAAAGGAAACGCAACGTAGCCTCGCCCACTTCTCACGTTGTCAGATGAGCACGTTGAAAGGAGGACCCGCTTAATTTTCCAAGCGCATCCCACCGGACCCAGCTTCGGATAGCTCAGAATGAACCCTGTCTGGACGGCTGGACTCTGGTCTGGATCGCATACTTGGTTCGTCCATTCATCGCTCATTCACCGTGTACTGCGCAGTTAGCTGGTGCCGGCCACCGAACGCAATGAGCATCGTGTTGAATGACCGAACGCCAGATGGCTGATGTCTACACGCGGTCGCCGACCACCTTCTAGGTAGTCAGCCCTAGGGAGTTTGGTTACCGTGGTTGGACTGTAAGAGCAAGCTGTCAAGTGGACCATGTCCGCAAGCAATTGGTTTGAGCCTAGTTCAATAGTTCCGTGAGGTTGTGTATTGTGGCACAATCAGCGTTCGGATATTTTCCCTTCCTGTCGACTAGGATAGGTCTGATTCTCACATTTCGTGCTCCCCGGGCATCTGTTTCGAGGCTGTCCCCGACGAAGACACACTCCCCTGCAGACCGACCAGCACGACGCAGGGCTAGTTCGAAAGGGGCAGGGTCGGGCTTTTCGGCTCCTGCTTCCTGAGAATAAACGACGGTGTCGAGGTACTGGCTGAGGTCGAGGCTCTTCAGTCTCTCTAGTATCCCTTCGGTGCTGTTCGTAATGATCCCTAGCCCGTACCCTCGTTGCTTCAATGTCGAGACTACGTGAAGCGACTCTGGGAACAGCTCGTACCATTTCGTTGTATTCGGAAGCGCAGAGTTCACCGCACTCAAGAGTGCTCCCCTTGCGTCGCCTATTCCGAGGGTGTTCAGAATTTGCCTGTGATACAGGTCCCAAAACTCCTTCATCCGACCTTTGAATTCGTACACCTTCGGACCGTACATCTCATCTGCGTCCGTTCTTGCCTTGACAAGAGCATCCTCCTGAAGCGTTATGCCATGTTCCACCGCAATGGCCTGCCAGACTTCAAAGATCGAACGTGCACGGTATGCGAGTGTATCTCCGAAATCGAAGAACACAGTTTTGGTACCGTCGGGAAGCATAGTCAACGAGGAGACACCGGTTTGTTGTGCAGCTCATACCGTTAAAGCCTCGCATTCGGCTCAACGCTCAACCGACCGGTCGAATCCCTCCGGAAATGTTGATTTGTCAAGGCCAGCCCATGGTCAAGAAGGGTTCGCCTTGGAGAAATTTTAGGTGCCCACTTTTCAAATATTGACCGTGGGGGGAACAAACCCTTGGTTGTTCGTATTCTGTAATTGACTACGCGGAGGGGGAGGGGGTGTATGGTTGTTTGTTTGTTTATTCATTCCAGGGGCTAGTGGCTCTGGTAAGTTGACGGTTGGCGCAGAGGAATCATCTCACCTGTTTAGCGGCGGTTGGTGAGCCAAATTAGCGGCGCGGACCATATTTGCTAGGCGCTGGACCGAGAGGGAGACAGCGAAGTACAGGAGCAGCGTGGCTGCTGATTGCAAACAAGGAATCCTGGATCGTATGAGGGGAGTAGCCCTGCTCCTGGACCCAGATTGAGAGCCTCTCTATGTCCTTCCTACCTGCATCCCTGATGGGAACTCTCAGGTGCTCCGTCAAACGCCTGATGGTGAAGCCATACTTCGCGAGCCTCCCCGTGCTTACCCTCTTCGCCCTGAGGTGCTCCAGGAACTCCCGAATGATGTCCTTGTCCCCTTCTGAAAGTATCTTCGATTCGCCCAGTCTCTTCAGAGAATTCCTCAGTGCGTAGCTGTAGTCGTAGACATCGTCCGCCTCCTTGCGCTTCTCCATCAGCTCTGTATAACCAGGATTTGTCCCCATGGCCTAAGGTGCGGGGGGTGGGATTCGAACCCACGAACCCCTGAGGGACGAGGTCCTAAGCCTCGCGCCGTTGACCAGGCTGGGCGACCCCCGCAGCGGCAGTGCCGGCCCCAGATTCTAACTTTAATCGTTTAGCCACCCGTGGCTGGGGGTGAAGGTGCAGCTGGCGACTTACCCTTCCCCGCCAGCCGAGCGTACCCTGCCTCCCAGTCCACCTTGTACACCACAATCCCGATGATGATGAAGGCAGCAGTAAGGAGCAGGGTAAGGTCGAGCCTGTGAACTCCAAGCAGCTCCGAAAGGCTCCTGAGCAGGGTGTACTCGAGGGCGATTTCAGCTACGCTCTTGACGACCTTGGCGAGGAGGGTTGCACCCAGCATCAGCCGCAGGCTAGCAGAGACCGCGCCGGCACCGATGTAGATGTAGTCGTCAAATGGGAACACTGGGAGCAGGGCCGTCACGAAAAGTGCGAGATAGAACGGTCCCGTAGAGGAGTACCTTCCAATCAACCTGACGTTCTTGTTTCTGAGCAGGAAGCCTTTGAACCCGAAGGCGCCGAAGTAAATGACCATCTTCGCCATCGTCGCTCCGACGGCGGACACGATCGCGACCGCCACGAAGTTGAATGGGGTTGGTCCTACGAGCGTGAGATAGAGGGTCGCAAGCAGTGTGTAGGAGGCCCCCACGAACGGCGAAACGTTCGAAAGGAAGGAGACGGCAAACACTATTGCCAGTATCCAGACGAGAGGCTCCATCCTGAACCGCCCACGACGTGCTCGTTATTTATTCGTGGTAAGCCAAGAGGGGCGAAAGCCGTCGTCGCTTCTCGCAACCTATATATCCACGACCGGAAGGGCGCCGAATCGTCGGTAATGTCGCTTGGCTCGACTGCTAGCTTTCGTGGACATCTTCGTGGATTCTCCCACGATGGATGAAGTAGTCCAGGGCCTGCAAAACCTGCCGAACGTAGAGGAGCTTTACGAAGTTACAGGGGAGTTCGACATAGTTACACTCGTCTCAGCGGCGGATATCGAGGAGTTCAGGGACACCCTGAAGAACAAGATTCTCAAGATCCACGGTGTGAAGAGTACCGTCAGCGCTATAGTCCTACACACGCATAAGGGCCCGCGTTTCAACGGCGACTCAAAGCCGCGTTAGGTTCGGCACGGAACTCTTGAAGCGAGAGGTACTGGAGAGCCAATGGATTCTGAGATAGTTGATCGATGCACTTCAGGCTGTCACGGTCATCGCGGTACTTGGCGCCGCTCTCCTCTCAGGTAATTACCTGGCACCCTACATAGTGCGAATATACAACGGCGAACCCACCAAGCTCGACAGGTTCCTCGACCCAGTAGAGAAGTGGATCTACCGGCTCACGGGCGTCAACACCAGCGTCACGATGGGGTGGAAGCAGTACTTCCTCGCCGCCCTTTTCGTGAACATCGCCCAGATGGCGATAGCTTTCGTAATTCTCATGTTCCAGGGGAGCCTCCCTCTCAACCCACAGGGATACCCGGGTCTGACCTGGGACCTCTCCCTCAACACCGTCGTCTCCTTTGCGACGAACACGAACCTCCAGCACTATGCGGGGGAGGTCAGCCTCTCCTACTTCTCCCAGATGGGAGCCATCCAGTTCCTCCAGTTCACTTCAGCAGCCACGGGGATCTGCGCGCTTGTAGCCATGGTGAGAGGCCTCCGCGCCGGCTCGACCCACATGGGCAACTTCTACGTGGATTTCGTCCGTACACTGACTAGAATCATGTTTCCCCTCTGTTTCATAGCAGCCATCATCCTAGTGGCACTAGGGACCCCGCAGACCCTCGAGGGGTATAACGCGTACAAGACGATAGAAGGCGCTTCTCAGGTTGTCTATGCCGGTCCCGTTGCTTCGCTCGTTTCTATAATGCAGCTGGGCACCAACGGAGGCGGGTACTACGGCGCGAACTCCGCCTACCCCCTCCAGAACCCCACTCCTGCCACTGACATCATCCAGATCTATCTCATGCTTCTCCTTCCCACGGCTCTGGTCTTCGTCTTCGGTCGGCTGCTCGGTAAGGTTAGGGAGACGAGACCCATACTCATCGCGACCTACGGACTCTTCGCCATCGACCTCATCATTGCGTTCGTCCCCAACCTCCCCACAGTTGGCCCCGGGCTCGAAACGCGGTTCGGGGGATTCTTCTCGACCTTCTGGACAGTCGTCACCACCGCAGTGACCACGGGCTCTGTTAACGCCTCACTCTCGGGGATACACCCACTCGGAATCTTCTCGGCGTTCATGGGGATGCTGATCCAGGCTACCCCGGGTGGAAAGGGAGTCGGCGTGATGTACATGATCATGTACATCATCATCACTGTATTCGTGGTCGGGCTCATGACGGGACGCACGCCCGAGTACCTCGGAATGAAGATCAACGCCAGAGACGTAAAGTTGGTCATGGTAGCCTTCCTCATTCATCCAATCATCATCCTGATCCCAACGGTACTCGCCTATGCCACCAACGCCGTTAGCGCCATTCCAGGCTTCAGTTCCCTCCCCAGCTCCGTAGGCTTCACGCAAATCCTCTACGAGTTCACGAGCTCGGCCGCCAACAACGGGTCTGACTTCCTGGGAACAGCAGCCAACACACCTTTCTTCAACGTCGCGACAGCCGTCGTCATCTTCGTCGGGCGCTATGGTCCAATCGCGATTCTGCTCGCCCTTTCGGGGTCCATGATCGGACGCAAGAGAAGCAGCGAAGTGAGCCTGAAGACCGACAGTAACACCTTCTCTGTAGTCCTGATCGGAGCCATACTGCTCCTCGTCGTACTCACCTTCTTCCCATTTCTGATCCTCGGCCCTCTTCTGGCCCTCTTCCAGGGCATGGTGAACTTCTTTGGATAGACAGGACCAGGGCGTGAGCAGGGTGTTAGGGCGGGTTAGACTCCCTAGAAGGCCTTCCCTCCTCAGCCGGAGGACGCTGCTCGACTCCGTAGTCAGGTTGAGCCCCGCGTCGCTGCTTGCGAACCCCGTGATGCTCATTGTGGAGATCACATTCTTCATCGTTGCCGCCATGGCCGTCGACCCCTACGCCTTCGCAGGGGTGGCCAGCCCCTCCGAGCGCGTGTTCTACGTCGAGGTCGCGGCGATCCTCCTCATCACCGTGTGGTTTAGCACTCTCTCGGATTCTCTGGCGGAGCAGCAGGCGAAGAACACAGCCAGCAGCCTGAAGCAACTCGAGACGGAGGTGCCCTGCAAGAAAGTGATCACCGAAGGGTGGGAGAGGCGCGTCGTTCTCTGGACTTCAAAGCAGCTGGTCAAAGGGGACCTGATTCTTCTGGAGAAGAACGACGTCATCCCCGTCGACGCCGAGGTGCTCGAAGGAATCGCGATGGTCGACGAGTCGCTCGTCACGGGGGAGTCCGCCTCCGTAAGGAAAGCCCCAGGGGACAGCCTGATCGGGGGATCGAAGGTGGTGAGCGACACCATGACCGCCCGCATAGTAGTGAACCCAGGGGAGAGTTACCTGGACCAGATGGTCCGGATGGTGGAGGCTTCGAAGCGGCCGAAGACCCCGAACGAAGTGGCGATCACCATGGTCCTCTTCGGTCTGTCGGCCATATTCACAATCCTGATCGCTGCCATGCTGGGCCTTTCTGTCACGCTCGGCCTCGGTGCAGACCTCTCGGTCCTGATTGCTCTCTACGTGTGCCTTCTCCCAACCACCATAGGTGCTTTGCTCCCTGCCATCGGGCTGTCAGGAATCACGCGATTGTATGAAAGGAAGGTGGTCGCGAAGTCCGGTAAGGCGATCGAGACGGCCGGGGACACGGACGTCATCCTTCTGGACAAGACGGGTACGATCACGGTCGGCAACAGGCAGGCAGTTGAGCTAATCCCATTCGAAGAGCACACGGAGAGAGAATTGGGGGAGTCCGCGTTCCTCTCGTCCTGGTATGACGACACACCGGAGGGGCGGAGCGTGATCAGGCTCGCCTACGAAAGAGGGTACGTCCCGAGGGAGTTGAACGCTCTGAGCCTTTCAGAAATCTACGAATTCTCGGCTAACACCCGGACGAGCGGGGTGATGCTCCGACGCGGATCCAGCTTCATCCTGCCGAAGGGGGGGCGCGCCAGGGTGCGCAGGAAATTCTTCCTCGAGGAGGAGAGCGAGAGGGGGATGCGCCTGTCGCCAGACGAGACGGAAATCATCAAAGGAGCGCCAGACTCGATGGTCAGGGCGGGATTCAGCATCCCAGATGGATTCTCGAAGACGGTTGAAGGCATCTCGGCCCAGGGTGACACGCCGATGGCGGTGGCTCGCGACCACAGGGTGATAGGCGTGATAAGGCTGAAGGATATCCTGAAGGTAGGGACGAAGGAGAAGATACAGGCGGTCAGGGCCATGGGAATCAGACCCGTGATGATTACCGGGGACCAGCCATTGACTGCTAAGAGCATCGCTGCCGAGGTGGGAATCGAGGAGTTCGTCCCCCAGGCAAAGCCGGAGGACAAGTACCGGATCGTCCTGAAGGAGCAGGCCCAGACTAGGATTGTCTCAATGATTGGAGACGGGACGAACGACGCGCCGGCGCTTGCGGTGGCAGACGTCGGGCTCGCCATGAACTCCGGGACGGAGGCCGCAAAGGAGGCAGCAAACATGGTAGACCTCGAATCGAACCCCGCCAAGATAATCGACGTCGTGCTCCTCGGGAAGCAGCTCCTCATGACCAGGGGAGCGGTCACGGCGTTCAGCATATCGAACGACGTAGCAAAGTACTTCGCCATCCTCCCCGTAATGTTCGCTGCGACCATCCCGGCGCTTCAGTCGCTGAACATACTTGGGCTTGGCCTCCGTACGGCTGTTCTTTCTGCGCTCATCTTCAACGCCGTCATAATTCCCCTGCTCATTCCGCTTGCAATGAAAGGGGTCGCATTCAAGCCCTCCGACACGATGACGCTGTTCATCAAGAATGTCCTTGTGTATGGGGTCGGTGGGGTCATCGTCCCCTTCGTCGGGATTAAGCTGATCGACCTGCTGATAGGAGCGCTCTAGGAGGCCAGGTGGTTTGTCCTCAGAACCAAAGAAGGGGAGTGTCTACCGACCCGTTGTGGCAATCGCAATACTGTCCATGATAGTCTGCGGGCTGTTATTCCCCCTGGTTGTAACGGGCGTAGCGCAGGTGGCTTTCCCATACCAGGCGAACGGCAGCCTTGTTCAGCTCGGCAACAGGACCATCGGCTCGTACTACATAGACAACGGGTTTACGCTCCCGGTCTTCTTCCACGCGAGAAACGAGAGCAACCCCCTCAACGCCTCTGCCTCTGGGGTCGATCCGGACATACCGCTCGAGGACGCCCTGGCCCAGATACCGCGCATCCACAACGCCACTGGCATACCAACCGGGGCGCTCACTGACATTGTGAACGCCCACGTAGAGTACACCCTGTTGCTGGCAGGCGATCCCTACGTCAACGTCCTCGCCCTGAACCTGGCCCTCATATCGGATTATCCGAGCGTCTATTCTGCCTACGCTGGTTGACCTACGTCTTCTTTTTCCCGGCGCCTTTCTTCTCCTCGTCCTTGATCTTCTTCTCACGCGCCTCTCGGCGCTGACGGTCGTACTCCCCAAGGGGACCTTCGTGCTCGGTGAAGCCGTGAAAAATCTCCAGGGTCCGCTTTACGAGTTCCTCGGTCTCAGCGTCCCGCCTTTCGAACCTTATCGAGATGTTTCTCCTGTCTAAGACCAGCCACTGGTACCCCTGGTGCTTCTTGAGCTCCTCGATTGCCTGCTCCATGGCGTATTCGTTGCCGAAGAGCCCTCTGATTTCCCACATTTCTGGCGCCGAACCCGCGCCCTCCCGCGGGGCGTTAAAACAGTAGCCCCTTCATCCGTCAAGCTGCCTGCGGAGCGCCTCGACAGAGACGGCCGGGAGCTCGCACACGAAGCTCTTGCAGACGAACGCCCTCGCCCTGGACCGGGGCTTTCGCCCTTCGAGCAGAGCGCTCACTCTTGACAGCCGTTCGTAGTTATCTGGAGTCACGGCAAGCACGACCTTGTCGGGTATGAACGTCCGGTAGACTTCCGCCCTCAACTCTCCGGCAGCTTCCTCGGTGGGGGCGCTAATCACGATCTCCCTTGCGCCGTTGAGGACCAGGTCTAGTCCTTCGAGCATCACCACGTGGGCCGAGGGCTGACCCTGGACTTGGCCGGCGAACGCCTTCAGCGTCCTCACCGCGGATTCTCTGTATCTTGGGTCTCCCGTGAGTTCCCCCAGACGGATCAGATTGAGAGTGGCGACCGAGTTTCCTGACGGCGTCGGGCCGTCGTAGCTCTCCTTGAGCCGAACAGGGTCAGCCGAGATTGTGAGGTAGAACCCTCCACCTTCGCCGTCTTCGTAGTCGTCGAGCATCACTTTCGTCAGCCTGATTGCATCTTCGAGCCATCTCGGTTCGGAGGTGGCCTCGAAGAGGTCGAGCAGTCCTTGGACGAAGAAGGCGTAGTCCTCCAAGGTACCCTCCAGCGCCGCCTCCCCTCCTGCGTACCTCCTTAGCAGCCTCCCTTCAGCGCTCATCTCGTCCAGAACGAACCTGGCGGCTCCCGCTGCGTCCTCCGCTAATCCCGGCTCACCCAGGACGATGCTAGCAAAGGCGAGAGAAGATATGGCCAGCCCATTCCAGGAGGTCAGGATCTTGATGTCCGTGGCGGGCCTAGTGCGAAGGGACCTCTCCCTGTAGAGGGTGTCCTTGATTCTCCCCATGTCCCCCCTTTCGGCCGTTGTTGGCTGGAAGCCTACCCCGAGGTGCAGAATGGTCCTCCCCTCAAAGTTCCCGGTCATGGTGATCCCGTACAGGCGACAGAAACTGGCGCCCGCCGTCTTCCCAGCCGCTTTCTCCACCTCTTCCGGGGTCCATGTGTAGTACACCCCCTCCCCCTCGGGTGTATCCGCGTCCTGGGCTGAATAGAACCCCCCGCGACCATCCTTCATCTCTGTCCGAATCCAGGCCAGCGTCTCCCTGACAACGCAGGCGTACTCCTCCTTTCGGGTGACCTGGTACGCCTCGGCGTATGTCCTCGCCAGCAGCGCATTATCATAGAGCATCTTCTCGAAGTGAGGCACAAGCCATACCCTGTCTGTCGAGTACCTGTGGAAGCCTCCTCCGACGTGGTCCCGTATGCCTCCGGCCATCACTTCGTCTAAGGTCTTCAGGACGGCCCTGAGGGCGAGCTCCTTCCCGGTTCGACGCTGATACCTCAATAGGAACCCCAGCGTGCCAGGCAGGGGGAATTTGGGTGCCCCCCCAAAGCCGCCATGCTCTGCATCGAAGGACGAAACCAGGGTCGAGTACCCCTCGTCCAGGACCTCCTTCCCCAGCTCCCCCTCTTCCTTGGACGCTGGAGGGGCGAGCGCCTTGACTATCTGCCGAGTGTTCGACATGACCTCGTCCCGCTTCTCCTTCCACAGGTTGGAGACGAACTCGAGGACCTGCATGAAGCTCGGCATCCCATACCTGGGCTCTGGTGGGAAGTAGGTGCCGCCGTAGAACGGCTTCAGGTCAGGCGTGAGGAAGACGCTAAGAGGCCATCCTCCCCCACCGGTCATCGCCTGCACGGCGCCCATGTAGTATGCGTCGACCTCGGGCCTTTCCTCCCTGTCGACCTTGATCGGGATGAAGTTCTTGTTGATGAAGGCGGCAGTCTTGGGGTCTTCGAACGACTCCCTGGCTAACTGATGGCACCAGTGGCAGGTCGAATATCCTATGCTGAGGAATATCGGCTTGTTGTCGTTTTTCGCCTTTGAAAACGCCTCCTTCCCCCAGGGGTACCAGTCCACTGGATTCGTCGCGTGCTCCAGAAGGTATGGGCTCTTCTCCTTTGAGAGGTGGTTCAGCCTGGCTCCGTCCAATTAATTGCCCAATCTTGACGCCGGTATTGAATCTTGCCGACCAGGCAACGCTTAACACGGCTCTGTCTGGGATGCGCGTAGAATCGGCCAGCCGGGGGGTTTGTGTTCTTGCAGTACAAGTGGACAGTTTTGACCGTGACGACAGTCGGAGTGCTGATGTCAGGCCTCGACAGCAGGATTGTCGTAATCGGGCTCCCCACCGTGGCCGCATCCCTCAGAGCCGACGCCGAGCAGGCCATCTGGTTCACGCAGGCCTACACCATAGGGAGCACTGTCGCACTCCTCTTCCTTGGCAGGGTCAGCGACATGTACGGTCGAGTGAAGGTGTACAACGTCGGCTTCGCAGTCTTCACCGTAGGATCTTTGCTCACCTCACTGTCCCCCTCCCCCAACTTTTTCATAGCATCGAGGATTTTCCAGGGCCTGGGATCCGCGGCACTATTTTCCAATAGTGCGGCCATAATCACAGACGCTTTCCCGAGGGGAGAGCTGGGGACCGCTCTTGGAATCAACTCAGTGGCCTTCAGGGCTGGTTCCATGTTCGGCCTGACCCTCAGCGGGCTCATCCTTGCCGTCCTCGACTGGAGGTTCCTCTTCTACGTGAACATACCAGTCGGCATTTTTGGGACGCTCTGGGCTCACATTCGGCTACACGAGCAGAATCAACCCGAGCGAAGATCGCCCATGGACTGGCCGGGCTTTCTCACTTTCACAGGGTTCATCACATCGCTTCTGCTCTCCCTCACAACCGCAGCCTACGGGATTGGAGAGTCAGTCTTGACGGCCTCGCTCGGATTCGCGTCCGCGGCCAGCCTCTTCGTGTTCGTCTGGATCGAGCGGAGGCGTGCTGCCCCGCTACTCGACCTCAGCCTGCTCCGCATTCGGGAGTTCACGGGTGCCGTGACGGCTCAGATGATCAACTCCATGGCGTGGGGGGCATTCCTGCTTCTGATCAGCCTGTACCTCCAGCTCGTAAAAGGCTTCAGCCCACTGCAGGCCGGCATATCCATCGTCCCATTCGACCTGGCGATGCTCTTCCTCGCGCCTCTGAGCGGGAGGCTCTCCGACAGATACGGTGCGCGACCCTTCGCGACCGCCGGGCTTTCTGTGTTCAGCGTCTCCCTCCTCGCGATGTCGACCCTTGCTCCGGGCACACCATACCCGACGCTCCTGGTCTTCCTGGTGCTTGGAGGAGCCGGGATGGGACTCTTCAATTCGCCTAACATGAGTTCGGCCATGGGGTCGGTCCCGGTTCATCGCAGAGGGGTTGCATCAGGGCTCAGGGCTACCTTCTTCAATATCGGCTTTGTCCTAAGCTTCAACATCGTCATCCTTGTCCTGACGTTCTATCTCCCCTACGGGCAGATAACTCAGATCATCACTTCCGAGGGCAGCCTCAACACCATTGCCGCCAATGCGCCAAGATTCTCCGGAGCCCTGGACAATCTCTTCCTTGTCCTAACCACAATCAACACTGCGGCCATAGTTCCATCGCTTCTCCGCGGGAAGAGGGTGGAGGGCGTGCCCCCAGAGGCCGAGGGATTCGGCCACGAACCCGACTAGCGGGAATCTATCTTCAAATATCGGCGGCCTCGGCTGGGGTCCTGTCGTTCATGGCTCTTGAAGGATTTGACAGCACAAGGGAGACCGTTGAAACTCCTTCCGGGAAGGCCACGGCCTACAACGTCCTGAAGTTGAAGGACAGGGGATACGACGTGGAGACGCTCCCCTACTCCATTCGGGTCCTCCTGGAGAATGCCGTCCGTCACTCAGGGCGGGTCCCAGGGGCGCTCGAGGCTGCCCACGCCCTTGCCCGGTGGCCGAAGACCATAGACTCTGAGACCCCCTTCATGCCGCAGAGGGTCTTGCTGCAGGATTACACGGGTGTTCCCCTGATTGTCGATCTGGCTGCCATGAGAGACGCCGCGAGAAAGAAGGGTCTGGAGACGTCTGTGATCAACTCGAAGGTCCCGGTCGATCTCGTGATCGACCATTCGATTCAAGTTGACGCCTGGGGGAACGACAGGGCGTTCTCGGTGAACCTAGAGAAAGAGTACGAGCGGAACTCGGAGCGCTATTCCCTCCTAAAGTGGGCCCAGTCCGCCTTCAGAGGGATGCGAGTCTTTCCTCCTGGCAAGGGGATCTGTCACCAGTTCAACCTGGAGTATCTGTCGCAGGTGGTCACCGCTAGAGACGGGGAAGCCTTTCCTGACACTCTTGTCGGGACAGACTCGCATACAACGATGGTCAACGGTCTCGGTGTATTGGGGTGGGGGGTCGGCGGCATAGAGGCAGAGGCTGTCATGCTCGGGGAGCCGTATCACATGCCCATACCCAAGGTCTTCGGTGTGAAGTTCACGGGGACCCTACGCGAAGGGGTCACCCCGACGGACCTGGTGCTCGCTGTCACCGAGAGACTCAGGGAGAAGAACGTGGTGGGGGCTTTCGTCGAATACTTCGGCGAGGGCTACGGTCAGCTCTCTGTTCCCGACAGGGCGACGATCGGAAACATGTCCCCGGAGTACGGCGCGACGGCTGGCTTCTTCCCGGTCGACGAAGCCACACTCGCCTACCTCGCCGGCACGGCCAGGCCGAAGGCGCACATCGAAATGGTCTCGACATATGCGAGGAGGTGCGGGTTCTTCGTATCCGACGTCGAGCCACGTTATTCGGAAGTCATCCACATCGAGCTTGACAGGATCGAACCTTCCATCGCGGGCCCAAGGAACCCAGAGGAGAGGCACACCTTGGTTTCCGTCCCCGCCTTCGCACGCTCAATGCTCAGCCAAGGAAGAACCCAGGGGTCGAATCCGGGTTCGTCGGTATCAACCAGGAGCCAACTCATGCTCGAAGAAGACGGTCCGATCCACGCGGGGCTGGGGGATGGGTCGGTGGTGATCGCGGCAATCACGAGCTGCACCAACACCTCCAATCCTACGGTGATGGTCGGTGCCGGCCTAGTAGCGAAGCGCGCTGTAGAAGCTGGGCTGATGATTAAACCATGGGTAAAGCCCAGCCTCTCTCCCGGTTCTACGGTCGTCACGGACTACCTGCAGAACTCGGGGCTGCTTCCGTACCTGGACAAGCTCGGTTTCGTCCTTGTAGGGCTGGGTTGCATGACATGCAT
>DASPPO010000009.1:0-6210 GCA_035625455.1 Nitrososphaerales archaeon | reverse complement strand
CACTCGTTACTCCAAGAGGTCCGTTGCGCAGGAAGTCTCCTGACGCCGCGGGAGGGTTCGTGTCTGTGGCAGCCGTCTTCCTGCTCGGCCTGATCGGATCTGGCCGGGAATTGTGATTCGGGCGGTTGGCTGTCTCCCTCTCATCCTGGGAGCGGCACTTTTCGCATGGGCCTGGGCTGCCTTTCGGCACCACATGACAGCGCTTATCCCATGGACCCGTACCTCGTCTTTGGTGACCGACGGGCCCTACGGCTTCTCTCGCAACCCGATCTACCTCTCTTTTGTCCTGATGTACTTGGGCCTGTAGTTCATCTTCGATTCGGCGTACCTGTTGATCATGCTATTGGCGGTGGTAGTGCTTTTGGACAGACTGCAAATTCCACGGGAGGAGAGGTATCTGCGAGGGCTATTCAGAACCGACTTCGATTCATACGCGGCCAAGGTCAGACGCTGGCTCTAGCTGGGATGGGTTTCGACTTCTTCCCGCTCCCGAGCCCGCAAGGGACGGCTCCCGCCTTCAGGCACAGGCAACGTTTTTCCAGCCCCACTACCTTCTGTACGTTCGATTTGGGAGGTTTCTTCGCCTACGTGGTCCAGAAGCACCTGGCTACCGCGCTCCACTATGACTTCAGACTCGAAATAGCCGGAGTCATGCCCTCTTGGTCGATTCCGAAGGGTCCCACCCTCGACCCGACGGTGAAGAGGCTCGCCATGCCGACCGGGCCTCATGACCTGGCGTACCGGAAGTTCGAAGGCACGATAGAGAGCGGGAACTATGGCGCCGGGACAGTCATGATATGGGATGAAGGGACCTACACTCCCGAGGTCGAGATCCGCAAAGGCGTCCGGGAGCTGGTGAAGGGCAGGGAGGAGGCCGCTGAGACGGCCGAGGCAGGCCTACGCGACGGGAACCTGAAGTTCACCCTGTACGGGAAGAAGCTCAGGGGCTCCTTCGCGCTGGTCCGGACCAAGGGTCTTGGCGGAGCGAGGGAAGCGTGGCTCCTCATCAAGCACAAGGACGAGCTCTGCGTTGCCCGATACGATGCGAAAGACTACGGCCTCTCCGCCGCCACTAACCGCTCACTGGACCAGATTGCTAGAGGATCATAGGCTTGCCGCCTTTCACCTGAAGGCACCTCCCCGGGTTTGGAGAATCTTTTAAGGCACCAGCTCCGAATGAAAGCCCTCTGACATGGCAAGGTTCGTTTTAGTCTCAGACACCACCTTAGCCCGGAACTATAGGAGCGTCCCTCTACTGGATTTTCTCGCGAGTGCTCCCACAAGTATCCTGCCAGAAAGAATCTACAATTTTTTGAAGGGCCCTCCTCCCCCATCCCAAGACGGCAGGGCCGTCATTGCCCCCTACGCCACCAGAAAGCTCGAGGCGTGCGTCCTGAAGTCCCACAAGAGGGAGGACGTGGTTGTCGCCCACGAAGACCACGTGGCAGACTTCGTGGACGATGATACCGAGATTATCGGTGTGTCCACTATGGACCCCCTAGGTCTGGGCCCGCTTACCATGTCTTATGCGGTCTTCTTCGACTCTCCTGGCCCTGCCTACGTCTACAAGGAGTTCGGGTCCCTGCTGGCAAGAATCAACCGTGCGAGGGCAGGGAAGAAGGCCAAGCTCGTGGTGGGCGGCCCTGGCGTCTGGGAGCTCACGGTCCGTCCCGAAGAGCTGGAGAAGAACCACATCGACTACGCATATCAGGGGGAGGCTGACGATATCATCGGTGACCTCTTCAGGTACATCGTCGAGGACGGGGGGGAAAACACGGAGTTCTTCCGAGGGTTCCAGACCTTCGACGAGTCCTTCCACAAGGAGTGGAAGTCAAGCGCGAAGTTCATCAGCCGCTACCAGTTCTCGAAGCAGTTCCCCAGGCTCGAGGACATCCCGGAAATAGTGGGTCCCTCCGTGAAGGGGATGGTGGAGGTGATGCGAGGGTGCGGGATTGGCTGCGACTTCTGTGAGGTCACCCTCAGACCACTCCGCTACTACCCCCCAGAGAAGGTGAGGAAGGAGCTCGAAGTGAACGTCAGAGCGGGGATGGACACCGGGTGGCTACATAGCGACGAGATCTTTGCTTACGAGCACGGTAGGAACTTCGTCCCGAACGAGGAGGCGATCACGAACCTGTTCTCGGAGGTGATGGCGACCCGCGGCATACATCGGTCGAACCCGACCCACGGCAGGATTTCGATACCTGCGGCATATCCGGATTTTATCCGCAACCTGTCCCGAATAATGCGAGCCGGCCCCAACAACTGGATAGGCCTCCAGATAGGGGTGGAGACAGGGAGTGACAGGCTCGCGTCCGAGCACATGCCGAACAAGACGCTCCCGCTGAAAGTTGGCCCGGACGGGAGCTGGGCGGACATAGTCTGGAGGGGGACCTACGTTCTGAACACCTACTACTGGCGACCGGCGTTCACAGTTCAGGTTGGGCAGGCCGGGGAGACACCAGAGGACAACTGGGAGACAGTGGCCCTCATCAACCGGTTGAGCAACTCCACCACCGAAAACGGCAGGCCCTTCGAGTTCACCATAATCCCGATGCAGAACGTTCCCCTGGGGCTGCTGAAGAGCATGGACTTCTCATCGGTGAAGCTGAATCCGTCCCAGCTCGCCGTCTATTACGCATCCTACAAGCATCTGCTGAAGATCGCCACCAGAGACGCCACGACCGCCTCATTCGAGCACAACCCCTTCACGAAGTACGTCACTGGGGGCATGATGGCTCTCGGGGCCTGGGGGATGTTCCGGGTGGTGAGGAACAGGTGCAGGAGGGGAGGGCTGAACGTGGACAAGGTGGACGGTTATGGTTTGGAGAGGCGTCCGCTGCAGGCCCCACTGATCCACGCATAGAGACGGCCGTCACTCTCTGTTTTGCAACGGACAACATCTAAGTATGGACTGAAGGACGAGCGGATTCGTTTGTTCGTCCTGGAGTTCGTCATTCTGATGTTCTTCGTCTCGATTTTTGCTGGGGTGTTCGGGTCAATCGTAGGACTCGGCGGCGGGATCGTGGTGATCCCGGTTCTTACCATCCTGTTGGGGGTCGACATACACTTCGCCATCGGGGCCAGCATAGTGGCCATTATCGGTACTTCCAGCGGTTCTGCTTCGACCTACGTAAGGGACAAGGTGACCAATCTCAGGGTTGGGATGTTCCTCGAGCTTGCGAGTACCAGCGGGGCCATTACGGGGGCTGCGGTAGCCGCCTATACGAACTCCGCGGCCCTTGAAACGATCTTCGGAAGCATTCTGCTAATCTCCCTGGTGCCGATGGTGATGAAAATCGGGGAGGACATCCCGAAGTCCCCTGAACTCAGAGGGGTGTCGAAACGCCTCGGTCTTGCGGGTTCTTACACCGAGTCCGACGGGAGGGTGGTCAATTACAACTCGACCCGTCCCATTGAGGGGCTGGCGGGCACGGCCGTCGCGGGGGTCCTTTCGGGTCTGCTTGGAATTGGAGGCGGTGCCTTCAAGGTCCTCTCCATGGACCTTGCCATGAAACTCCCAATGAAGGTATCAACGACCACGTCCAACTTCATGATAGGAGTGACAGCCGCGGCAAGCGCCGGGATTTACTTCGCGAGGGGAGACGTCGACCCGGTCATCGTGGCTCCGGTAGCCCTTGGAATCCTGATTGGCGCGGCGATCGGAGCCCGGATTCTGCTCCGTTCGCGGAACACCACCGTCAGGAAGTTCTTCGCTCTCGTTCTCGCGGTTGCCGCCATCGAAATGATTCTGAGCGCTTTGGGGGTGTCGGTATGAACTGGAAAAACCCAGAATCGATGAACGTGGTGATAGGCAAAGTCCTGAGGTACGGCGTGATACTCTCGGGTACCATAATCCTCCTAGGGATAGCCGGCTTGGCAGCCACCAACGGGCTCTCTGATGTCTCCGGGATGCTAGCATACAACCCGAATGCAGTGCCACACGATAGCATAGACGTGAGCCTCGGCGGCCTGGCGAACGGCCTCGTCACCTTCTCGGCAATCTCGTGGATTGAGCTCGGGGTGATAGTGCTGATTGCGACTCCGGTTTCGAGGGTGGTAATCTCCGTCTTCCTCTTTGCCGCCGAGAAAGACAGACTCTACGTTCTTATTACTGCGGTCGTCTTCGCTTTACTGCTGTTCAGCATGCTCGTGACTCCATTCATCCCAGGGTTCCATGCCTGAGTCTTCCCACTTGTCAAGCGTACCAGTACCGTCGGAGCTTCGATCGAGAAATTGAAGACGAGGGCCGTGTTCTTTGATCTTGGTGGCACACTCCTGGTCATGCGACGTGACAGGATCTTCCGGAAGGTACTCCGGGAGGCGGGCAGGGACGCCGACCTCGAACGGATACGCTCCGCGTACATGAAGGCGGAGTCCTGGTGGGTTCGGCACTACTCCGCCAGGGTCTTGAACGAGGAGGAGACCGCGGAAGCCTACAGGGACCTTGACCAGAAGGTGTTCGCCGCGCTCTTCCCTGGAGAGAGCGAGACGGAAGCCCACAGAGTCTCGAAGCTCGTACGGAGTAGGTGGGCCGAGCTCGAAACCGAGATTCCCCTCGAACTGTACCCCGACGTGGAGCCCGTCCTCGATAGGCTCTGGGGAGACGGATACACGCTGGGCCTGATTTCAAACGCCCCTGCTGATACCGTCAGGGTTGTGGATGCTTTGGGGCTTACGAGATATCTTGGCACCATCGTGATATCTGGTGTGGTGGGGTACACAAAACCACACCCTGAAATCTTCAGAATCGCCCTTAGAGAGGCTGGGGTCGAGGCTTCAGAAGCGATCCATGTCGGTGACCTGTACGAGGCCGACGTCGTAGGGGCCAGGAACGCGGGCATGGAGGGGATTCTTATCGACCGTGACGCCTCCGACTGGCATCCTGACTGTCCAAGGGTGCGGAGACTCTCAGAGATCCGACAGTTCATCAAGTGAATAACAGGATGCCGGCGGCATCACCCCTGCTACCCCCTGATGGGTAGGTAGCTTGCGCAGAGCATCCCGTAGTATGTGGGGACCTGATATGATACAAGCTCGGCCTTCATCGGAACGACCGACAGAGCCCCCACAAGCATAGCCATCTGCCAGAGGCTGTCCGGCCTCGCACCTTCAACGAAACTGGGCGACATTTTCAATATCTCTTCAAGCTCGTTGTGGCGGATGAGGTCCACCACCTGCTTGTCGTACACCGCCGCTCGCCTGTCGAACCCGTAGGGCCCGCTCTCCTGGTGCCTGTGGGCCTGGTCCGCGCTCGCGACGAAGGCAACTCTCTTCTTCTCCCCCTCTGCAGTCTCTGCCATTACCCTGCCGAACTCAACGTTCTGGGCAAGGGGTATCTCCCTCGAAGGGGAAACTATCACGATCCTGCGCTTCACACTTGCACCCCTGAGAAAGAACCACAACGGTATCATTGTCCCCCAGTCCATGGCCATGTCAGAAAGGGGCCCGTCAGAGACGCCGTAGTTCGCTGCGACGACAGGGAGCCCATCCGCTTCCCCCGCCTCTACCAGCTTCGTTGCGAACTCGACGTCACATTTGGCCCGAAGTCCGATCTCCCTTCGCCCTTCGGCTGTCCTCCCCGAGGAGTTCTCGGCGGTGACGACTCCTATGTGGTTGTTGAGCCTCAGGTTGTGAGGGCTCGCAAGCACGATTGTTTCTGGTCCCGCATTGTTCATTCCCACGGCAAGCGCTCTCATCCCCTTCCTGGTCGGGGAGAAGAGCTTCATTTTCTTCCCGGCGAGAGCGGGGACGATTTCCCCTCCGTGTGGAGCTATGCAGGCATAGACTAGTGGCACAGACCACTAAGAGTATAGCATGGTGTTCAAAAATTCTTCCTGCACGCATCCTTCACGTAGGGAAACACCGGGAGCTTCGCTATTCCTCATCGGTGGTTTGTTCATCCTGGCTTGAAAGGTCCGGCCCTTACCCCCTCAGGCGCTCTTCTCCAAATAATGAATTATGCCCATCACAGAAGTCCTGACCGATACTTGGACGTAGGGGGGTAGGTCGGGGGTTCCGGCGTCCCTTGAAACCTCTCCCAGCATGACCTCGGTCGCTTCATCCAGGGACGCACCTTTTCTCCAGAGCCCCTTCACGTCCTCGACCCACTTCTGGACCAGCTCGGTCGTCCTGTCGAAGACCCAATCGACGTCCTCCCTTCCCCCGAAGTGGGGGACGAGGAGCTTGGAGGGCTTCGTCTGTCTAATG
>DASPPO010000008.1:0-5980 GCA_035625455.1 Nitrososphaerales archaeon | reverse complement strand
CAAGGGAATCGTCAAGGCTATCGCGTCCATTCCTGGGCCATTCTACGTAAGGCTCACGAGGTCTGCGACTCCAGTTGTCTATGATGGGGGGTTCGAATACAAGTTCGGAGAGGCCAACGTCCTTCGGGACGGAAGCGACGTAGTGGTCTTCGCCTGCGGCATAATGGTCCCTGAAGCGCTGAAGGCGGCCGAGTCACTGAAGGCAGGGGGGATTTCCGCCTCAGTGGTGGACACGCACACCGTCAAGCCCATCGACTCGGGCACGATCTTGAGGTTCGCCCAGAAGTGCGGCAGAGTCGTGACGGCGGAGGAACACAACATCCTCGGCGGAATGGGCTCTTCGGTCGCGGAGGTCCTCGGAGAAGGGCACCCTGCACCGATGAAGCGCGTCGGCGTGATGGACACCTTCGGCGAAAGTGGGGACCCGGGGGAGCTCCTGAAGAAGTACGGCCTGACCGCTGCCAGCATCGAGCAGGCCGCTTCCGGCCTGGTCCATTCAAAATAGGCTTTAATATCAAAGTGCCGAAGTCTGAAGTTGAATGAAGCTCTTCCTCGACACCGCCAACCTTTCCCAGATCAAGAAACTGAATCAGATGGGCATCGTGGACGGGGTCACCACCAACCCGACGCTAGTGGCCAAGGAGCCGGGGGAGTTCGAGGATATCATCGCCGCCATCTGCAGGGAAGTGAAGGGGGACGTTAGCGCGGAGGTCGTCTCGACGAACTTCGATGGTATGGTCGCCGAGGCGAAGCACCTCTCCTCCATCGCCCCCAACGTCGTTGTCAAGATTCCCATAATCCCAGAGGGGCTCAGGGCGACCAAGACGGTCAGCGGGGCGGGGATTCGGGTCAACATGACACTCGTCTTCTCCGCCAACCAGGGGCTGCTCGCCGCGAAGGCAGGGGCGTCTTTCATCAGCCCCTTCATCGGCCGGCTGGACGACATCGGCCAGCGCGGGATGGAACTTGTGGAGGACCTTGTAAAGATCAGGGACAACTACAGCCTGGAAGCAGAGGTCCTCGTGGGGAGCATCAGGCACCCGCAGCACGTCCTCGAGGCGGCGAAGGCGGGGGCAGACATCGCGACAATGCCCCCCGAAATCATGGAGAAGATGATGCAGCACCCACTGACGGATTCAGGCCTCAAACGTTTCTTGGATGATTGGGAAAAGGCGAAAAAGGCGAAGACCTCCATAACGGTGTAGGGCAACAACAACTTTTTACGAGGAGACCCAACGAGGCGCCCAATGGCTAAAACGTACACACTTCCACCCCTGCCATACGCGTACGAAGCTCTCGAACCACACATATCGAAGCAGATAATGACGTTGCACCACGACAAGCACCATCAAGCCTACGTCACAGGAGCCAATGCTGCCATGGACAAGCTGGACAAGGCGCGGAAAGGAGAGATGCAAATCGATGTTAGGGCAGTCATCAGAGACTTCAGCTTCAACGCCGACGGTCACATACTTCACTCCTTGTTCTGGCCAAACATGGCTCCCCCAGGTAAGGGAGGCGGTACCCCTGGGGGCAAGCTGGCCGACAGAATCAACCAGGATTTCGGAGGTTTCGACAAATTCAAGGCACAGTTCTCTGAAGCCTTCAAGACAATCGAGGGTAGCGGCTGGGCGATGTTGATCTACGAGCCCACGAGCGACCAACTCATCATATCGCAGATAGAGAAGCACAACCTGAACCACATAGCACAATCGGAGGTCGTTCTGTGTTCAGACGGCTGGGAACACGCGTTTTATCTCCAATATCTCAACGATAAGGCGAAATACGGCGAAGCATGGTGGAACGTCGTGAACTGGTCCGAAGCAGACGCGAGGCTGGGGAAGACAATCAAGTAGTCTGACCCAGCACACATTTTTGTACTCCGATTCAACTTTAGAGTCGCCGACCGCTTCTGCGTCAGGCAGTGCCATTCGAATGTCCGTTCGATGTCCAGCCTCTCCGATCCGTCAAGTCCAGTCTTCCGGGCGCGGATATTCTGTCTAGCAACGTCTCGTCCTTATCGACCTCAGTTGAGAGTTCAGAGACCTCTTCACTGTCGATCTTGCCAAGATAGCCCGGGACAGCACTGGAACTGTTTCGGACGGGAGTTGCCCAAAACTAATGCGGGCTCGCTTCAAGTCTGCACCTTGTCGAGGTGCGAGGCGAAGCTGCCGCTTGCATTTACCAAATGGTCTAGGTCCTTCTCTGTGTGACGGGTCGAGAGCCCGCAGGGATGACCCGGAAGGACGAAAATGCCCTGCGAAATAAGATGGAGGCCGTACTCCACCTTGGTCCGTCTGTCCTCGCCTGCGGCATCTTCCGCATTCTTAGGAGCCGACCCAAAGTGAGTCAGGAAGAGGGACCCCAGCCCTGTCGTGTGAGCTTCTACCCGCTGTTCCCCAAATTCAACATCAATCTTCTTCCTTAGGGCATCCCCCTTCCTGTTAAGCGCCGGATAGATTTGGCCGGCGTGGCTGCGCAGGTATCTCAGGGTCGTCAGGCCTGCGACCATGGTCATCGGATTCTCCGAGAAGGTTCCTCCGCCGATCGACACGAACCTCGACTTGTTTGACGGGTCAGCAAGCGCTAGAATCTCCCTCCTGCCGCAGACGAGGCCGAGGGGCATCCCGCCCCCCGCTGTTTTTCCAAGTGTGGCCAGGTCGGGCTTGACCCCATACCATTCCTGGGCTCCTCCTAGAGCGAGTCTGTAACCGGTGATTATCTCGTCGAACGCAAGGATGACTCCCGTCTTGTCCGCCAGCTCTCGCAGCCCCCTGATGTAGGCTCGATCGGCCGGGATGCACCCCCCTGCCCCGAGGACGGGTTCGAGGAAGATGGCTGCCGTATCCCCGACTGAGCGTTTCACCTCTGCTTCCACCGCCTCGAGGTCGTTGAAGCTGACAGTACGCACGTGAGCCTGTTCCTCCTCGAGGATGCCCGCACTCTCGGTCCTGTCAAACGGCCGGTGGACCCCCTTGTTCAGCTCCGTGTTGAATCCATGCCACCCCCCCGCCATCTTGATTATCGTCCTCTTCCCTGTGAAGGCGCGAGCCAGCCTCACCAGATACATCGTTGCCTCCGCCCCCGTGTTGCAGAGCCTCATCGCTTCGGCGCAGGGCACCGTCCTCTGGATTTCCTCCCCAAACTCGACGGAAATCCTGCTCCCCATTCCATAGTGAGTGCCTCTGGCAGCCTGTTCCCGCAGGGCGGTGGTCACCATCCTGGGGGAGTGACCTAGTAGGTGAGCCATGTGTCCCAACCAGTAGTCCGTGTACCTGTTGCCGTCCTCGTCCCAGATGTGCTGCGCCTCTGCCCTGCTCACAAATATTGGGTAGGGCTCGTAGAACCTAGCATTGTGGTTCACCCCGCCGGCGAAAACCTTCTTGGCCCTCTCGAACAGCTTCTTTGATTTCCTGGTCCGCTTTGCGTAGCCTTCTGTGAACACTTCTCCGCCCCATCCTCCACTATCTCAAATTCCTTTCCCGCGCAACAGTCAATTATCACACCTTATGCCTGCCTCTGGCCAGATGGAATTCACAGTCTCCCTGGACTCCGCCTTCAGCCTCGACTATACCCTTGAGAGCGGCCAGCTCTTTCGCTGGGAGAGGAGGGGGGAGTGGTGGTGGGGTACGGTAACAGGGGGGATCATGAAGATGAAGCAGGAGGGGGACCTCCTCAGGTGCTCATCGGGCTCAGACCTTCTCGACGGCGAATTCGTCACTCGCTACTTCCGGCTGGATGTCGACCTAGACCACGTGCTCGCTACCATCTCAAGAGACGAGACTATAAGCCGAGCCATAGAGAGATTCTATGGCTTGCGCTTAGCGGGCCAGGACACCTGGGAGTGCCTCGCCTCGTTCGTCCTTGCCACCAACGCGAACATTCCGCGGATAAAGAAGATGGTGGCGGCCGTGTGTGCGCGATTCGGAGGATACATTGAATTCGAAGGAGAAAAGCGAAACGCGTTCCCCTCACCGGACGACCTCGCGAAGGCCAGCGAGAAGGACCTACTCGCCTGCGGCCTCGGCTACCGGGCCCCCTTTCTCAAGAAGGTCGCGACCTCCATTGCCGATGGAAGGATGGACTTTGGCGCTCTAGAACGCCTTAGCTATTCTGAATCGAAGGAGCTCCTTTTGACCGAGCTGCTCGGTCAGAAACTCCTGCTCGGCGTCGGTCCCAAGGTTGCTGACTGTGTACTGTTGTATTCGTGTGGAAAGGACGAGGCGTTCCCCATCGACGTCTGGATTGCGAAGGTGCTCGCTGCTTCTTACCCGACCCTCTTGGGACCAGCGCTCACCCGGAGGTACAGGGCCGAGGGGAAGGCAAAGCTGTCTCCTTCCGACTACGAACGAATCTCAGCAAAGGCCCGCACATACTTCGGAAAGTACGCAGGCTACGCTCAGCAGTACCTGTTCATGGCGGCTAGGGAAGGGTCCGAGTAAGCTAGTTATCCGCTTTCTTCTTTTGCTTCGATTTCCGCTTGACGACCTTTTCTGCCTTCACAGCCTCCTCCTTGGCCTCGCGCTCTACCTTCTTGGCCTCCTTTTCTACCTTGACGGCCCCCTTCTTCACCTCCTTTCCGACCTTCTCGATTTCTTCCTCCACCTCCCTTGCAACTCCTTCCGTCCTCCTTTCCACCCGAGGGTGGGAGGTCCAACTCTTCAGAGAAGAGACATTGTCTTCAACGACACTCCGCCTCCTAAGGTCCAGGCGCAGACCCCATTTGAGAGCGAGAGTTCGAGGGAGACCCGCACCTGCCAGCTCCGCCATCGAGAATCCCCTCCCTAGACGTGTGACAACGCCGGTGCCGTGACGGCTCGTTATCATGGCCTCGGGAGCCTTTCCCGTTGGTTTCACCAGCGTCGCTTTCGCCACTTTCGCTGGTTCTGCTTTCTTTTTCCCCTTCGTCTTCTTCTCCCTGGAGCTCAATGGTTTTCGAACCCGTCCAAACGGGGAATAAAACGATTCCTCGACGAGGTCCTACTGCGGCTTCTTACGGAGGCCCCAGACCATCGAGATGGCTCCGGCGGCCGACAACATGGCTCCCGCCAGCTCGACGTAGGCGTTCTTGTAGACGAGGTAACCGGGGACCAACACCGCGTCGAGGCCTATAAGGAGCACCGCGAGCCCGAAAACGAAGTATCTCCCGCTCCCTATCTGGATCGGGGTTACCACCCTCCCGCTCGGGAGCTTTACAGGTCCAGAAACACCGGGAGCCCTGCCAAAGGATGGGAGGCCACCCTTCATCAGACCCATGGGGAAGAACAACACTCCCAGTGCGACCAGGATGCTGGACGTGCCCTGGGCGGCCGATGGCTCCGGGCTCGAGATCACACAATAACAACCGTCCATCGACGGCGTCATCACTGGGAAGATGGAGCCGTTGTAGAATAGACTGCTGAACAGGACTATCCCCGTAAGTCCCAGCAACATGAAGACGATCGAGAGTGCTAGGAATTCCTTATCCAACGTGCGTGTCCTCGTGGGTCGTTCTAGTTTCTTAAGCGTTTCTGGGGATGGAGTGGCTACTTCGACGGGCTAGCCCTTCTTATCACTAATCCTGCAGCCACGACGCCCACCAGCACAACTATCAGACCAATCGAATTCGTCAAGTCGAAAGATGTGGCCCCCTGCGGCTCAGTTGCGCTTATCATGTAAAAGAAAGTGTATGCGATAATGATTACCGCCCCTACCGCGATTGGGATCCAGAGCTTCATTCTTCGCCGCCCCCCGCGGGCCCCTCATTATGCTTTTGGCGACGAGTGGCGTTACAAGCCCCTCCCGTGACCCATTCCTCGATTAATGACCAGGGAACACGACTTGCAGGCCACCAGGAGCCAGTTATGACCGGCTCGAATCAGATTACGAAGGAAGGGGGAACGGGTCAGAAATGAACGGTAGGGCTAGCTATGGGGTATCCCGCAGGTCGGATTTGAGCCGACGACACTCCGGTGACTGTGGCCTGAGTAGGCTGAACGGG
>DASPPO010000007.1:0-46942 GCA_035625455.1 Nitrososphaerales archaeon | reverse complement strand
TCGATTCCAAGCACCCGGGTTCCCTCGGTATCGCTGTCTCTGAGGGGCTCGAGTACACGGACCTCGCAGCTGACAGGGTCTACTGTCTTGGTTCAGTACTGAACCACGTCCTGATCCACCAGTCCATCATCGGGTTGGAGTGCATCAAACAGTTCGAGAAGGCGGACGACTCCCCGGACCTTGTCATAGGTTGCCTTGGGGGAGGCTCGAACTTCGGGGGGGTTGCGCTCCCGTTCATGGGAGAGGTCCTTCAGAAGAAGAGAGAGTGCGAATTTCTCGCGGCTCAGTCGGAGGCAGCGCCGAACCTTGTCAGGGGAGAGTACAGGTACGATTTCGGGGATACTGCGGGTCATACGCCGCTGATGATGATGTACACACTGGGGCATGAGACCGCGATGACCCCTATCAAATCCGATGGCCTGAGGTATCATGCGGCAGCCCCCATAATCAGTGCTCTCCGGAACAAGGGGTACGTCAGGGCGGTAGCATACCCGAGCGACGAGGAACTAGTCTTCGAGGCCGCTAAGACCTTCCTCGAAACAGAGGGGTGGTTGATTGCAGGGGAGTCCGCCCACGCGGTCAGGGCGGCCATAGACGAGGCGAAGAGGGCCGAGTCGGCGGGAGAAGAGAAGTGCATACTGGCCAACATCAGCGGCCACGGGTTCCTCGACTTGGACGCCTACAGGACCAAGATACGGCTCGACTGACCCTCCTGGAGCCGTTCGGGAAGGGCCGGATAATTTTAAGAACGGCCTTGCAGCTGAGGCGGCCGAAATTTGCCAAAGTTCACGTCCGCACAGCAGGGATGGAAGGAGCAGACAGGGACGATAATGTCGGTCGAAGTCTCCAAGCTCTTCGTAGGTAAGACCAACGTCAGGAAGAGTCCCGGCGACGTGGGGGATCTCGTGGACTCAGTTAGGGAGAAGGGGATTCTTGAGCCCCTGCTCGCGAGGCCCATCGGAGGAAGGTACGAACTAGTTGTCGGGTCGAGGAGGTTAGAGGCGGCCAAGATCGCGGGGCTCAAGAGGGTGCCTGCCATCGTCAGACCCATGACAGACGAGGAGGCGATCATAGTTTCTCTGGTGGAAAACATCCAGAGGAGGGACATCGAGCCCGAAGAGGAGTATGACGCCATCGTCGCCCTGAGGAAGGTGAACGCGAGGGCCTACGGGTCCTCGGAGCAGGTCGCGAAGGCCCTTGGAAAGTCGAGGAGGTACGTGGAAGACAGGATAAGCGCGGTAGAGGCGGTGAGGAACATCCGCAAGGAGGCAAGGGCGGACATAGCCGTCAAACAGGCACCTCTCCCCAAGGAGAGAAAGGAGGGAGTGCTCCCGGTCAGGCACGCCACTTTCCTTCACAGGGCGGAGGAGGCGCCTACCGTGCAGGAGCTCCCCAAGAGGGAGAGGGCGACTCAGTTGAAGGAACTGGCGGAGACCATCGCCCCCCTACCAACTCCAGAGGCGGAGAATGTCGTGAGCCACTTCGTAATGGCACCGCAGCGGCCAGTGGAGGACATCAAGAGAGAAGTCGCATATCTGCACGCCGTAAAGCTAGAGATCCTGCTGGACCCGAGGGTGGCCGACGGGCTGAGGAGAGCGGCCGAGGAGAGGAACACCACGATGGAGGCTGTTGCCTCGCTGGCAGTCCACTCCTGGCTAAGGCAGCAGCGCTACGCCTGATCAGAAGCAGCAGACCATTTATCCGCCATCTCGTCTCTCACCGGCCTGTACACGTCTCTGAAGAACTCCTCAGAGGAGAGGAGGATATCCCTGTCGAACCTTTGGACGTAGCGCAGAGCCTCATTCCAGGCCGCCGGGAACGCCTTGCCGAACCGGGCCTTGACCCGCTTGTCAAACTCGTCCTTCGTCTGGACTCTTCCTCCGATCGTGAAGAGGAGGACACCGTCCTTTTCTGTCTTGTAAGCCATGTCGTCCCCGAGCAGGTAGGTGCCCTCTCTCTTCGAAGTTCTCCTTACCCCCGTCCCACCCTCGGCGGAAGAGGGCCCTCCCTTGAAACCTCTTTTGGCCGCGGCTATGAAAATGGCCCTATTGAGTCCCCATGAATAGGCTGACTCGAGGGGGAGCCCGAGCGCATAGGCCCGAGCGGCCTGTAACAGACTCATGATCTGGAAACGACCAACTGCCATCGTACGTCACTCTACCCAGGCTTCATTGAGTACCACTTGATGCTGCACCCGAAGGGCTTTGTATCGGGGACGCGGACGCTGCTCCCCGCGATCAAGTCGTCGAGTGCGTTCCTGAGGTCGGGGTGGGTAACCTTCGACGCGTCGCGCGAGTCGTCGATCCTGCCGCGATAGCGGAGGAGTCTGGCCCCGTCGAAGGCGAATACGTGGGGAGTACACACGCCTCCGTACGCTTCGACGACCTCCTGGGTGTCGTCTCTGAGGTAGGGGAAGTTGAATCCCCTCTCATTGGCGCGCTTGACCATCTCTGCGAAGCTGTCTTCTGGGTAGGCCCTGTCGTCATTAGAGTTGATGGCAACGAGCTGCACGCCTCTGGCAGAGTAGTCCCGCTGAATCGAGACCATCCGGGTCTCGTAGTCCTTTACGTATGGGCAGTGATTGCAGGAGAAAATCACGACCAGTACAGGCTTGTCCTCGAAGGACGCCAACGAGTACATTCTGTTGTCGACCCCGGGGAGGTCGAAGTTCGGGGCCGGCGAACCCAGCGGCAAGATGGACACCGTCATATCGAACCCACGCTTCCGCGGTGGGGTATATTGTTGTCGCCCTTTGGCTTGTGCATCAAAAAGGGGGAAGGCGCAGGATGCCCGCGCCTTATGCTGTCGGACTTGTCACGGTCACGGTTACAAGCAGTCGCGCCGCGTACTCCGATGTCCCGTCCTTCAGATCGACTCTGAGAACCCCGTAGCCAGTGCTACCGAACTTGCCGAGGCTCCTGTCTTGGAAGAGGAACTGGGCAGTGCCTGCCTGGCCATTGCCGACCATGTATACCCGGTGTGGACCAAGCTCTGCGGATCCGCTGGAGATGCTGTAGGTGCTTCCGTTGATGTTGAGGCTGCCGCCTGTGACGCTTATGATGTATCCGCCCTTCAGGACTCCTGTAATCTGCAACGTCATCGTTCCAGAGGCTGTCCCGTTGGTTGCGCGGTCCCCGACGACCCACCATCCGCCGGCGACGCTCGAAAGGGTGATGGTCTGACCGTCGGTGAGCTGGATTTTCTGCGAGGCCATTGTTGCTGATTGCTGCAGTAGCTGGGAGGGACTGGTTTTCAGCGGGGCGGAGGGTGAGGCTGCCATCGCGGGATACGCGATGAGCAGGGCCATCACGGCGAACGCCCCCACTATGGACGCGATTGCTATTTTCTTCGTGTTCATTCTCGTTCGAGCTTTACTGTACGCCCTCGATATATAGCGGGGCGGAAAGGAGCGTCTGGACCTTCCGTCCAGACGATGCTTCCGAAAGGTTAAAGCCGATACAGAGGCCCAATGGTAGAAGGTTGGCCTCGGGAGCCGTCATCATCTTTTCCCTCAACATTATGAGCGCCCTGGTGGCGCTTCTCACGAGCTACTACGCTTACAAGGCTAACAGGCTCGTGTCTAGCTCCGTCCTGTGGGCAATAAGCATTGGGTTCATGCTCCTCGGGTTCGGGCTTATCGTCGAAGCCGGGACCTCCCTCATTTCGGGGAGAACACTCGTGGAGATTACAGGGAAGACGGCTGGGGAACCGTTCTCGGACAGGGTCCTCACCCTCCTCGCTTCGATTACGTATCTGACCCTTCAGATGGTTGCATATCTGATTATAGCGATAGGGTATGGGAGATCGACCTACGGCCGCCAGCTGGGCACAGTGGCCCCGGCCGCAGCTGCAGGCTTCGCCCTCGTGAGCCTGTACACCTTCTCGATCCTTAGCTACTTCGTGACCCTTATCCTGCTCGCCTTCATCGTATTCCAAGGATTGCTGCTCCGATCAGGACATGGGGGCAGGTTCTCGGGCATGGTCCTGCTCGCGTTTGTCCTGATTTTCGTGGCGCACTGTGTGCTTCTGGTATCGGTGCTCGTGCTTGGGTCTGGACTCTTGCTGATAGGGACCGCGGTCCAGTTCTTAGGCTTCCTATCCCTGCTGGTATTCGTAATAAGGAGCGAAGTGGTTGGCCCAGGCTGAGAAGCAGAGGAGCGTCCTGAGAATAAACCTGGACATCCTCAACGCGGTCAGGGATGAAGGAGAGGCGAAGCCGACCCACATCCTCTACAAGGCCAACCTTTCGCACGAGAGGCTCGTCAAGTACCTCGACGACCTGACTGGCAAGGGCCTCATAGAAATGAAACAGGAAGGGGAGAACAGAACCTACAACCTCACGCCGAAGGGGGTAAGCTTCCTAATAGAAATGAGGCGAGCCGAATCGTTTGTTCAAGGTTTCGGCCTGGCCATCTGAGATTCTCGGGAACAGCGCCCGTCTCGAGGCCAGAGGCTAGGCCCTTCGCTTCATCAGCTCTCCAATCTCCCTGTCGAGCCTTACGACTTCGTCCTGGTATTTCGCCATCTCGGCCTGATCCCGTTCTATGGCCTGTTTTTTCCCTGAAATCTGGGTCCTCAGGTCAGCTAGGGCGCGGTTCATGGAATCCATGCTGGTGGAGAGCTGCCTTAGCCTGCCGTCAATCTCGGACTTCTGTGCCTGCAGGTCGGCGTACTGCTTCTCCGTGCTCCCGAGCTTGCTCTGCAAGTCCCTGAGCTCTAGCTCCTGCTTCCTGACCTTTTCGTAGTACTCGTTGGCCTTGCCCTCGTTGTTCTTCCTTCTCTCCTGAGCCCCCGAAAGCTGGTAGCTCATGTACGCGACCATTCGACTTTGGTATTTATCCATGATAAGAGAGGCCTTGGACGGTTGAATTGACCCCCAGGACAAAGCTCCTTCTTGCGCTCCCAATCATAGGGGTCTTCGTCATAGTGCTCGTGTACTTTCAGCTCTTCTCCAGCCCCGTAATCATCGCGATCATTTTCGTTGCCTGGCTGGCGGTGAGCCTGTTCAACAGAAGAAAATTCGCCCAGCAACGGGCCCAGAAGGAGGGCCAAAGGGGTTCGCAGTTCGTCAGCGACTTACCCAGCCCTTCCAATCGCCGTCCCTGGCACCATGTGTCTTTAGCACGTGGTCTTTCAACTCGTTTTCCGTCTGACAGACGAAGCCGCAGTAGCACTTCAGGGCGATGTGCCCCCTGTCACGAGGGGGGGGTTCCCGACAAAAACATTGCCCATGACACACCGGAGAGCTTCGAAGCAAATCTGTCTAGCCTAGGCCCAGCCGGCGATAAGGGACGACCAGGTCGAGCTCTTTCTCCCTCGCCAGGAAGTCCGGGCAGAAGGCGGCGAGCTTCCTCTTGAAGGCGGCGGAGTGGTTGAACTCGAGAAGATGAGTGAGCTCGTGGATGACAACGTACTCCCTGAGCCTTTCAGGGAGGGCGATGAGCTGCCAGCTGAACGAGAGTCTTCCCTCCCTGGTGCAGTAACCCCATTTGCTGATCTCTCTCACGTCGACCCTGCGCGGTCTCGCGCCGACAATCGGTGCAAGCTCGGCCACCTTTCTCACGGCGTAGGCCGAGCTCTCCTTGAGGAACCAACGCCGTACCAGCTCTTTCAAATGTCTTGGGTCGCTCGTGTGCACAACGAGCTGGCGCCCTGCCGGGTCGGGGACGAAACCGTCACCCGGGCCTCCATAGACAATCTTGAGGGGCTCGCCGCCGAACATGACCGAATCCCGGGTAAAGACGTGTCTCGTTTTCGAGAGGCGGTCGTACTGGCGGCGGAGCCAGGCGCCCCTCTCCGAGATGGCCTTCTCTACATCGATCGGCCTCCCCCTGGGGAGCACTACTTCGAGTGTTAGGTCATCTCTGAACCGAAAGTAGGTGTACCGCCGGCTGGTCCCCTTTATCACGGCGTATTCGATGCTGCGAGGCCCAAGGTCGAAGGAGGGCAAACATATGCACGAGGTCGTTCGGGTAGTTAACCGTGAGGCCCGGGACGGTAGCAGGACTGAACGCAGGGTTGAGGCCCAGGGGAGGATTTAGGTCCTCGTAAGTTGAACCAAGTACCTGCTGCCAAGGTTGACCGAACGGGCTACATGGAATCCTGCTGCGCGCCCCAGCCTCGCCATGAGCTGCTCTTCAGTCATGATTTGCGTCTTTTCCCCCAGGAGCCTTCCAAAGAATCGGAAGAGTTTCCCGAGGGGTGAGCCCGGCTCTACTTCCAGAATCACGTAGGAGCCTCCCGGTCTGACCACCCTGCAGATCTCCCCGACGGCTTTGTCCAGGTCGGCGAAGTGATGGAGCGCCATCGTCGAGTAGGCTTTGTCAAAGGAGGCGTCGTCGAAAGGGAGCTTCTCGGCTCCCGCAACCGTACTTCTAATGTTAGGATGATCTCGCTTCGCTTCGGTGATTCGTCTTTCGTTTGGGTCGACGGCGAACACCTCGGTCCCCGGGAAGGCCTGAGAGAGTCTGGCGGCTTTTTCCCCTTTTCCGGCGCCTACGTCGAGGATCCTGTCTCCGCTTTTCGGGTCCAACGTGGCGATGAACGCCTCCCAGTCAGATTCGGTCCCTGAATGGGCCAACTCTTCTTCGTCCTTCAGCTCAGCTTGACGAGTTCTTGGGACGTGTCGACTCGTGAGATTACGACCGCGGTACCAAAGGCGATGATTTCGTCCATTGTGTTCCCAATCTCGGTGGAGTCGAACATGACACTGATCACCGCGTTGGCCCCCATGCTCTTGGCGTGGTCGGCCAGCCTGTCAAGTGCCTGCTGCCTGGCCTGGTGGGCCATTTCCGTGTATTCGTTGATTTCGCCACCGCCGAGGGATCTGAGGCCCGCCATCAGGTTCCCGCCCAACCCCCTGGATCGGACGGTTATGCCATAGACCATACCTAGTACCCTGTCCACCTTGTATCCCGGGGCGTAGTTGGAAGTCAGGAGCATGAGGCCCTGACTGGAGGTGGCCCGCGTAAGATCGGCGCCACAGCTTGGACAGAAGGCGCTGCCATCAGCAACCTGTTTGCCACAGCTTGGACAGATCAAAATGACCGATTTTTTGCCCCGTCGTGCGCTATTTAAGTGGGGTTACGAGTTCGTCATGAGGGAACGCGTTGCACCTTCCAGGGTTTTCTAAGCCCCCCCGAGTCTACGTGGACGCGAAGATACTGAACGTCCATGACCCTATGCTTCAGAGGGAGGCCTACGTCGGCTATGTTGTCGAAGGGGGCAACAGACACGGCGCGACGAGGGTCGAAGCGACAGAGAGCGATGACGCAGAGGTCCTGGCGATCCTGTTCGCGATTAAAGAGTTGAAGGGTCAGCTCAAACGGTTCACGATAGTATGCGACCACGAGTCGGTCGTCTCGGAGGCCAAGAGGAGCGTTGCCAAGCACCCGAGCGAGCTGATGAAGAGGCTACGCGACGTCCTCGGAGAGAATCCATTAATTGGACTGGA
Organism: Nitrososphaerales archaeon; assembly: GCA_035625455.1. Taxonomy (GTDB): domain Archaea; phylum Thermoproteota; class Nitrososphaeria; order Nitrososphaerales; family Gagatemarchaeaceae; genus UBA183. The sequence continues at coordinate 39,489 of DASPPO010000007.1, read as the reverse complement.
AGTATTGAAGGCAAACCCAGCCCATGGAGTCGTTACCGAGTACGTCAATAGTCTGAAGGCTGAACAGGAGGAGGAATCAGGGGCCAGAGGTGTAGGGCCTGCTCCTGAAGTACCTGATTAACGAAACTCCTGAAGCGTCGATATGCAGGTTCACCTGCCATCGTTCGACCCCTGCCTCCTCGGCGACCCGGGCGGCCTTGAGGATTCTGGCGTTTGTCCTGTCCGGAGGGGGAGGGGTGAAGGGCTTGGCGTCATACAGATAGCAGAGGACAATCTTGGCTCTCTTCCCAGACGCCAACGAGTCCTTCAACTCCCCCATGTGCTTGATCAATCTGTCGAAGGACTCGAACCGGCTATGTCTGATCCTGGGGGTCCCTTCGGGAGCGGGAAGCGTCATCAGGGGCGTTTTCACTTCGACGTAGGCGTCTCCTACAAGGAAGTCTATCCTCGACTTACCGATTCTGACCTCGCGGTGAACAGGTCCACTTGCCAGGCGCTTAAGCGCTTTTTGTCTCAGAAAGAACTCGAAGTACCTGTTGGCGGCTGTCTGATTGATGCCTATCCATTGGCCCCCCGTCGGAGAAGACGAAATGGCCTCGATCGTGTGGGCTGTCTTCCTCGACTTCGAGGGGGAGGTGGAGTAGAGGCACGGCAGTCCAGAGAGCCTTAGGTCTCCCAGTCTACCGGTGGTGGGGCAGTGGCACCTGAGGGTTCTGTTCCCTGCCCTGATGAGCATAATAAAGCGGTTCGGTCTGGAGATGATTCTACCCTGCTTCAATGGCACGGGGAACCTGAACGTCTGCTCTCGTCGCGATGATCGTTTTCTCGTCTCGGCTCGGACCATCATGGAATTGCCCAGGGTTAAATCGTTAGTCGGTCTAGAAGTCCCAGAAGCTGCTTTTTAACCCGATAGAATCCCAGTAGGACATCAATTCCTCCTTAGGGGGGCGCTTGTATTCGAGGTTCATCCTCCCCCTGGACAGGGGCCTGCAGACCTCGACCATCTTTTCTACGGTGAGGGACTCCCCCCGCAGGTTCGGGTTCTCAGCGAGCCAGCGGGTCAGGTGGTCCTTCGATGAGAAGTAGACCATGTTGTTGGAACATGTGTTGATCAGATTGTCGTACCAGTTGGCGACGGGAGTACTGAGGAAGATGAGCGGAGACGAGGGTTTGCTGGATCTCATCTCCCCCCTGCTCAAGGAGATCTCGATGGATTCGGCGCAGTGATGACAGAAGGACTCGATCCTTGCATCCAACTCTAGCATCACGTGCAAGGATATGGTGTCCCATGCACAGTTGGCGAAGAAGCGTTTGCTCCCCACGTATACCCGGAACGGCGTCGCGACGGCTGAGAAGGGATTAGCCATCAATATCCGCTGAGTTCCAGGCACGAGGAGAATGTGGTGATCTGCTTCTAGCTCCCCGAAGGACTCAAAGGCCTCCCTTCGGGTGAGCTTGAACCTCTGCATTACCTCCTCGAGGGGAGGCGCCGTGGTGTATTCGAAGAAGTGGTCGAAGATGTACTTCCTCACTACGCTCATGGTCGGGGGCGTCTTCCAAACCTCCTTAGGAGATCTCGAGCTATCGGAGCCGCTCTAGATAAGATAGAACCTTCACTTGGGGACACTCGCCGTCATTGCCTGGACTACTTCCAACCACGCGTCTGCGCAGTTCTGGGGCACGTATCCTCCTCCTCCGAGCGCGACCATCCTCCCCGTGCAGAGTTCGTGGGAAAGACGATGGAGGAGCTCTCCCACCTGCCTGTGGGCCCGCGGAGTGTAGTTGAGGCCTGCGATTGGGTCCCCCCCGAGGCCGTCCGCACCGCACTGCAGGATGATGAACTCGGGCTTCGTCGACATCGCGAACTCCTCCAGCCTGGGGAGGCGTGACTCGAGCTCTGCGTCGCCGGCGCCCGGTTCCAAAGGGATGTTGATCTTGGACCCCTTCGCAGGCCCGTACCCGTTCTCCCACGAAGAGCCTGTCCCCGGGTATAGGTATCTTCCGTCCTCGTGAATGTCGAATATGAAGAGCTCGGGGTCCGCCTCGTAGCTGTAGAAGACGCCGTCACCATGGTGGACGTCGATGTCCACGTAGAGTATGCTCTGCACGTTGTGGCGTCTGCGCAGAACCTCGATGGCCACACCGATGTCGTTGAAAACACAGAAGCCTGCTGATGACTCCCTGGTGGCATGGTGCAGCCCCCCAACCGGATTGAAGGCATGGTCGACTTCTCCAGCCATCACTTCCTCGACCGCGTATACGGTGGATCCGACGGCATACTGTGCCGCCTCGAATACACCCTTGTAGGCGGGAGTGTCTCCCTGGTCCAGGGCACCGTAGCCGAGGTGGGAGGCGAGCTCCACGTATCGCACGTGCTCGTCGGTGTGGAAGAGGCCGAGCAACTCCTTGTCTGCTTTCTCCGGGGAGAGCCGATCCACCTCTAGCTTCCGCTCCCGCAGCTCGTCCCAGAACCTCTCCGCCCTTTCATTGGTGAACGGGTGAGGGGGCGGGAACGAGTAAAGAAGCAACTCCTTCCCCTCGAGGACGCCTACCTTGCAGGGCATGCGAGGCTGCGGTCGCCTGATGCCACTCTTAGACTGTTGTTATTAGGCCCCAGGTGGGGCTCGGGCTGTGGCCGGGAATCTGAAGGCATTCGGTGCAGAGATTGAGAGTCAACCTGGTGCTCTGCTCAGGTTCTCGAAGTCAAACTTTCCAAAGGCGAACAGGGGCTCGATATTCGTCGGGGCAGGTGATTCCTATTCCGCCGCCATGGCGGGATTCTACGCCTCCAACGGGTCGTGCATCGCGGTCGATCCCTATCACCTGGCGAGTTCGCCAAGGATCGCGACGGGAGCGGACGTGTTCCTGATCTCTGTCTCTGGGAGGACAGCTTCGAACCTGGCTGCGGCGAAAAGGGTGCGGCGCCTCGCCAAAAGGACCATAGCGATCACGTCGGACGAGGGGAGCAGGCTCGCCGGCCTGGTGGACGATGTCGTTAGGTTGCCAATCAGGTGCCTTCCCCGGACGCCGGGACTGCTGTCGTACTCTCTCTCCCTTCTTGCGGTTCTGAGTATAGCTGGCCAGAGTCAGGAGTGCGATTTCGAGGGTGCCTTTCGTTCGGCGTGCAAGGACGAAGGGAATGTTCGCTGGGGGGTGGGCACCACTTATTTTCTAGGCAACTCCCTTGCCTATCCAGTGGCCATGTACGCTGCCGCCAAGACCTACGAGTTCCTTGGTGTCAAGGCCCATCCTCAATTGCTCGAAGAGTTCAGTCACCTGGAGCTCTTTTCCGTTGTGCCATCAGATGTAGTGAATGTGTTCTCAGCCTTCGACCCCAGCCGGACGTCTGGGAGGCTGGCCAAGGCTCTGGCTCACGATGGATGCGAAACGCACCTAGTCCCGGATGTAGAGGGGTCCGAAACGAAGCGACTCTTTCATGCAGTGTTCGTGAGTCAGCTCTCCGTACTAAGAAGAGCCCGCGAGTCGAGACTGTCCGAGCCGAGCTTTCTGACGACAGCGGGTAGGCTGGCGGTGAGCGACGCGATGATTTACTAGATTCTGAGGCCGCCCTTCCCCCGAGTGGGATTTGCGTTCTGAGCCCCTGTACTAGATCCAGCTCTCGTGAAAAATCCTCGGTGGCTAGGCATGGTATTTCTTTTCGCCGGCGCGAATCTGGACCTTAAGCCAGTTCTCCTGCGGTGGTAGGGGGCAGACGTAGTCCTCTGAATAGGCGCAGTAAGGGTTGTAGGCGTAGTTGAAATCGACCACATACTCGTCGTTGTGTTCCACCTCTAGGTCGAGGTAGCGGGCCGCCCCGTAGCTCTCCTTTCCTGAAGTGGCATCTCTGAAGGGAAGGAACATGTTCGGGTCGTCGCGCTCTGCCGATTGATAGGCGCTGATACGCACCTGGGCGCCGTCTATGTTCAGTTCGAAGTAGCCGACCCGGTTGAAGAGTTGACGGGTCCCCTTGCTGGTCGCTAACATGACCCCCTCTGGGCTATCGTGACGCTTGAGCTTCGTCTCGAAACGGTAGGAGGGATCTGGGTCGAAGTAGTTTAGGCCATGGAAGCCCTCAACATCTCCGGATAGCGGCGAGCCCCGGCTGGTCTGGAAGAACTGGTCCTTCTCAGCCCGAGTCCTAGCAAGCGCCCTCATCCAGGTTTCCAGGTCTTCAGGTTTCATAAACGACGTGAGGGAACTGGACTGCAACATGAATCTTTCTTCATGATGACGGGCCGACCACCTCGAACTCGACTAGCCACAGCCCGTCGTCTGCCCGGAAGCCCTGCTTTGACCAGTATGCCTTCGCCTCCGTAGAAGATGACGAGCCATCCTTCCTCGCTAGCTTGTCGTCAATCTCCTTGAGCTTTATCCTTCTCAAGCCCGTGACCCTGATCCTGGCGAACTTCTGGGGAGGATAGCCCATTCGTGCGGCGTCGTAAACTTCACCCACCTTCACCCGGGCTCTGGGCCACTTGCGGAAGGTCGCCGACTTCTTTCCTGCAACAACCTGTTCTGCGGACTTCGCTCCGAAGGTTATGACTGCCAAAGTGCGGGTCCGAGCTTTCTGGGGGCGCCTATCAAAGTGTTTGGAACTCGCTTGCGCGCATGTGAGGGGGCCGTTCGCCTGTCTTCCCGGGAACTGGTGTTTCCGAGACAGGTTACCTCCGACTGCAGAGAGTAATGAGGCACCATCTTCTACGTCGGAAGCGCTGAAATATCCTGCCTGCCTCCGAGGATGTGCACCTCTGTAACGCTACGGCGGCAAGGGGGGTCGCATGCCCCCTTGCCCACCCCCAAGCAAAGTATTCGCCGGTTCGGGCGAGGCGATACCCAGATGCGAGCCCATGCACCTCAGCTTGACTGGAACAGGTCCTCGTAGGACGGAATCTCAGTCATCGACTCCCTTCTAATTTCGCCCGCCTCTATCCCATACCACATCGTCTCGGGCTCTATTGGCTTCGATTCGAGCCCCGCAAGTATCATGCGGAGCCACGGGATGGATATCCTGTGATAGCCGTGCCTCCCACCGTTCTCTATTGCAGTCCGCACCAGGCTCTTGTAGTAGTCGGGGGTGCTAGTGTCGTCCGGGACGTACCTTCCCAGAGCCGAAGAGATCGGCTCGAAGACCACGCTGTCTCCCGGACGCGCGGCGATTTCATCTATCTCGGGCTCCAGCTCCTCGCCGGTGCCCCAGGGACCCCCAGCGGACTTGCCGAGCCTTCGCCTGATCCCGTCGATCATCGCAGGGGTATTCTCCATTTGCTTATTGAAGCGACACTTTTGTAAGAGAAAAGGTTCAGTGTTCAGCGGCCTTGAACGCCTTCTTGGAATCGAAAGAGCCAGTGATGAAAAACATCGCCCATGTAACGACAGAGATTTGTGAAATCGGGACAACCTGGGAGGCGGAATGGAGCCGCCAAGCTAGGTCATTGAGGGCCGATGTCAGGGCCTGGTACATGTGTCATTAGGGACCCTGTTCCGTATTTAGCAGGGCGGAAACCAGCGTCTGGACGGAAAGTCCTCGAACGGGAGAGGCTTGAAAGGCCGGTGTCGTAAGACTCTCCGAAGTACCCCCCGATGGTGGCGTTGCGAAACTTCTCCTTTGAGCGAGCGGGGACTACGGCGAGAGCAGCTTCGCAAGCAGCTCGTGAGAGAGGTTCCCCCCTGAGACGACCAGCACCACTCGCCTACCGATTACCCCTGAAGGACTGAGGAGAGGTGCGAGTGGAGCCGCGGCCGAAGGCTCGGCGAAGATTCTCGCTTCTTTAATCATGGTCCTGGTCGCCCTTATGATGTCTTCCTCGGAGACTGTGAAGGTCCCGTCAACGTTCCTGGAGCAGGCTTCGTATGTTAGCCCGCCCAGGGCAGAAGGAATCAGTCCGTCGGCGATTGAGGCAGGGGAAGGAATTGTGACCACCTTCTTCGCCTTCAGAGCCTCGGCTAGTTTCGGGGCACCCTGCGGTTCCACCCCGTAGACCCTGGTCTCTGGCCGAATGGCCTTCAAGGCCGTCGAGACACCGGAGATTAGTCCCCCTCCCCCGACAGGAACGAGGACAGCATCGATGTCGGAGAGTTGATGCGCTATCTCTAGCCCGCACGTCCCCTGGCCCGCAATCACGTCGGGGTCGTTGAAGGGGTGGACGAACGCCGCACCGGTGGCTTCCGCAATCTTCCTGGCCTTGGCTTCCCTTTCAATGCTGTACCTTCCTGCGGTGACGACTTCCGCCCCGTACTCCGCGATAGTGTCTACCTTCTCCCTGACCGCGGTCTCCGGGACGACGACCGTGCACTTCTTCGAGAGGAGCCTCGAGCTGTAGGCGACTGCGATGCCGTGATTCCCAGATGAGGCGGCAACAACACCTGACTGGCTCAAGAGCGAAATCTTGTTGTAGGCGCCCCGTATTTTGAACACCTTGATCGGTTGGAAGCATTCGAGTTTGAGGTACACCTCGTGACCAGTCAGTCTGGAGAGAGCAGGGGATTCAACGAGGGGTGTCCTGCTGGCGACTCCGGATATTCTCTTGGAGGCCGCTTCTATTTCCTTGAGACCGGGGAGGTTTTCGTTCGTGGGGTTCACGCCTCAGCAGGGACTTGCCATTCAGAAGGAAACCTGGAGCGCGTGCGCCGAAGCACGTTGGTCGCTAAGGGGTGACAGATTTAGACACTTCGGGTGCCGAGACTGAACAGTACAGAAGCCTATTTCGCGGGGCGCCCGATTCTGCCCACAAACAGCCTTGTATCGTAGAGGAGCCTGATCCGGCCCTCCTCCTGGAAGCTGTCGAACAGGCGGCGAACATCTCTCTCAAGCTTCCTTAGCCTCGTGGGTTCGTTTCGCGTCGGCATGTGGGAGCCAGAAAGGAGTCTCCCTAAGAGCCCTTCGAAGTCGAGCGTCTGTTCGTTTGGGAGAACGAATCTCGAGATCCTCCCCCCTTTGAAGAAGCGCCTGGAGTATCGCAGTCCGACGTTGGGTTCGTTCCTCCTTCTGCCTTCGTTCCTGACTGTGACGTTTCGAAATGCACGCATAACTTCGCTTCCCCTTCTCGTCTCGTTGTAGGCGATGCACAAGCTTCCACCGGGTTTCGAAATCCGAGCCAGCTCGGCAGCCGTTCCGTCCGGGTCGAACCAGTGCAGAGCCTGACCCATGGTCACCAGGTCTACACTCCTCTCCCTTAGGGTGGTGTGCTCAGCTGTTCCCTTGACGCTCACAAATCTGCGGAACCCGGAGAGGCTACTTTCGGCATGATGCCTCATCCCGGAGTTCGGTTCGACCCCGAACACCCTATTCCCGTTTTCGAGGAAAAGCTTCGTCAGGAGCCCAGTGCCTGAGCCGATGTCGGCGACGGTCTGGTTCCTACTGAAGCCGACCTCACGCTCCAGGATTCCGATTATTCCCGGTGGATAGCCGGGACGGTACTTCGCGTAATCGTCTGCGCGCACAGTGAAACGCTCGATTGGATTCAGGTCCAACGGGGACCCCGCGTTTCAAGCGGAGAGAAAAGTTTGTTCCGTCCTGCCCCTGTCTTCCGGCACGCAGTCGTCAGGTGTTGTGCGACCTTTGCTGGGTCTTCCGGAACTCGTCCAAAGCCTTCTGAAGAAGACGACAACGACCAAGTCAGCAAGAAGGGTCAAAGGGAGCACCAGCTCTGCCAACACTCCGAAGACCATGATGGGAACAAGCAGGCCGAAGACGAACGCTACCACTCCCCTCCTGGACTTGCCCCACCCCCTTCTCGCCACGTAGAGGAGGTAGAGAGCCTGGACCGCGACAACGAGAAGGAAGTCCAACACAGCGGGAAGCCCCGCCCCCCGCCCTATGTTCTGGGAAAGGATGACGGCTGGGAAAAAGGACACGCCGACGGCGAATGATTCCTTCGGGGAGGGAGTGGGCCGGTCACCCAGGCTGCCTGCGGGTTGGGACTTGAAACGGCAGGATGAGAATACGAGACAGCCGATTGACACTATGCTCAGTAACAGTATCGGCCACCCCATCCAGTAGCCGGACACGTGCCAGACCAGAACCATCAGGATGACGACGTCGACAGAAAGTATCGTGAGGGCCGAGATGGTTCCCCTCCTAGAGAGGAGCGGGTTGAGCCTTGACTCAGGAATGGCCATGCCGAGCAGCAGTATCGGGATGGAGATACTGAAGATGGCGTGGAAGGGAACAATGCCAGCGGCCCAGATCCAGTTGACCCCCAGCCAGTGGCCGTAAGAACCGAGGGCGCCGACAGGTCCGGCATTCGGGTCGAAAAGGGTGCTCAGGGCCACCCCTTCTTCAAGGATACCGTACGCGAACCCGAGAAGGAGTATTGCGACCCATCCTTTATTCCACCTGATTCCCGCGTCATGGATGATTAGCGCCCCCGAACCGTACAGGCCGAGGTTAGCCACAAGTTGGAAGATGAACTGTGGAGGATTGAGGAAGACCGCGCTAATCGGACTGGAACTCGAAAGGTACTCAGGTATCCCTGGCGTTAGAATAAGGAGGGCAATGACAGGGTGGGCCTTCAGATAGCCGACGACGCGGGCTCCAATGGGGGTGCGAGCTTTCGCCTCCATCAGAGGGTTGCGCGGTGGAAACCCCTATGAAACGCTTCTTGTGTACGTTTCTTAGACTCCGCGAAAGGGAAGGTCTACTTCCGGATCTTGAACCTCATTTCATTGGAGAGCTCGAACCCAAAGCCCTCGTAGACAGGTCTTCCTTCATTTGAAGCGTGAAGGACAATCCTGTCGTAGTTCTTTTCTCTGCACCATTTCAGTGCGCCCTTCACGATGAGCGAAGCTACTCCCTGACGCCTGAATCTCTTGACGGTGTACATAGACATGAGATATGGAACCACGAGGCGCATGTCCGTGGGCCTCGGCTGCTCCTCCCTCAGCCAAATGCAGCCGCTCCCGGCCTCTTCGCCGTCCGGGGTCCTAACCACCAGACCAATGAGGTTCCCCTTGGACAACTGGTCCTCAATCCATTTCCTCGTTCCCTTTTCGGTTGCGAGGACCTCTCGTTCGTAATCGGGGTGGATGTCAAGCCACATCTTCTTCCTGTGCTCGGCCAAGAGACCGATATCTTCCTGTCGGGCGTAGGAGAGCTTGAAAGACTGCACGCCATTCTGTCCGTGCCGGCGTTCCCATTTGAGGATGTCGATAACAGAAGTAATCGGAGCGACCAGTAAGTTCCTTCGCGAGGACGCGGGGTAGGTGAAGGAGGCTATCCCCTCTTCTGTCGCCATAAAGCCCGATTCAAAATGGAAGGTCATGGCAGAAAATCGCGAGAATAGGACCGGACGGTAAGGAAATCATCGTCGACGACAAAGATGGTAACATCGGGTCCTACAAGCATGCCTGAGCCCGCATTCGAACCAGAAGCCCAAGAACAGGAGAGTCCAAGGTAAGAGTTAGTCGCCTTCCCACTAGTCGCGTATCGCTTAGCGTGGGTCTTTGGAGGGGCGGGGGAGCCTCGTACGAGAGACGTTAATAGGCGCGGCCCCGAAGCGCCGGTTGAATGCAGGTCCCGCAGAACGTGCCCTGGTTGCTCGAGTACGTAGATGCGGTGAACTCGGAGCTGCAGGAGCTCTATCCCCAGCCGGGTAAAACTGCCCTGGAGCAGGCGGCGGCCGATGCCCTTTCCGTTGGGGGAAAACGGGTGAGGGCCACGCTGGCTCTGCTCTGGTGCGAAGTATATTCGGGAAATTACAAGCCCGCCGTCCCACTTGCAGCGGCCTACGAGCTAGCACATGCCAGTGCCCTAGTGCAGGATGACATCATCGACCATTCTGAAACACGGAGGGGCGCGAAGTCGATAGCGGCGAAATACGGCGTGACGACTGCCATCCTTGCTTCAGACCTGCTTCTGTTCAACGTCCCAAGAGAGGTCGCAAAGTATCGGGACCTAGACAGCGGTCGTCTCGCGAGAATTTTTGATCTCGTCGGCGAAGCGTGCAGGGCCACGACCTGGGGGGAATTCCTGGACATGGAGATGGCTGGTGGGACAGAGGGGACTGAGAAGGATTATGAAGAGATGATCAGGCTGAAGACGTCGACACTGCTCAGCGCTCCCTGTGCCAGCGGCGCTCTCGTGGCGGGCGCCTCAGAAGAGCAGGCGGCGCTGGCCGGAAGATTCGGTGAAGAGCTTGGAATGGCATACCAGATACAGGACGACGCCCTCGACTTGGTCGGGGACGAGACGACCCTGGGGAAGCCGCTCTTCACAGACCTACGAGGGGGTAAGAAGAGCGTGGTACTCTTGCACTGCCTCAACCAGTGCTCAGGCGACGATAGGAAGTTCATACTCGGTCTGCTGAATAGGGCCGGGCCCTACAAGACCGACGAGGTAGCAAAGTTGAAGGGACTGATTACGGGGAACGGGTCCCTCGAGTACGCGAAGATTAGAGTCATGAACTATACCGACAGGGCACGAGAAATCGTCGACTCGGCGCCGGACACGGCAGCAAGGTCTCGGCTTATGGAGCTAACCAGTTACTTGGCCTCCAGGTACTATTAGTCATGCGTGCGGGCATCTGCCCTGTCAGGGCTGGGCTTTCTTCTTCCTCCGGCTAGGGTCGATCAGAAAGTCCCCGGACCTGAGAATGTCCCTGCCGATAATCACAGGGTACCGCATCTGGGACCTGTCCGCCACCCCAACCCTGAGGTTGAACCTCTTCCCGGCAAGTGTAACCGCGGCGTCTACAAGCGGTCTTTCCACTTTGTTCCCCCCCGCCGAGGCCTTCACGGCCACCTTGGAACCGGTGGGCACGAGCCCAAGCCTCCCCGCGAGAACCTTGTCGACCGTGGTCCTGTCAGCTCCTGTGTCGACCTTTGCCTTCACGCTTTCCTCTCCCCCGGGCCCTGCTACGAGGACCCTCTGCACCAACCTGACCACCTTTTTTCCCTGGCTGGCCTCCACTTTACTTCCTCGTCCTCCCCACTGCGTACTCGATTATCTTACCCGGTACGTCTACGTCGGTTGCCTTCATGAGCCCCTTGAACCCCGGGGATGCGTTCACCTCAATTAGGTAGGGTCCTTCTTTCGCCATTATCATGTCCACCCCCGCAATCTCCAGCCCCACGGCCTCCGCCGCCCTAACCGCCATGTCTCCCTCTGCATCAGTGTTCCGGTAGGGAATTCCCTTGCCCCCAAGGTGGATGTTGCTCCTCCACTCCGCCGGGCCCGCCTTCCTCACCATGGCTCCAACCACCTGGTCCCCCACTACGAAGATCCTGACGTCTTCCCCAGGGTTAGGGACGTAAGTCTGAATCAGTATTAGCTGCTTCAGCTCGACCAGGGTGTCGATGATGGGCCCCACGTCGCTCACCTTCTCAACTTTCATGACGCCCACCCCCTGGGTCCCCGACAGTAGCTTGAGGATAAGTGGAGGAGGAGTCCGCGCGATGACATCCCCCGCTTTGATCTTCGAGGCTACAAGGAAGCTTTCTGGAATCCTGAGACCTGCGGCCTTCAGCCTTTGCATCGTGGTGAACTTGTTCCTCGCTGTCGCGAGCCCGGCCGCGGAAAGAGTGGTGGGAACCCCCATGAGCGCAAGGTGGTTCAGGAGGAGGATTCCGAAGTCCGTGAGGCTGCGCCCAATCCTTGGGATGACCACATCCGTCTCCCTGAAAGACTTGGCCCCGTGAAAGGCGTCGAAGTGAACGTTGTCCACCCTGAGCTGCACGTCCCCTGTCCTGTAGAACTCCGTCTCGTGCCCTCTAAAGCGCCCGGCCTTGATAATTTTCTTCGTCGTCCAGTACTCCATGCTCCTGGAGATGACGCCTATTCGCAAGCGAAGGTCCCAGGAGGGTGCCCGTGTGCTATTTGGACGTTGGGGAACACACGGCCACGACGTTGAAGAAAAGTGGATCGATGGAGCCCGAAGGGAACCCGACCAGCCTGCCCAGCTCGAACAGTCCACCTATCCAGAGGGCTGCGCAGATAAGGATGACTCCGATGAAAGAGCCCTTTTTGGTCTTGTGATGGAACGCCACGCTTCCCAGCAGGATTCCGAAGGCTCCTCCGACGAGCGCTATGATGAAGAATGTCCTTTCAGGAATGCGCCGGCCAGCGTTCATTGCGCGGTTCTTGTCTAAGCCCATCAGACCCATGCCTAGTAGACTCGAGAGGGCGAGCCAGCCTGCAATAAGGTCCCAGGTCGCGTTCAAATGCCGCCATCGGCGGCAGATCGTGTTCTAAAAGGAAGCAATGAAGAGGCCCGTCTGAAGGGACGACGGGAGCCTGCTCTTTATTACCTAGAAAGGTGTCCGGGCGAGAGACAAAAGATGACGTCGGATTTTGAATTCTCGATAGACGGAACCTACGAAGCTCCCGCAATAATGGTTGACGACGCCGTCGTGTTCCCAGAGATGGAGGTGAGCATGACGGTTCACGAGCCGCGGAGCGCCGCCGCTGCCGCCCAGGCGTTCAGGGAACACAACCTGGTGGTACTCGTTCCCTCTGCCCGCGTCGATTCAGCGGTGGGAGCCATCGGGACGCTGGTGCTACTTAGGAGATCGGAGCCTTCTTCAATCGCCGGCGCCCAGACAATCTGGAAGGGGCTCTGGAGGGTAAGGATCAACGGAGTCCTGGCCGAGGATCCCTACGTAAGGGTGCGCTTCACAAGGGCGGAGGAGGTGCGGGACATCCACTCCGAAAGTAGGGAGCTGATGAAGGCTGTGTTTGCCCAGATAGACGAGTTCGTCGAAGTCGTTCCAGGCATCCCTCAGGAAATCGTGTCTTTCCTCAAAAACGTTGATTCGCCGGGGAAGCTCTCCGACCTTTGCGCCTACTCCCCGTTCTTTACCCGGAGCGAAAGGCTAGATCTGCTTAGGACCCTCGACCCCGAGGAGAGGCTGAAGAGGGTGCACGGCCTGTTCGAGAAACAGCTGACAGCATTGACGAACATGAGCAAGACGCCGACGATACTGGAGTGTCAAACGTGTATGGACCTTGCCGACAAGGCTTTCGAAGCGGGTCCATCCACGGGGGCGAAGATGGTCCGTGAGTTCCTCGATCATCTGACCAAGGAGCACCCGGACGAGTTGCTGAGCATCATTGCTGAAAGGTACGGACCCGCGTTCATGAGACGCAGGGCGCTGAAGTAGGCCTCTACGGCTGGCGGTCGGGATTTCTCGAAGGCAGTAAGAAAATTGGGTTGGGGGAGGTTTGCGGCAGTAGGTTCGCCGCTCAACCCCCTCCGTGCATGTGTACCGGGAACTTCTCCTTACCTTCCTTCAGGAGGGTCCTCTCCGATGGTCTGTGCTTGATTTCGTTCGCCTTCATGAGGAGCTCCGTACTCTCTCTGGCACACTTGATCATTTGCACGGCCTTGTCGTAGAGCTCCTGCTTGCTGGGTTTGATTCTCGCCACGCCCTGGTCGATCGACTTCAACGCGCAGGCGACGGACACCCTTGGGTACACCTCCCACTCGTCCATCCGGGGGGTGATGTCCTTCTCGTTGATTCCCCTGTCCTCTGCGAACCTCGCGAGCTCGTTGGCCGCAGCCACGCACATGTCGTCGGTGACGGTCGTGGCCCTCACGTCCAGCACTCCTCTGAAGATGCCTGGGAAGCCGAGGCTGTTGTTGACCTGGTTGGGGAAGTCGCTCCTGCCCGTTGCCACGATCTTTGCTCCGGCCTCCTCTGCCTCCCACGGCCAGATTTCTGGGACCGGGTTTGCGCATGCAAAGAGGATCGGATCTGTGGCCATGGTCCCGATCCACTCCTTCTTGATTACGTCTGGGCCCGGCTTCGCGGCGGCAACGACGGCGTCGACGCTCTTGAAGGCGTCGGCCATGTCACCTCTTCTCCCTTCCGCGTTGGTGACACGGGAGAGCTCGTACTTCCAGCGGTCGTCCTCTTCCTTGATGTCTTCCCTGCCTGGGTAGATCAACCCCTTGGTGTCCACCATCATGATGTTCCCCGGCTTGATCCCCCACTTCATCAGGACGTAGGCGGTCCTCGTGTTGGACGCTCCCGCGCCCACCAGGGTGATGAGGCTGTCCTTGGGGTCCTTGCCTACCAGCTTGAAGGCGTTGATGAGGCCGGCGAGTATCACTGTGGCGGTGCCTTGCTGGTCGTCGTGCCAGACTGGGATGTTCAGCCTCTTTCTTGCTTCCTCGAGGATGTAGAAGCACTTGGGTTTCTCGATGTCTTCCAGGTTGATTCCTCCGAAGCTGGGCTGAATCATCTCGAGAGTGCGGATGATTTCTTCAGGATCTCTGGTTTTGAGACAGAGTGGGAACGCGTCGACCCCTCCAAGGTACTTGAACAGGATGCTCTTCCCCTCCATGACCGGGAGGCCCGCCTCTGGGCCGATGTTCCCCAGCCCGAGGACTCTGGTCCCGTCCGTGACTATGGCGACGAAGTTCCACCTGTTGGTGAGCTCGAAGGACATGTCGGGTGTGGTCTGGATTTCTTTGCAGGCGGCGGCGACGCCTGGGGTGTACCAGATGGCGAAGTCCTGGTAGCTAGTGATGGAGCACTTCGGCATGACCTGGAGCTTCCCCCCGTAGAACTTGTGCAGGGGAGGAGACAGGAGAGAGGGCTTCTTTGCCTTCTCAAGCAGTTCTGCAGCGGTGGGTCTGTGCTCCTGGAGTTTCTGTTTCGACATGAAAGTTGCGCCGGCCGTCAGAGTCTTAAATGGAACCGTGCAGTTGCGAGCATTTGCGAGTAAGCCGCGGACTATGCTGTCGGTTGGACGTACATCTGGCTGGTGAACTGGGAGAGGTTCTCCAGCCGCTTGTAGTTCTCGTCGACCCCTTTCTTGACGGATTCTAGCTCCGCGGCGTTCTGGGGCTGGAAGAGGTGAGCGTAGCGCCCCTGAAGCTTCAGGTACTCCTCCACCGGCTTCGGACTAGAGACTGGGAATGTGATCTTGTAGACCCCACCGTCCACCTCGTAGAGTGGGAACAGCCTGGTCTCGACGGCCAGCCTTGCCATCCTTACTGTTTTCTCTGAGTCGAATCGCCAACCCCTTGTGCACGGGGCGAGCACATGGAGGAAGGTAGGGCCGTCCTTGGAAAGGGCCTTCCTTACCTTCGTCATCAGATCGCGCCAATGGGAGATGGAAGCTGTGGCCGCGTAGGGAACGTGGTGTGCGACCACGATTGACACCAGGTCCTTCTTGGTCTCCTGCTTCCCCGCTCGTGCTGAGCCCACCTGGGTGGTCGTGGTCCAGGCGCCCAGAGGGGTCCCTCCGGACCTCTGAATTCCGGTGTTCATGTAGGCCTCGTTATCGTAGCAGACGTAGAGGAACCTGTGCCCCCTCTCGATTGCTCCTGAGAGGGCCTGGAAGCCTATGTCGTAGGTCCCTCCGTCCCCCCCGAAGACGATGATTGGGTGCTCCTTAGCCTCGCCGCGCCGTGCCAGTGCCTTGAAGCCGGAATCGATCCCCGAAGCCACCGCGGCAGCGTTCTCGAATGCAGAATGGATCCAGGGCCTGTTCCAGGCAGAGTAGGGGTAGAGCGCGGTGGACACCTCGAGGCACCCAGTCGCCTCTGCGATGATGGTGTCCTTTGGGGCGGCAAGCAGCACTTCCCTGACTACGATTGAAGCGCCACATCCTGGACAGAGGCGGTGTCCGGGCGAGAGAGGCTCTTCAGTGGGAAGCTCTTTCAGCCCTTTGATAGGCTCGAACATCTAGACCTTCACCCCATACATCACTGCGGAGGCTCCGAGCGTGCTGCCCTCCTTCGCCATGCCGAAGATGTTCTTCCCGTCGTCCATTGAAAGGTCCCTGCCGCCGATGCCGTAGACCACGCTCATGGTAGGCTTGCTCAACCCCGCCAGCTGCATCGCAGACTTCACATCCTCCGATATCGGGCCCGATGGCGCACCAGGACTGAGGCTCCTGTCCATGGCGACGACTGCTTTGGCCTGCGCCAGGTGGGAAACGACCTGCTCCATGGGAAACGGTCTGTAGAGCTTGATGGCGAGCACCCCCACATTCTCTCCCGATGCGTTCAGCGACCGGGCCGCTGCCCTCATCGTCCCGGCAGCGCTCCCGTTGATGACCATGACCACGTCGGCTCTGTCTGTGTTGTAGGCGTCCACGGCGCCGTACCTCCTCCCGCCAAAGCTCTCGAACTCCATCTCCACCTCATCGAAGACGTGGAGGGCGTTCTTCATTGCCTCCGTCTGCTGCACCCTGAACTCGTAGTATGTATCTGGCGTTGCGATGGCGCCGAATGTGAGCGGGGCGTCGGGGTCAATCTTGTGCTTCGGTTTCGGCCTTCCAAGGAACCTCCGGACGGGCTCGTCATCGAGGAGACGCACCCTCTCCTTGTCGTGCGAGAGGATGAACCCTTCGAAGTTGATTGCCGATGGCAGCATCACCCTCTGGTCCTCTGAGAGCTTGAAGAGCTGAATCGTCCGGTCGTAGATTTCTTCCACATTCTCGGCGTAGACCTGTATCCAACCCGAGTCTCTGGAACCCATCATGTCTCCGTGGTCAGCGTTGAGGACGAGGGGTGCGCTGAGGGCCCTGTTCGCCACCGCCATCACTATGGGGAGCCGCATGCCGGAAGCGTTGTAGAGCATCTCGTGCATGTAGGCCAGCCCTTGGCTGGAGGTCGCTGTGAAGACGCGTGCTCCTGTCGCCGCGGCTCCGACGCAGGCCGAAAGCGCGCTGTGCTCAGACTCGACCGGGACGAACTCCCCTCTGAACCTGCCGTCGGCGACGTACTCGGCAAGCTTCTCCACTATAATTGTCTGAGGGGTAATCGGATACGCCGCCACGACATCGACGTCGCACTGGCGCACCGCTTCTGCCACCGCCTCGTCCCCCTGAAGGGCGGCCACGCGCAGGGCTTGGGTCAGTGTCACGGCTCCCTCACCATTGTTATCGCCTTGGGCGGGCACTCCGTCTCGCATATCCCGCACCCCTTGCAGTGGTCATAGTCGATGGTCACTTTACCCCCTTCGTGCCTGACGATGGCCGGCTCAGGACAGTAGATCCAGCAGATTAGACAGTTGGTACATTTCGCTTCGTTGATGACCGGTCTCTTGACGCGCCATCCGGAGACGATGTAGGAAGCGGAAGTTCCTCCCTTCACAACGCCACCTTCTTCTAGCTGCTTCCAGCTCATGCCGCGCTCCCTCCCCGGTAGCCCAGCTTGAGGGCCTCCTGGTTCCCTGTCAGCACCTTCCCCTTGAACCGGTCAGCGAGGACCTTCTCGAGGGACTCTGTGCCGACGATTCCCGTTGCCCTGAGAAGCGCACCAAGCATTGGTGTGTTGGGGTAGTCCTTCCCCAGGCACTTCATCGCTATGCCCGTGGCGTCGAGCGTGATGACCTTCACCGACGGTTCGAGTCCAAGCTTGGAACGCAGGTCCTCGGGGGAGCCGTCGTAGTTGCAGATGAACCAGCCGTCCTTCGAAAGACCTTGGGTCGTGCTCTTGAAGAAGGCCATGGACTTGTCTACCACCATCACGACGTCTGGGTTGCGGATGAAGGAGTGGATCTCGATTGGACCGTCGCTGAGCCGCGCATAGGCTGCTATCGGGGCTCCGGACCTTTCAGCACCGAACTCGGGGAAGGCTTGGACGTACTTCCCTTCAAGGACCGCGGCGTCCGCTATCAACTGGGCGGCGGACACCACGCCCTGGCCGCCCCTCCCGTGGAGGCGCACCTCTGTCATCATTGAAGAGCACTTGCAAGAATCGACCCGGCGTAGAGGGCTATACACCTTGAGCCTAACAGATACGGGACAGCGACAGCGGAGTTACGAATTTTTCTATGGCTTGGCTGGCTGGGACGCCTGGGGCGTGGCCTTGGGCTGCACGCTTCGAGCCATCCATAGGCCCACAAGGATGAGCAGTACCCCGAGACCGATGCCTCCCAGCCCTACGGTCTTGTGCCATTGAGCCGCGTACATCCCGGCGCCTAGTACCGCACCCAACACTCCTAGCACCGCGACGATGTAACCCGTGTTCATTCGATTGGCCACGCCGAGACCCGTTATTTATCGGTGACTGAGCCTATCCTGCGAAGGTCTCTGATGGCTCCGGGTAAATCACGTTGGTCACCAGTGTCCTGCCGCAGGTCACACAGTTCACCACGGTTTCTGCACAGGACTTGTGATACCTTGAACCGCATTCGCATTCGATGAAGAGGTCCGGGGTGCTGGTCTCCAGGATGGATTTGATTTCTTTGCCACATTGCACGCAGATTCTCATGTACCGCACGATGTCCCTGAGCGTGAACACGCCGACTATCTTCCCCTTTTCAGTCACGAGCATCCTCCTGACTCCCTTCCTGTTCATCAGGTCGATTGCCTCGCGCAGCGGCCTCCCCTTGTCGATCGTGATTGGAGCCTTGGACATCACGTCCTTCACTTTGACACTCCGCGGGGAAAGAGACTTCGCGACGACCCTTCTCAGGACGTCCCTTTCGGTAAGGAAGCCGACCGTCTCCCCCTTCTTCGTGACAACGATGCTCCCCCTGTTGTTCGTCGCCATTTTCTTGGAGGCATCCACCACTGTTAGCTGCTCATCGATGGTGATTATCTTCCTAGCGATTTTCCCAGCCGGGAGGTCGAGGGCCATGGCGCCGCCACCCGGGCATGCTCCTAATTAATCTGGCCCGACGCTGCGAGGTGTGTTACTGGGACGTCAGCTACTGGAATCCATCAAGTGAAGGAGGGCTCTGGGCGTCCACTCTCCACTCTCGGGCCTGGTCCTTCGGGACCATCGAGTACCGTCTTGCAAGCTTCGATAGCTGCGCTATGACCTGCTCCCACCCGGCCAGTGCCTCGTTCGTTCCCATCGTCGCCGTCTCCTCGAACATCAACCTGGATTCCTCGTACCCCGCAAACCTGAGGACATCGAAGGACACGGATGACACTCCGGCGTTGCTCAACTCTTCGAAGAGCTCGTCCAAGTCGACTAGGACGATTCCGGGAATGACAGGGGCCAGGGAGACCCAAGTCGATATTCCCGCCCTTGAAAGCTTCCTGAGGGTGTCGATCCTCCGCTGGAGGGGAGGGACGCCAGGTTCGAATCGCCTGATCGGGACGGAAGTGATGGACATTCCAACCCTCGCCCACTCGAGCCTTTTGAGCAAGTCGAGGTCCCTGAGGACCAGGGGTGACCGGGTGAGAATCGAGACTGGGTACCTGTGCCTCTGGAGCACCTCGAGGCAGCGCCGGGTTACACCGTATCTCGCCTCGACTGGCTGGTAGGGGTCTGAAGCGCTCGAGAGGAACACTTCATCCTTCCTCAAGCTCCTGAGCTCCTTCTCCAAGACCTGGGAAGCGTTCACCTTAACGTCGACATATGATCCCCATCTCCTCTCGTCGTGCGTCAGGGACGGGGCGTAGCAGTAGACGCAACCGTGGGTGCACCCCTTGTAGAAGTTTGCGGTATAACCGATCGAGCCCCGATACGCCAGTGTGTGGAGTAGGGTGTTGCACCTGACCTCGCGGACTGTCAGCCTGCCGCCGCTGAGCCCTGCAGCCGACGGCCGGGGCGGGATTAACGCGGATTTCATCGAGGCCCCCTGGACGCCTCAGCAGATAATAGCGGTCAGCCTTAAGGGAAGCAAAGATAGAGAGGGGTGGCCGAAAGTGATTCTTCACCACGTCGATATTCCAGGTCCCTGGTCGGTGGAATGCCTCCAACCCGCAGCGCGGGACCGAGGTGAATGACGCACCTATGGACAGGGCCAGGGAGCTGAACAGGAAGTACCACTTCTTCAGGCTGGCGCAGTTCGGGATTGCCGGGATTGTTGGTTTTCTTGTCCTGGAGGCAGTACTTGTTGCGGGGCTGTACTCCTTGTATGGGAACGCCAACATCCCCAGCAATTTCGCTTCCTCCCCGGAGCTCCTGTCGTTGGACATCTTTGCGTCCATTGTCGGTGTGGTGGTGGGCTTCGTTGTGAACGAGAGGACCACGGTGAGGGGTGTGGTCTCGCATGGGAGGGGGTGGAAGGATGTCATCTTCAGGCTCGGGAAATTCGAAGCGGTCTATGCCCTCGGGAGCGCCGTAACCATCGCGGTCCAGCTGGCGCTTCTGGCGTGGATGTCGCTGTCCCCGGCGGTCGGGAACATCATAGGAGCCGTCGCGGCCTATCCCGTGAGCTACCTCATCTCCATGCGCTTTGTCTGGAAGACCTAGTCTCTTCCGCCGAACACGAGCTGGTCTAAACGGGAAAAAGAAGGGGAGGAGGGTTCAGGCTACAGTTTCGCGCCACACTTGGTGCAGTATGTGGCTGTCGCTGCCAGCGGAGTGCCGCAGTTGGGACAGAACTTCGTCCCTCCCTGGGCTGACATCGCCCCCGCTGGTTGGGGACCCATCCCACCCATAGGCGGGGCCTGCATGCCGGGAACCGAATCGGGGATTCCGAAGAAGGCGATGATTTGGATGATGGCGGCCACGAACAGGATGATGAACCCGAGCCCTAGTGCAATCACTAGTATCGCCCCGATGAAGTAGAGGGTGCCCGCCGTCCTGAAGTTCCCTACGTTTAGCCGTGTGGCCATCGCATTGAAGGCCCGCCTGATGAATATCGCAGAGAATATCAGGGCTATCCAGGCGATGGCGAGGCCCACTATTACCCCGGCGATCGCAGAGGCCGTGAATGAGACTGCACTGAATGCCGCCCCCGTGATTATGATGAAGGCAGCAGCTACGGCTCCGATTATGCCCGTGATGACGGCGTAGAGCATATTGTCGAAGATTGATTTGTCGCCTAGCTCGTCAGAGACGTACTTGGAGGCGATGAGCACCAGTATGTAACCGACGATGTTAAGGACTGGAATGAGGAAAAGGATTGAACCAACTCCGCCCAGGGTTTTAGCGTCTCCGAGCTTGGACATGGCTTTCGCGCCCTTCTGGAGCGGGTGCCTCATTTAATCGTGTATGGAAAGTTGTTCGGCAGAGACGGGATTACTTTTGCTTGAAGTCCTTCAAGAAAGCTGCGAGGTCGACCAGGGTGGGGTTGTCCTCCGCCTTTCGGAGCCGCACGGCGAAGTCCTGGTTCCCTATTTTCACTGACACCTGCGGCTGATATCCTGTCCTGGTGAACAGGATACTCGCGTAGTGAACCTTCCCGGCCAGGTTCTCGCGGACCACCTCTTCGGTGGGCTGCATTGGGGCGATGAAGAAGGCTATGCCGTCTATCCAGTTGATGCTGGGCTGGACCTGGTGAGCCCCGCTCAGCGCCAGCCGTACGATGTCCTCGAAGAAAACGCTCGAATTCGACTGTTCGATGATTTCGTGGACGATAAGCTCTTCGTAGGGGGTGTAGGTAATCTTCAACTCCTCTTGGCTCCCCTGCGGGTGGTCCTTGAGACGGTCTACTATGTCTTCTGATGTCCCCGCGCACTAGCGAATGGTGTAGAGGATCATCGCTGCCAGCCCGAAGGGTACCAGCGATGCCGCGAACGGAACGACAGGGGAGAAAGCGCTGTAGAGGTAGCCGGCAATCACCTGGGATGGAAGTGCGACCAGGGTCGGTAGGATGCTGAACATCGCCAGGATCTTCCCCCGGTTGCGCTGCTCGATTGCCTCTGCCTGCATGGTAGAGAGCGAGGGGGACTGCAGAGCCGTTGACACGGCACCGGTCACGCCCCACTCGAAGAGCTCATCCACGGTCTTGGCCTGGGTGAACATCACGTTGCTGAGGGGTGCGGCGACGGAGGCGAGGAGTATGCTCTTCTTCGATCCGAGCCTGCGTATGAGGAAGACGACCGTGAAGAGCAGGAATACAGTTGCCGCGCCGGCCAGGTCCACCACCACGCTGTAGCTAAGCGCGTTGATCCCGAGATAGTCCACCACGTAGATCGAAACGTAGGGGGACGTGAAGCCCGTCCCTACCCCTGCCAGCGTGACGTAGATCAGCAGCCTCTTCACCACGCTCTCGGACTGTCTGATTGCCCTGATGCCGTCGACGAATGAGTCCCTTAGGTGGGTCACGAAAGGCTTCCGCACCGCCGGGCTCTTGACGACGTAGGTCTCGCTCAGCTTGATGGAGCGGAGCCCCACTCCGAGGATTCCGAACAGGCCGCTGCTCAGGTAGCAGAGCCTCAACCCCGGGTTCGTCCCGAATTGGTCAATCAATATGCCGCCGACGGTCGGGGCGAAAATGGAAGGGATGGTGTTGATTGCGCTGAACACTGCGAAGCCACGTATCCTATCTTCTGGCTCGATGGAGTCCATCATGATGGAGTTGAACGCAGGGGTGTAGAAGCTGGCGACAGAGGCCAGGGTGAGGGGCACGAGGATGAGGAAGGATGAGCCTATGATACAATAGACGAAGGCACTGATGACGGAGACCCAACTGAAGATTACGACCACTCTGCGCCTTCCCCACACATCTGCGATGTACCCGCCCACGAGGAGGGACAGGACTGTCACCCCCGTGCCGTAGGCGACGAGAAGCCCTATCTGGAAGGGAGCCGTTCCAAGGGACGCGAAGTACACAGACTGGTAAGGGTTTGCCATGGCAGAACCGATGGACCAGATGGCAGAAGTCGAGGTAAGAATCCAGGCACTCCTCGGGAGGAACAGGAACCGCTGCAGCCTGTCCAGCAGACCGCTCACGGCCGGGCAAGCGAAGAAGTGCGCGCCTTATGTCTTGTTCCCTAGGCTGCAAACCAGGTGATGACGCATCGAAGAGAACGCTAGACGAGTGGCCGCGGGCATCGAGTCCCGAGAGACACTATAATGACAGTGTGATTAAGAAACGTTGATTCGTTTTCTAAAATGGCTGTCGTCACATAGGGCGGACGGTGAGTAGCGGTGACCGAAGAAGGGGATACGAGTTTCAGCGAAGGAACGCGACACAGACTGGTGGAAGATTTTGCCGTCTCGTACTACAACGGGTCAGTTAAGCCCAACCTGGCGGAGAAGAACCCAATCAATGGGCGGGACATCGAGTACCTCATGGACGGGCCCGAGTTCGAGAGGATTCAGAGAGCAGACGTGTGGTCCTACGGGAACGCCACCGGGACGGGGTACCAATACAGGGTCGTGTACAAGGATAAGCGCTATTCTGATTTAGAGAATCTACTCGCCACGTACTCGGGCACCGTCCAGACGACCGAGGAGGACAGAACCCTCATCACGCAGAGGCTCTACGAGATGATCCTGCTGATGCTGAAGGAGGGGAGGCTCCCGAAGACGTTCAGGGTCCAGTCGACGAAGGAGATTCAAGAGGTGAGACTTCTTGCGGTGGTGGAAGAGTTGGGACGGTCGATGGACGAGCTCGGGAAGAGGGTCAAGGTGCTTGAAGCGCGGCTGGCGTCCCAAGAAGCAGCTTCAACGCAGGTGAGCATTGCGCCTCCCGCTGTCTCGAACTCCTAATCAGGTTCACTCCGCCGGGTGGTAAGGGCTCCCGTATTTCTCCAGCGAAACGAGTTCTTCGAGAGCCTTCCTGTTCTTCTTCCCCTTGATTGCCTTGACCGGATAGCCGAACCCCAAGACCGCGACAGGCCTTAGCTCCTGCGGAATCCCGAAGTCTCGCCTGAGCTCTGGCTCCCTGAACCCGGTATAGAGGCGGGAGACCACTCCAAAGTTCCATGCCGCCAGTTCCATGTCCTGCAGGACCCTCCCGCCGTCGACGTTCGAGCCGGGAATCTTGGGGTCAACGTTGATGACGATGGCGAAGTCAGCGTTCTTGACCCACTCACCGGTGGTGCTGTCCTGGGCCAGGATGGCAAGGTTCTTCTTGTCTTGGACAAGGATGAATCGCCAGTGCTGGGTGTTCATCGATGAGCCCGTGAACCTGGCAGCCTGAAGGATCTTCGTCTTCGTCATGGCGTCAACGCGCTTGTCTGCGAAGTCCCGAACGTCGAGCTTAGTGACGATGGCCTCATAGGTGTCCATGAAGGCCGAGAACGCGAGGTGCATGATTAGGTTTGCGGTTGCCGGGTAGGCTTCCTTCCTAGAGTTTTTGATTCTCGATGAGCCTTATGCCCCCTGCCTGAACCCGAACCACGCCTCCCTACTGTATGGTCCTCTTGCGGGCAACCCCACACCCGCGGGGGGTTCGCACTCTGCCGGGACCAGAATGTGACAAGAGGAATTGCAGCAGAGTTCAAGGCTTAAATCGAATCCGAGCGTCAGAGGCGCGTTGCCCCTGCGGGACATCGGGGACTCGGTTTCCTATGGCATCTTCGGAAAAGTGAACGAGATGGCGTCCAGAGGTGTGAAGGTCTACCCGCTGGCCATAGGTGAGCCTTCGTTTTCAACCCCCAGGGCGATAATCGCGAAGGCCATGGAGTCCATGGTTGCCGGAGACACCCACTACGTCTCTTCTTACGGCATCCCGGAGGTAAGGGCGGCGATTAGGGACAAGGTGAGGAGGCGCAATCGAATCAACGCCGAAATTTCAAACACGATATTCATGTCGACCAAACTCGCGGTCTACGCTTCCATTGTCGCCGCCACCGATGGCGCAGGGGAGGTGCTAATACCTAACCCGGGTTACTTCTACTCCCAGCCTGTTGTCCTATCAGGAGCCGAGCCAGTCCGATACAACCTTGCCGGAGACTACTCGCTCGATGTCGATGATGTAAGGAAGCGGACTACGAAGAAGACAAAGGCGATAATACTGAACACCCCTTCGAACCCCACCGGAAAGATGTTCTCCAGGCGGGAGCTGAAGGCGCTGCTCGATTTCAGTAGGGAGAGGAAGATCTACTTGATAACAGATGAGTCGTATGAAGATCTCGTCTACGAGAAGGAGCACGTGTCCGTGGGTTCCTTGGAGAGAGAGCCCGCGTTGGTGATCTCGGTCTTCAGCCTTTCCAAGAGCTTCGCGATGACTGGGTGGCGGGCGGGGTACGTGGTGGCGGACCAAACGGTCATAGGTCTGCTCGACAGGTTCATCGAACACACTCTCAGCTGTTTCCCGCCTTTCATCCAGCTCGCTTCTGCCTACGCACTTCGCTCGGGGGGGAGCAGCACCCGTCGGTTCAGGGAGGAACTCCGAGGGAGGAGGGCGCTCATGGAGCGGATGATGAAAGGAATCCCTCGCCTCGAGTTCGGGCGTGCCGAAGGCGCATTCTACGTCTTCCCGAAATATGACGCCAAGATCGGCTCGCTGGAGTTCAGCAGGGGACTTCTCGATTCAAAGGGGGTGGCTGTGCTCCCGGGGAGCATTTTCGGCCCTGCGGGGGAGAAGCATCTGAGGATCTCGTTCGCTGCACCTAGGGAGACCATAAGAGAGGGCATGGGCCTCCTCGGCGAGTTCGTGGGGGGGCTCCCGCACTGAACACGGTCTAGGATTTTGGCTCCGTTTCGGCTTCTCCTATCACCAAGACGACCACCTCGCGCCGCCGTGGCCTGAGGTCGAGCTCCACGAATACGATTTGCTGCCATGTGCCGAGGGTGAGGACACCCCCTTCGAAGGGAACGGAAAGGCTCGGACCTACGAGCGACGCCTTGACGTGGGACCTCCCGTTGTCATCGTGCCATGCCTTCTGGTGCTCGTAGCCGATGTTCTTGGGCGCAACCCTCTCCAGCATCTCTGGGAAGTCGTTGGCAAGCCCGGGCTCGAACTCGATGGTGGTGATGGCCGCGGTAGAACCGGGAACGAAGACTGTCGCCACTCCAACATCGAGCCGGCTCTCTTCCACGGCCTGCTGCACCTCTCCCGTTATGTCGATGATGTCGTTTTCGGCTGCGGTGCTCAGTTCTAGGTGCTTGGTGAAGACTGGCATGGGCGTTACGATGGTTTGACATGTTTATACGACTGAGGGGCGAGGCGAGAATCTACATGGAGATTCTTGAGGGGAGCGAGCTGAAGCGCCGGATGCTGGAAAGCTATGCCAGGGACCCGAAGGGGTGGAGCTTCACCATCTCGCCATCCCCGAGCTCTGGATTCTTTGACGCTAACGTGGCGGGACCCGACGGCCTCTGGATGCTGAAGATAGACTCGCTGTTCAAGCCCGCCCCCATAGTGATTGGTTCGCCGGCTGGATCCCTTCAAAGTAGGCCGGAGGGCCCAATTCCCTATGGATACAGAGGGCTCCCGCCTGAGCTCGCCCTTCGGTTGATTGGCGGAGGGAGCGAGACCGCGAGCGGTACCCTACGGAGGCGTCTTCTGTCCGTTCTGAGGTCAGAACCCGTTGTCCCTGAGAAAGGCGGAAGCTATGCCGAAGGGCCCCTGGTATTCACTGGCCCCGGAAGCGTGAATCTGTCTGACACGCAGAGAGAAGTGGACGCCAGGCTCGCGTCCGAGATGCACCGACTCCTGAGGCTCAGGTACCCAGCCTACGGCTGATGGGTTCCGGCCAATGTCAGCTCTGTCTGCCGCAGAAAACAGCCGCCTACCTGCACAGGGCGGAAGGACAAGGAGAAACCGGAGGAAGGTATGCGTCGTGGTGGGGATAGGAAACCCCCTCATGGGAGACGACGGTTTCGGCATCGAGATGGCGAGGGCCCTGAGGAAGCTAGATCTGGGGCCAAGGGTGCTCGTGCTTGAGCGTCAGACAATGGACATCGGGGTCCTCGATTCTGCCAAGGGTTCATCGAAGCTCGTCATCGTGGACGCTGTGAAATCAGGCATGCCTCCCGGCAGGGTGGTGAAGTTCGCCGCAGGCGGACCCCGATCCCTCCCAATCCGTGTTCCCCTGTCCCATGAGCAGAACCTTCACGACATCCTCGCCCTCGCCAGAAGGAGCGGGATGCGCCTACCTCTGACCGTCGTGGTCGGTGTTGAGCCTGCAGACTGCACTGCCGGTAACGGTCTCTCGGCGGAGGTCAGAAGAGCCCTTCCGCGGGCGCTGGAGGAGGTCAGGAACGAGGTGAAAGAGTGCGCGGGGAAACGAATAGACGGCCCTGCTAGGCCCTTCTGATATCCAGCCTCAGGAAATGGGTCGCGCAGGATATGCACGGGTCGTAGTTGCGGATCGCCATCTCGCTAATCCTCCTGGCTTCGTCTGCACCCGTTCGGGTTATGCGAGGAGCCAGGAGCCTCACGTCGTCCTCCATCCTTGCCTGGTTCTGGGCTGTTGGCGGGACTATCTTGGCACTTTCGACCTGCCCCCTCACGTTAATCGTGTAGCTGTGGTAGAGTATGCCCCTGGGCGCTTCGCTGACCCCGTAGCAGGTGCCGGCTTTCGTCCTGTATGGGACGCTCTGACGGACGGGCTCTTCGTACTCCTTCACCTCTCTCTCCGTCTCCTCTAGCGCGTGCACTATCTCCAAGGCCCTGACGAGGATGCTCTGGAACGGGTCATTCAGTGGAGGCTTGAGCCCGACCTCCTTGGCCAGTGCCCTGGCCGCAGGGTTGAGCTGGTCGTAGTTCAGGCTGAATCTAGCAAGGGGACCCACCATGTAGGAACCTCCTCCTCTGATGCGCGAGTGCAGCGCGTTAGAATATTCGACCTGGTATTCCTCGAATTTCTTTTCAAAGGCCGAGGGTGGCAGGCGGAGCCCCTGGTTGGAGACTATCTCCCCTCGGTCGATGGCATAGCGCGTGGGGTCGGAGAGGCATACCAGGGTGGACTCCCTCTCCAGAGACGGCCTCTCGAGAGAGGCGACGAAGGCGACCATCTTTTGGACAGAGCCCCTGAGCCTGTCCAACTCTGGTAAAAGGGAAGCGAGGGCTCCCTTCGAAGGCGCCCGGTAGATTCCGCCTACCTTCAGCGACACCGGATGAATCTCCCTCCCTCCGACCATGGACATAAGGCTGTTGCCGAGTCTCTTGAGGGTGAGCGCCTCTCTCACGAGTTCGGGGTCTCTCTTGGCCATCGCAATGGCATCGGGGACCCCCATGAAGTCGGGCGCGGCTAGCATGAAGATGTGGAGGGCATGGCTTTCGATCCACTCCCCAAAGTACAGAATCCTCCTCAGCCTCCTCACCTGCTCATCGACGTCTACTCCGAAGAGTCCCTCCAGGGCGTTCAGTGAACTAATCTGGTAGGCGACAGGGCAGATGCCGCAAATCCGTGAGACGATATCAGGAACCTCCTCCGCCCGCCTTCCCCTGAGCAGCGCCTCGAAGAAGCGTGGAGGCTCGAATATGTTCAGCTTGACCTCGGGGCCCCCTCTACCTGTTTCGACTATGGACAGCGACCCCTCCCCCTCCACCCTTGCCATGGGACCGGTGTCCACTACGACGCGCCTAGCCATTCTTCTCTATCCACCTCCTGAATTCGGGAGACTGGGAGTTGGCGCCCTTGAGGAGCAGCCCTATGGTCGAGCGGTCAACCCCGTGGGCGGCAAGCCACGAAGCGTACGATTCCGGGTTCGCGTCGTCCGAGGGCCCGAAGCATCCGTAGCACCCTCTGCCTCGGGAGGGACAGAGCGCACCGCACCCCGAGGCAGTGATTGGGCCGAGGCAGGGGGTCCCGCCGGCCACTACCAAGCAGGGGTTCTCTGCCCTCTTGCACTCGAAGCAGACAGCGCTCCCAGGGAGTCTTAGCTTAGCGCCCCGCAAGGTCGCCGCGAAGAACTGCAGAAGTTGCGCCTTACTTACCGGGCACCCCCTAAGCTCGAAGTCCACCGCGACGATGTCGCTTATGGGGAGCACTTTCTCCAGGGCCCTCGCTACCTCCGGCTCGGGGTACACAGCCGACTCGAACAAGCCGAGGCTGCTCCAGTTCCTCAGGGCCTGAAGGCCTCCAGACGTCGCGCAGGCGCCAAGAGCCACGAGCATCTTGGATTCTTTCCTGATGCGCATTATCCTCTCTGCCTCGTCCGCGGTAGAGACGGACCCCTCAACCAGGGCGACGTCGTAGGGGGCTCCCGACGAGGCACTGCTTGCCTCCAGAAAGTCGGCCAGCTCGACTCTGTCGAGAAGTTCGAGAAGCTCGTCCTCCGCGTCGAGTATGGAGAGCTGGCATCCGTCGCAAGACGAGAACTTGAACACTCCCAGTCTTGGCTTGGACATCAGACCCCCTCCCTCGGGAAGAAATCCTTCACCTTCGGATAGCTGAAGACCGGGCCGTCCCTGCAGATGAAAAAGGGCCCCAGCTGACAGTGGCCGCATGTGCCGGAAGCGCAGCTCATGTTTCGTTCCAACGAGATAAAAATCCTCTCGGCTGGTATTCCCATTTTCATCAGCTCCAGAATCGAGAACTTGAGCATGAGCTCGGGGCCGCAGATGAAGGCGATGGCGCGCGGGGGGTCAATCCCTGCCATTGGGAAGAGGGTCGTGACTACGCCCACGTTGCCACTCCAATCTTTGTTCCCCCTGTCGACCGTAAGGAGAAGGTCGCACCCGTCCGCCGCCTGCCACCTCGAATACTCGTGAGTATAGATGAGGTCAGCTGGCGTCCTGGCCCCGTACAGTACCTTCACCCCGGCGATGCGGTCAGGTTTCGCAATCGCCTCTTCAATCACGGGGCGAAGGGGCGGCAGACCCAGGCCCCCGGCGATAACCAGTAACTGCTTCCCCTCTGCCTCGGCGACGGGCCACCCTCTGCCGAACGGTCCCCTGACCCCTATGCTCTCCCCAACGCCAAGCCTCGTCAGGAGGCTGGTGACCGTGCCCACGGACCTGACGGTGTGCATCAGTAGCTTCTCTCCACGGAAGGAGGCGACCGAGATGGGCACTTCTCCCACCCCGAAGACGTAGAGCATGTTGAACTGGCCGGGCATGAAATCTGCGGGGGTCCGCCCTTTCAAGTCAAGAAGGAGGGTAAATGTGTCGGGCGTCTCTGTTCTAACGTCGCGGACCGTCCCCCGCATGAAAGCATGCAAAGCCTGCCTAGGCAACCGGACTCGCCTCCACCTTTCTGGCAGCGTCCTGACTGTCCTTCAGGACGGCGTTGAGCGTGTCCGTGATGTCTATGCCCACGGGGCACCAGGTTATGCACCTGCCACATCCGACGCAGCCGTACACTCCGAACTCGTCCGGCCAGTAAGCGAACTTGTGCATCACAAATTGCCTGTACCTTGCTGTCCTCGTTTGCCTGGGGTTCCCCCCGGCCGAGTATACGAAGTCCTTCGAGAGGCAGGAGTCCCAGACGCGAACCCTTGACACACTACCGTCCCTCAGGTCCGTCCTGTCGATCATGGTATTGCAGAAGCACGTAGGACAAACCATCGTACAATTCCCGCAGGCCAAGCACCTATCCGCGGACTTCCCCCACACCTGCGAATCCAGGGCTGAGTGCAACTTCCTCGCCGGATCTTTCTCTGAGATCCTTCTGCCCATGTGCTCCCTGGCGCGCCGGACCATTCCCTCGGCTTCGCGGAGCTCCTCCTTCGTGGCCACACTGAGGTCTATCCCCTGGAACAGGCTCGCGTCCCTCTCAGGCATGTCGAATAGAAGCTTCTCAGGAAGCTCTGTGATTGCAATATCGTAACCTGATTCCGCAGCAGGTCCCGTCCCCATGGAAGCGCAGAAGCAGTTCTCGCCTGCCCTGGTGCAGTTGACCACGATGAAGATGGAATCTTCCCTCTGCGTCGAATAGACGGGGTCCTCGAAGCCGGGCATCAACATCGTCCTGTCCATGACCAGGACCCCTCTGAGGTCGCAGGGCCTGATGCCGAAGAAGGCGTACTTCCTGTCCGAATGGAAGGCAGAGACGAGTTCGAGGCCAGCCCCCTCGTCGACGAGCTTCGACATCTCGACTTCTGCCGGGTGAAGGTACCTCTTCGGAGAGTCTGGGCCGTTCACCGAAGCGAAGACGAAGGGGCTCTCCCCGCCGATGACATAGCTCCCCGGGCCCTGGATGTCCACGGTCCCTGAGGCCAGGTCCCCCGCGCCACTCAGCTCCTTGAGGCGGACCACGCCCTCGGAAAGCGACGGCCCAACCACTGTGAACCCCCGGCTCTGAAGGTTCAGGATGAGCCTGTGGACGCTGCCTTTTGCGGCGGTGAAATACATCGCAGGCTCTGACTGACTATCTGGGGGAAAAACCCTGTTTCAATTCCTAATTTTGAGAATCGTGTGCCTAAGTAACGCTTCAGCCCAGGGCCGCCAAAGGCTGCGCTTCATGCCGGTCCGACTGGTTGTTGAGTCGGAAGTCATGTATCGGCTACACCGTCGCTTATGCCTTTTTGGGGGCGGTCGATGAATCCGTATGAGTTTGCAGGAGATAGTAGTAATGATTCACGACGGAGAGTATGGGCGGGCCATCGCGTCCCTTGAATTCGAGGTAAAGGACGAGACAAAGCCACCTCAGACGAGGGTTGAATGCTGCAGGTGGCTTGCCGAATGCAACCGCAGGCTGGAGGACTATCAGGAGGCAGGCA
The DNA here is from genome assembly GCA_035625455.1 of Nitrososphaerales archaeon. Lineage (GTDB taxonomy): Archaea > Thermoproteota > Nitrososphaeria > Nitrososphaerales > Gagatemarchaeaceae > UBA183. The sequence continues at coordinate 8,347 of DASPPO010000007.1, read as the reverse complement.
GCTGGTACATCGAGGCAGTTAGAATCATCCTCGCGTCCCAAGCGGACAACAGGTCCAAGGCCAAGCAGGCTCTTCCGCTCTGCGATAAAGCCCTGGAGGCCTACGAGAAGGAAGGGGATTCAGCCGACGTGCTTGTAGCCACCAGGGTGAAGCAGTACCTCGGCGGGCTCTGTAAGTAGGGCCCGGCAGCCTCCGCGGCCCGACGGCTCCAACACGGCACCGGCAGCAACCGTTGTCCATTTGCCGCTTCTTGGCCATTGAACCGGATGGAGCATCCCCCTTCGTTGGGTGGAAACACACAAATTGTCACGGTTGAGTGTCAGATTCCGAGGGGTGGGAAGGACCCCCGCGGCCCATTCCATACCTCAGTTTCACTGATAATAGAATGAGGTACAGAATGCAGTTCACCCCGTTCCATACTATCACCGAAAGCAACCCCTGCAGGAGGCCGTACATCAGCCAGAGCACAGTACCTCCGAGGGACAACAGATTGAACGGCAGGCTAATCTCTTGGGCGTCCCTGAGCCTCCAGATTCGGAGGATCTGAGGGATGAGCCCGAGGGAGACGAGAAACCCCGCGGCCAGCCCAAGAACCTCCACAGGCGCAACCATCTCCCAGAGCCGACAGCGGTTGACAGTTTACTCTTTCTACTAGGGTGCGTCCGACGCCTCGTTCGAAGACGGTTCCGGTTCTGTGGGGCAGATGCCTAGAGGAACGCCGATGGCAGCTGCATGTCCTTCATGGTTAGCAGCCCTGGAGGGGCGTTTACCACCTTCGGAACCATGTTGACAAGCATTGCCACGGTGCCGTGGTCCCCGTGGACGCAGGGGCTTATCTTGCAGTTCACCGGCGGAGTCCCGTCTATCTCGACCAGGTCGTACTCCTGCTCCGAGCCCACGTAGGCGGCGAAATCCAGTTCGATCAGGGGCTTCCCCCGGGCCAGGCCTTTGGCCGATTGTCTCACCCCCGCCACCCTTCCGGCGGGGATTTTCACGTACCCTTCGTTGGTTGCCTTCGTCGCTATGACGGGCTCCACGTTTCCGACCTCCACCCTGTCGAGCTTCCACCCTATGGCGTCTGCGAGCATTGAGACGGATTGCTCGAGGCCCACGTGACCCGATATCTGATGATTCTTGATTGCAGACTGGAACTCGCCCTTCGTCAACCCTGCACCCACCTTCTTCTGAAATGGTACACGCCTCGTGGCCGCGTTCATCCTCCGACTGATCCTGATTCTTCTGATGCTTTCGCAGGGAGCGGTGAGCGCGATGGGCAGGGCGTCCATCAGGAAGCCAGGGTTGATTCCTGTCCCGAGGACAGTGGCGGCGTGTTTCTTCGCAAGCAGGTCCAGCTTCCCAGAGAGCTGCCTGTCGACGACGTATGGGTAGGAGAGTTCCTCGCAGGAGGAGACGACGTCCACGCCGTGGCTGACTACCGATTCGATCTGAGGGCATGCGCCCCTTAGGTAGCTTGAGGTCGTATGGATTGCAACGTCAACGTCGGTCAACACCTTGTCAAGGTCGTCCGAGATTCTTATGCCTGCAGCGTGATCCAGCCCGATTACGTCTCCCAGATCTTTTCCCACCTTCCCAGGGTCGATGTCGTACGCCCCTACAAGGTTCAGCTGCCTTCTTTTCTCCTCCAGGATGAATTTTGCAGTGAGGCTCCCTATCACGCCCACTCCGAATGAGACCACGTTCAGCTTCCGCATGGATTTTGGACCCCCTTGAGCCCGGAATTAAGCGAAGCGCCTAATGGGGCGTGTTACTTGCGTCGAGGAAGTGCCGAGGGATTCCATTCGCCTCCTTCGCTGCCCAATAGCGGAATACCGATCGGGGTGAATTGACATTGGATAGAGTGATGGTCCAGACGCGTTTCGGCCAGGCCATGAATCGGGTCGCAACCGGACTTTACCCGACGGGCAATTGTTTTAGATTCTGTGTCTATTGAGTCCCGCAGTCGTTGGATGGTGGATGGCCTTCTCCGGCACCACCACTTGGAAGCTCGGACTCGTACCGCAGTCCGTAGCCAACGGACTCACAAACATACTCGTACTCTTCTATCTCATCCAAGTCCTCCATGGGAGTCTCCTCGACATCGGCCTCGTGACTGGAGTGGCCGCGCTGGCACTGATACCCTCCCAGGCACTTTGGGGGAGACTGGTTGACTCGACGGGGAGGTGCAAGCCGTTCCTCGTGTTCGGATTCATCGGGTTTGGAGTATGCATGGCATCGATTCCAATGGCGTCGAATGTCTCGGAGTTGCTCGTCATCGTATCGCTGGAGTCAGTGTTCTATGCGGCAACACTCCCTGCTAGACAGTTGCTGACGGTAGAGTCTGAAAATCGAGACGGGTGGCAGAAGGGCCTGGCGAACATGTCGTTCCTAACGGCCATGGGGCAGACCATTGGGATGGGGCTCGGTACCGCCGTGGTAGTGACCCTCGGCTTCGGTGAGCTGTTCCTGATGTGCGGCGTGCTGTGCTTCGCGTCAGCCGGAGCCCTGAGCGTACTTGCACAAGAGCCCGGAATCATGATACAGAGGAGGCTTGTCTCACTGGAGCGTTCCCTGGGGACGATGATGGCTCTGTCGGATTATGCGGGCTACCCTCGGCTGTCGCCTGTGGGTGCGCCGCGCGGCGACATCATGAGCGTGCTGAACAGGTCAACGAAGTCCCTCCTGGTCGGAATACTCTGCTTCTCCCTCGCCGGGTCCGCCTTCTATTCACCCCTTCCGGCTTACTTCCTCCAGTTCTACCCATCCCAGGCGGTGTTCTTCGTCTTCTTCGCAGGCTCTCTTGCAGGAGCACTGGGCTACCTCCTGGTTGGACGCGTGCTCAAGAACGCTGTGTCGAACCTGTTACTGTCTTCTTTCTCAAGGATGATGGTGCTCCCTCTGCTGCTCTTGGCTGCGATTGGCGCGTCCCCTGGCCTGGCGGCTGCCGCCATCGTCCTCGCAGTGCTGGAGGTCCTTTGGTCCCTCTTCGATGTCTCAAGCACATTCGCCTATCTGGAAACCGCGAAAATGGGCCGGGCAGGCTTCTATGGAGCACTGGTCGGCCTGGGGAGTGCAGCGGGCGGGTTTCTGGGTGGGTACTTTTCGATGGAATATGGTTTCGCGGCTCTGTTCACGGTCTGCAGTCTCCTCTGCGCGGCTGCCTTTCTGGCATACATACTACAGTACAGGAGGATGGACTGGTTGGTGCATCAGAGATAGCGGGACTGACTGCTCCTATTCTTTTCTCTCTTCGTCCACGTAGATGGAGTCGTACCTCTCGACCTTGGGGATGATACACAAGAACTCGGCGCTCTCTTTGCCGGTGTTCTTGTACCAGTGATGTGTTCCTGCAGGGATGTAAATCGAGTCTCCCGACTTCACCTCGTAGACCCGCTTCCCGAGCCCCACCCTGTACCTCCCCTTGAGGACGTACTGTTCGTGCTCGATGCCAGGGTGGAAGTGCTCTGGGATACTCCCTCCAGGCTTGATAGTGAACCTGCGCATCTCGAAGTTGGGGGCGCCATCGTTCCTGTCGAGCAGCCACTCGATCTCCGTCTTGACCGCCCTGTCGACCTTCTTTGGCTTCGCTTTACCTGCGGGCTTTACCGACATGACTGGAACATGGAAACATACCAGCTTTAAGATGACCGCTCGTTGAAGAACTCCGAGAGGGCTGTGAGGCCCCCCTCGAGCGTTTCTTTGTCGGTGGTGAAGCACAACCTGAACGACCCAGGGGCGCCAAAGAAGTCGCCTGGTGAGACGAGGACACCCGTCTTGTCAAGCAATTCTCGAGCCAAGGCGATGGACCCAATCCTGCCACTGTAGTGAACTAAGCAGAAGGGTGCCACACCAAGCCTTGCGGACACCCCTTCCGTCCCCTCCAGGAACCTGCGGACGAGCTTCGCATTCTGTGAGTAGATTTCATGGGCACGCTCGACGAACTTCGACCTCTGCCTGAGCACTTGGGTGGCTATCCAAAGGGAATAGGACGAATCGTGCCCACTGACAGCCCACTTTGCGTAGAGCAACTGCCGTGCCTGCCGTTTGTTTGCCAGTATCCACCCCACTCTGAGCCGGCCCAGTCCGAAGAATTTCGTCATCGTATTGCTGGTGACGATGTTGTTGGTCTGCCCGAAGTGGGTGTAGGGATTCTCCGGGAATGTGAACTCCCTGTATGTTTCGTTAATGTATATGGTAGAGCCGGGCTTCGCCGAATCGGCCAGTGTTTCGACAGCTTCCTCGTCCAAGCTCATTCCAGCGGGGTTGTTGGGATCGGTCAGCCCGAAAATTGAACCCCTTGACCATGACCTAGTTGTCAGCGATCCCTGCACCTTCATTCCGAGAGACCTGGGCACAGTGAACATGGGAGGGTAGTTGGGGAGCGGAACTGCTGCTCTCCCGCCAGGACCTAGGACGGAGTACACCAGGAAGATTGCTTCAGACCCACCGTTCGTGGGCGTGACGCTATCGGGCTCGACCCTGTACCGCCGGGCCACCTCCTCCACGAATGTTCGCTCGTGCTCGTCCTTCTCGGCTGCGAACTTCTCGAAGGAAGTGTCGATGCCCATTGTCCGCAGGTCCGGCTCTGAAAGACCGCTGGCGGTGAGATTGTATTTCGAAGCAGGCCCCAGTCTGATGATCCAGTCGAACAGCTCATCTCGGGTGGGGCGCAAGGCACTCGGCCGGGTGTGGCTACTCTAGTTAAGCAGGTCGGAGGGTCCAGCGCGGGCTCAGAACACAGCTCAATTTGATTAGTTGGCCGGCCACGGGAGGATAGGGGAGATGTCGGCCACTTGGGGGAGGACGACGATTAGGCTCGTCGAGGGAGACATCAGCGATCAGGACGCTGATGCTGTTGTCAATGCCGCCAACTCCAGCCTTATGGGGGGAGGGGGTGTCGATGGCGCAATACACAGGCGAGGCGGTCCCGCCATACTCGAAGAGTGCAAACGGATTCGCCAGAGTGAGTGGCCCGGCGGCCTGCCGCCAGGGAAGGCGGTGATTACAACGGGAGGTTCGCTGAAGGCCAGGCACGTAATCCACACGGTGGGACCTATCTGGTCCGGGGGACTCAACGGAGAACCCGTAACCCTCGCCGAATGTTACTCCAACTCTCTCAGGGTTGCGACGGAGAATGGGCTGAATAGCGTGGCCTTTCCCTCGATAAGCACAGGGGCATATGGGTACCCAGTTCGTGAAGCGAGCAGGGTAGCCACGAAGGCGGTCAAGAGCTTTGTCGAGAGCAAGGGAGCACCTGCGGAAGTGACGTTCGTTTTGTACAGCGAGAACGATTTCAAGGCGTACGTGAAGGCCTTGGAGGCGCTGCAATGAAGGAAGAGGTGAGGAGACTCGAAAGAGACCTGGCCCACACGATAAGGAGGCTGTACGAGAGAGGGCTCGTCTCGGGAGTTGGCGGAAATGCAAGCGTCCTCCTTCCGTCTGGGGAGGAGATATTGATCACACCGTCCAAGTATTTCAAGGGAGGAATAGCCGAAGGGGATCTCGTCAGAGTGGACATTCAGGGCGGGGTGATCAGCAAGGGAAATCCTTCGAGTGAGCTAGCGACTCACCTGGAGGCATACAGGCTGAGGAAGGACGTGAAGGCTGTGGTCCACGGACACCCGCCGATGGCGGTCGCGCTCGTTACCGCGGGTGTATCGATTCCCGTGATGACGCCGGAGCACGCAGTCATGATCAGGAGACTCGAAGTCGTGGGCTTTGCTCCTCCCGGGGAAGCGGGAGCGAAGGCGGTCAGGGGTGCGCTAAGGCTGTGCGATGTGGTGGGCATTCGGAATCACGGGTTCTTCTCTCTTGGGAGCGACCTCCATGAGGCTGCTTCACGACTGGAGGTTCTGGAGGAGAGCGCGAAGATCTACCTGGCCGGGCAACAGGTCGGTGGCGTTTCTGGGCTGGGAAGGGAGGCCCTACGTAAGGTCAGAGAAGGGTACGTTCACGAGTAGGGCCACCCCGGCCAAGACTGGGCGTGGGTTCGGAAGCGCGGTCGCGGAATGTTGCCGGTGGAAAAGAATCTTCCAGACCACTCTTCTGCGCAGTTCATGGACTTTGGTGCGAAGGGCCCATGCTACAGTGTGTTGAACGACCCGCTAAAGCAACCTGTCGGGGCTCAGGGTTCCCTTCGGGTCCAAAGCCTGCTTAAGTCTCTTGAGGAGCCCCATGGGGACCTCGTCTCGGGCGTAGGCACGCTTGAGGATGCCGACGCCATGGTGATGCGAGATTGTGGCATCGTGAGTGTTCGTTATCTTGGCCATCGTTTCCCAAATGCTCCAGTACACGTCTGTGTTGGGCTCGAAGAGGATTGTCAGGTAGAGGCAGGCTCCCTGGTCGTAGATGTGGGAAAGGTGTGCCCCCACCCCGGCAACACCCTTGATGTTAGACAAGCTGATCATTATGTCCGCATACATTTCCACAATCCTGCTCCACCTTGTCGCGACCTCTATCGTCTCCAGGGTGTACCCCATCTTCCTGACGGTCTCGATGTCTTCCCTGAAGTTGAACCTCCTCTCTAGCCACTTGTCTACCAGGGCCGGGTCGGCGACTGCAGCGCTCCCTTGCAGCTGATCGGATACTTCCTCCTTGATCTCTTCGAGGATTTTCGATGACCTTGCGTGGTAGATCAGCATCAAGAGAGGCCTGTCCCCCTGGAACTGGAACGCGGACTCGACCTCGTTGTAGAGCCTACAGACTGCGGGCTTCACGTCAAGCTCCAGGAGGAGCTTGGCGGCTGCCACCCCCGACTCGAAGTTCGGTAGGGTGTAGGCCGCCCTCCATTCGTGGTTAGGGAGTTTGTGAACCTTGAGCTCCGCTGCCGTGATGACACCGAAGGTTCCTTCTGCCCCCAAGAAGAGCCTGCTCAGGTCGGGCCCTACGGAAGACCTAGGCGTCCCGCGCTTTCGAGTCCAGACGACCTCACCGGTAGGGAGGACCACCTCTAATCTGAGCACCGAATCCTCGATCCCACCGTAGAGGCTGCTGTACTGGCCTGTCCCCAGCGTCGAGATGTAGCCTCCGACCGTCACAAGCTCCAGCGACTGCGGGAACTGGAATAGCGAGAGCCCCTTCTCACCAAGCTTCGCCTCTACCTGCTTGAGCTTAGCCCCCGCCTGGACCGTCACCGTCCTGTTCGTTTCGTCAAGGTCGAGCACCTGGTTCATTCCTTGCATGTCGACGACTATCCCCTTGGAGGGGATTGAGGCCCCCGTCACAGAACTCCCTCCACCGTGAACATATAGAGGTACACCGTGAGCTGACGCGAAGTTGACCACCGCCACGACCTGGTTGACGTTCGTCGGTTTCACAGCGGCTATGGCGCTCCCTAGGGGCTCATCGCTGAACCATGTCAGAGGCCACCAGTCCTTCAGGTATGGCCCTACCTCCCGGGTCACTCGGCCAGGTAGGACCCCTTCGAGTTCCTCAGCAACTCTGTTGTTTTCTTCCATTTCAGGTACTCTTCCTCTAGTGCCGCCTTCCTCATCTCACTAAAAGACTCCCTTTCCCTCTTCGCCTTCGCAAGGTCCTCCAGGGAGGAGTCTCCCGTGGCGGCCAGCTGGAGCATCGCGATTCCCCTGGACGTTGCCTCCACGTCCGTATCCCTTTCTATTGTGATTCCTGATGCAGCAGAGACCATCTTCAACAGAGCGTTAGACTTGGAGAGCCCCCCGTCTGCCCTGAGTGTTTTCGGGTGCACTCCGGATTGCTCCAAGACGAGTCTGACGTGGAAAGCCACCGATTTCAGGAGCCCCGATATCACCGCAGCCTTGTCAGACCAGAGCGTGAGACCGGCTATGACCCCCTTCGCCCCGGCTGCATGGGGCACCTGCAGACCGCTCAGTGCGGGGATGAATATCACGTCCCCGTTCGGCTCGACCTCTAGATCAGAGTAATCCTTCAGCAATCCCATTCTTAGCGCCATGTCGACGGCCTTCCCGGTGGTGGGGAGGTACCCTTCGACTCCGTACCAAGTCTTCCCCCTGTTCTTGAGAAGCACCAGAGGTATCAAATCCCCCTTCCGGGCGAAGCCGACCGTCGGGATGTCGACGAAGGTGCCCGTCCCGTTCGTTAACTTCCCGATGCCTCCTTCGTATGCCCCCTCGGCGACGCTAGCCGCCTGCTGGTCTGCGATGAGGGCATTGAACTCCATTCCGCCGTAGGAACCAATTGTCTGGGCATTCTCCACCAGATCCGGCGTCTCCATTCTGAGATTGAAGAGCGACTTCACTATCCCAATCTCTTTCATCGACCTGGGGTCCACGATACCGCTGAGGCACGCGTTGGTGGCGTCGGAGACGAACTTCCCAGTGAGCCTATAGGTCAGGTAGGATTCGACGGTCCA
>DASPPO010000006.1:0-6282 GCA_035625455.1 Nitrososphaerales archaeon | reverse complement strand
GGCCTTATTGATCGACGTGCAGACGGGAAAACCTTCGCTCTCAAACTGCTTCGGCGGCCTCTCAGGGGGGGCGCTGAGACCGATAGCGCTGAGGTGCGTCTTCGAACTGAGCGAGAAGTTGGACATCCCCATCATTGGGTGCGGCGGAATCTCGACGTGGGAGCACGCGGTACAGTTCTTTCTTGCGGGGGCGAGCATCGTCCAGGTAGGCACTGCCACCCTCGAGAAGCTGGCCCTCTTCAATGAAATCAATCTTGGGATCATGTCATATCTCGAAAGCAAGGGGTACAGGAGTCTGAGAGACATGGTCGGCGCGGCTCACGCCGGTGACGCCAGTTCCAAGACCATTGTCGGGGGTGTTGGCTCATGACGCTCTTCAAAGAGAGGATGTTACTGTCGGCAAAGCAGAAGAGGAGCAGGCTCGTCCTCGCCCTTGACGTGGCTGGCCCAATAGAAGAGCGGTTGACCAGGGCCCAGGCGATATTCGAAGAGACGAAGCAGGACGTGGCGGCAGTGAAACTAAACCAGCACCTCCTCCTCCCCTACGGCCTGAACGGCGTCAGGAGTCTAATCGATGCGTGCAAGAGAGAGGGGCTGCCTGTCATAGCGGACCTCAAAATGAATGACATCGAGAGTACCAACTTGGACGCACTCCATTCGCTCATTTCTTTCGGGGTTGACGGCCTAATCGCGAACCCCTTCGTAGGCTATGAAGAGGGCCTAGGCAAGGTGATGGAGCGCGCCCACGAAGCCGCCATTGGAGTATTGCTCCTTGCCTATATGAGCCACAAGGGGGCAGAGGAAGGCTACGCTCTCCGTTCAGAGAACGGCGAGCCTTTCTACAGGGTTTTCGCGTCCAGAGCCAAAGAATGGGGAGCCGACGGGGTCGTCGTGTCAGCAAAATCGGGCGATAAGATCCTCGAAGTAAAGAGAATCGTTGGCGAGCGCTGCTTGGTGTTCTCGCCCGGCATCGGACGGCAGGGAGGAACTGCTTCCACCGCCCTGACTTCTGGGACTGATTTCATCATAGTCGGGAGGTCGGTTACAGAGGCTCCAAACCCGGCTGTTGCGGTGTCAGCCCTGAGGCACGAATGGTCGAGATAGCCAAACTCGCCCGGAGGCAAGTCCCTTCCGGAGCAAAGTGGACACCGCACCGCTCCTGCCTCCCCTCCCTGTGGCGGAATCAGAGCAGTGGAACGAGCTCCCCTAGAAACTCTTCAGTTGAGGAGGGACTTCGCGGTCGTAGTTCCTGGCAAGGTCATATCCTGCACTCAGAGCTCTGAGATTCAGCTCTGAGTACCTCGGGAATACCTCAGCCACCGCTCTTTGAATCGATTCCACGGATACCGCGGATGTAGTCGCGACCAGGGAGCCCAGCAGAACAATGTTCATGAGAACCTTCCTCCCTAGACTTTCCGCCGTGGCCATGGCAGGCAAGGACAGGATTCTCTTGCCCGACCGGTCCCGCGAAGAATCCACTAGCCTCCTTTCTACCAGAATCACGCCATTCGGCTTTACCATCGCCACGTTCGAATCCAGGCCGGCTTGGTACATCGTAAGCAAGCCGTCAAGGGAGGAGACCCGAGGATAGTCGATTGACTCGTCAGAGATTACGATGTCCCCCATGGACCACCCCCCGGTAATGTAGGGACTGTAGCCCTCGGTTATCGTCACTTCTTTGTCATCATAAATCGCGGCGGCTCTCCCAAGGACGCGGGCTATGGTTATCGCTCCCTGACCTCCCATCCCAGTTATGCGAATTTCTCGTCTCATTCCTGGCCTCTTGTGCTCGGATTCGCACGCAGCTCCTGCAGTAGCTCTTGATAGGAAGGCCTCTTCCTGTCAACGAAGTTGCCCACGACTATCGGATCCTCGGGTCGTGCGGACACGGCTATCTTCGAAAGGTCTGCGTTGCTGTCCATGACTGCCTTGTCTCTGAAGTGTTTCATCATGTCAAGCGCCTCGGGATACCCGTTGTACTTGCCATAGGTGGGAGGGCAGGGAGACAGTACCTCTAGGAATGCGAAGCCCTCGATCTCCATCATCCGGGAGATGGCCTTCTGCAACTGCATAACATGCATCGTCGTCCACCTGGCCACGAACTGTGCGCCCGCTGCCGAGAGCAACAAGGGCACGTTGAACGGCATCTCGGCGTTCCCGTAGGGGGAGGTCCGCGTCTTGGCTCCGTGCGGTGTGGTAGAGCCGTGTTGCCCTCCCGTCATGCCGAAGTTGAAGTTGTTGACCATGATGACGTTGACATCTACGTTCCTCCTGGCCGCATGAATCAGGTGGTTCCCGCCGATTGCGCTCAGGTCGCCATCCCCGCCTATCACCGTTACCTCCAGATCAGGTCTAACGATGGCAAGTCCCGTAGCGAATGGTATCGCCCTGCCATGGGTGGTGTGATAGGTGTCCAGTGTTAGATATCCGGATATCCTTCCGGTGCACCCAATCCCTGAAATGCAAATCTGTTTCTCTATCGGATAACTTGAGCTCTGCAGCGCGTCGACGTACGCCCCCAAGACGATGCCTATTCCACATCCGGGGCACCAGATGTGAGGGAGTCGGTCAGACCTTAGTAAGACGTCCTTCGGGTGACGGTTAGTCCGTTCCAGGTAGTTGCTCTCAGCAAACTGTTCCGTCAAGCCACGCACTCCTCCACGACCTTTGTTATCGAGTCTGGTTCGATGAGTGTCCCTGGTGCCCATGTTACGGGCGTCACGGGACATCTCGCTGCTTCGGCAACGGGGTGCAGCATTTGACCTAAGTTGATCTCTGCTACGACCATGTGGTTCACCCTTCCGCTCAACTTCTCAATCACTTGGTCGGGGAAGGGCCAAGCCGTCACAAGGCGAAGCAGACCTGCTCTGATACCGTTTGCGCGGGCACTTTTCACCGCCGCAAGACTAGAGCGGGCTGCTGAACCGTAAGAGATGACTACCACCTCGGCGTCGTCGAGAAGAACCTCGTCCCACTTCCATATCTCCGAAGCGTGACCCTGAATCTTGTGCATCAGATGGGTTATCAGTTTTTCTGACTCAGGGTGTTCCGTGGTTGGATAGCCCCTGTCATCGTGTGTCAGACTGTCCACATTGACCCTGCAGCCCATGCCCGCTATGGGCATCGGTCGGAAGTCCTCGCCATTGTCTCCCGAGCCCGGGTTCCTCGCATTGGCTGGGTCCATCGTTTTTCTGTCGATTATCGCGAGCTCTTCCGCAGGGGGCACCGTGAACTTCTCCCACATCATACCGACGACCTGGTCAGCCATGACGAAGACGGGCGTCCTGAACTTCTCCGCGGTGTTGAATGCCTGGATTGTAAGGTCAAAGAATTCCTGCACGCTGCTGGGGCTGTAGGCAATCGCCTCGATGCCTCCATGCGAGCCCCACTTCGCCTGCATCATGTCTCCTTGTCCGACGAGGGTCGGGATTCCAGTGCTCGGACCTGCCCTCTGAACGTCTACCAGGACAGAGGGAGCTTCCATCATGTAGGCTAGCCCGATGTTCTCCATCATTAGGCTGAAACCAGGACCTGAGGTCGCCGTCATAACTTTCGCGCCCGCGAATGAGGCACCGATGAGGGCTGCGACGCTCGAGATCTCGTCCTCCATCTCTATTGCGTTCCCGCCGACCTGAGGGAATCTTGTGCAGGCGCTCCCGAAGATTTCGGATGAAGGGGTTATTGGATAGCCGGCGAAGAACCTGCATCCGGCCAAGATTGCCCCTTCAATGCAGGCCTGGTCGCCATTCATGAAGTACTTGCCGGGCTTGAGAGCTCCGCTGTTTTCGCTCATTGTCTTCCCTCTACCACAACGGTGAAGATAGCGAAGTCTGGACAGATCCGGGAGCAGATGCCGCAGTTCGAGCACGCAGACTCCTTTCCATCCTTCACTTTTGGATGGCGATAGCCGTTCTCGTTCATCTCGTCCGATAGTTCGAGCACCTTCAGCGGACAAAAAGCGATGCAGTACCCGCATTCCTTGCACCTCTCAGGAATTATGAAAATCTTGGCTCGGGGACGCGGCGGGCGCGTGGGACCAACCGACACAGTTTGCTGACTCGTTTTGGCCGACAACACATGGGTCGTCACTTCCGCACGGGCTGCACTTCTCATTACTATACCCAATTTGGGGCGCTCCTAGAAATATAACTAAATTCTCCCTAAGACGTTGGCTACCCTTAGCTTAAGCTCACCTCCGCGGCTGGATTGAGGGTTCGAATCCGGGTGGTTCGAATGTTCACGGTCTAACCGTTAAAGAGAGCAAGAGTTTGAGCCTCGTGTGAGATCACCTGACCGACGAGGCAACCCTCAATAGACCACGTCCCAGAATCGAAACACTCGCCGACCTTATCTTCGGTCTCGCCCTGTCGGTGGGCGCCATCACCCTGGTGAGTCAACCACCCACCACTGCGGAGGGCATTTACAACGATCTGGGCACTTTCGGGTTCAGCTTCATAATCCTAATCTCGATCTGGCTGCACTACACGCGAATCATGTCCGTGATGCCCGTCGAGACTGCCCGGACGACACGTCTCAATGCTGCGCTTCTCTTCTCCGTGTCCGTTGAGCCTTTCCTCTTTGGTCTTCTCACGAGGCCGCCTGAAATATCCTCCACCCTCCTCTTCTCGTTTGAGGGAACCGCATCGACCCTCTATGCGCTGGACTTGGGCGGCATGATGGCCATACAGGGCTTTTTCTCGCTCACTCTCGCCAGTGAGGAGAAGGGCCTGGTGAGCAAGGAGTTCGCTAGACAGTTTAGACAGGAGGCCAAGGGTCTGTTTGTGGCTTCCGGCGCGTTCCTCGTCTCCATTCTGCCCTTTTTCTACACGACGAGCGTGGGGCCACTCGGCCCAATCCGATATTACGTCTGGGTCGCTCCCCTCTTTATCGTCTGGCTTCGCCGGGGCCTAAGGACGTCAATGGGAAAGTGACGTCAATGGGAGAGGGTGTCAGCATGAAGAAAACCAAGAAGAAGAACACAAAACCTGTCGATGGTACACTTTTCTTCGTCCCCTTGGTCCTTTCGGTCGCCTCTTCATAGACGACTGTGGGATGACGAATTGAAATACCTACCTTGCGCGACAATCGCGAATATGGACACCTCTGAACCCAAGCCACCGAGCAGAGCGCTGGGATGGCTCCTTGCCCTGCCGCTCGGACTGGTGATTGCATTCGCAATCTTCTTGCTCCTCGTGGCGAACGGCCACTACTTCTTCGGCGAGTTCTTCGTACTCTTCCTCGCTGTCTTCGCAGTTATGTTCTTCGTCAGGTTCCAGTACCGACAGTCGAGAAGGAATTACTGGAGGACGAGGATGCAGGCGAACGCGCCGGCGCGGATTCTCCGGCAGAGATACGCTAGGGGCGAAATCTCGAGGGAGCAGTTCCAACAGATGATGAGGGACCTCCGCGAGGGTCGTCAGCCTCCGGAGAATCAGGGACAGCCCTGACGTGCGCAATACGGTCAGCAGGCCGGTCGGGGGTAACACAATCGAATAGTGAATCTGAAACACGAATTACAGGCTGGGTTCGAACTCTCCTAGCCGTGAGTTTCCGTCGGCTTTCGTGAATGATTTTATTGAGGGCAGATGACGCGAACCTATGAGCGACGTCACGGACGATTACATGCGAGAGATGCTGAAGACAACCAATCGCTATACCCTGGTCATCTTGCACCGGACGCCCAAGAGAAGCGAACCAGGAGCAGACAGAATTGTCTGGGAACACGGACGTAGAAACTTTGAACTTCGAAGGGATGGTCTGCTGTGCATCGTAGGACCCGTGGCAAGGGACGAGACCGACGTCACGGGTGTATGCATATTCTCCACGGATCTTGGACAAACTAGAAAGTTAATGGATGAAGACCCTGCGGTGAAGACAGGTATCTTCACATATGAAACCCACCTGATGGAAGGTTTCCCCGGGGACGCTCTCGCCAGGTAAGTTCGTCGTGGATCTTGGAGCGGATTGAAGCCCGGATGCCAAGTTGTTCTTCAACCTTTAGTAACTAGGTCAGCAAGAGATTGGTATGGGAAGGAAGCTTTTCCTCTGGTTGGAGCTGGGTGGATTCGATGAAGAGGAGCTGGAGAAACTTCTTACGGAGACGCTGGAATCAGAGAAAAAGTCGTTCTGGTTAGGCCATCTGGAAGAAGGCGGGATACACGAGTTCAACCTCTCTATTGATGAGGAAGATCTCTTTGACGTCTTGGAAAGTCTGGCGGACAATGGGGTCATCATCAGACAAGTGAGAAGGCTAGCGGAGAGCTAGAAGCAAGCCCCCTGATT
>DASPPO010000005.1:0-18450 GCA_035625455.1 Nitrososphaerales archaeon | reverse complement strand
GGCGAAGCTCTCGCCCAGTTGGCCCTGGGGGAAGTCAATCCTCCAGCGGGTCGAGTCTATGCTTCACTAGTTAGGGGCGAACTCACATTCCCTGATCCCTCAGCGTTGGCACAGAGTGACGAGGCTCGGGACTTGCTTTGGCGCGAAAGCGCCACCATGGTCGGCCTCCCTTCGCAATAGACTTTGGGTTCTCTGGGGTCAGATGCCTACCGCTCGAGCCATTTGACGTCATACCCAACATGTCAAACGGAACTTCCATAGTTCGGTCCGGTTCAGACACCTTTACGTTACGAGCCTCGTCGGGCCCGCGAAAAGGCTTATATCTCTGTAAACGTCATTGTTTACACGAATGGCTACGACCCAAGTTCAGGTCAGGATCCCCGAGGAGCTGGTGAAGGAGTTGGATCGCTGGATTGCCGAGGGCAAGTTCTCAAGCCGGAGCGAAGCAGTGAAAACAATTGTGGCTCTCTACAAGGAGCGGGAAAGGACCAGGAAGTTCTACGAAGGGCTACTAAGGGAGAGTGAGGAAGCAAGGAAGCACCCTGAATCGCTGGTTCCACTGAATGACGTCTTTTGACGTACTCTGTCCTGTTCACTCCCAAGGCAGCGAGGTCACTGAGAAAACTCCAGCGCTCCGTCGGCCCGAGGATATCCGAAGCTCTGAAGACGCTTGAACGGTCACCTGAAACAGGCGAGCAACTCACTCCTTCCAGATTCTGGAAGATAAGAGTGGGAGAGTACCGGGTGGTCTACGAGATAGAGAGACCAAAGAGTCGTGTCATAGTGCTCTTCGTTGGCCACCAAAAGAATGTGTACGATGAGTTCTCTAGGCTGCTCTAGCCGCCAGTCAATCGGGTTCGATACCATTGTGGAACGGACCCGTGAAACCATTTCTGGAACCGTTTTCAGTCCGGGTCCCGTCGGGCCTGCAGAGCTTGGTCTAGGCTCTGTTTAACAAGGAGATGCCAATCCCGGCTACCTGGTACCATCGGACAAAACAGGAATCGTGCCTTCTGACACTTGCCACTTTTAGAACGGCGGATAGTAGGACATGCGTCGCTGGGTGTCGAATCGTTTGATTTCTCGGAAAACTTCCTCTGTAATCGGTCCGCTTTCGATCTTGATTCTGCATCAGCCACCTAAGGGATGCAATCCAACGAAAAACGGGGTCTGACTCGGAACAGGACCTTCCTGAGTTTCTATTTGAAAAAATTGAAGGAGGCACCGATTGCGCTCAATCGGCGCCCAAGATAACTTGTGAGAGTCCATAGACGTTCAGTTGACCTAGGCCCGTAACCGGGTTCCAGACGCGCGGTGTTACGGTGAAGGGACCGTTCTGTCCAGAGGACGCTTCGAACATGGTCCCCTGTATTCCGCGATAGAGCTGGAATACGCTGAATTGAGTCTGGGACACGTAGAATTGGGTCCCGTATGATCCGTGCTCCTGCGAGTAAAGCTGGTACAATGACGGTGCGAGGTCGCCTATGGTGATGAACCTGATGTTGCTCTGCACTGTCGTGATCATTCCTGCCGTCAGGGGAGCCGCTAGACTAGTCCCGCCCCAGACATACTCGGAGAAGGTGCCGTCCTGTATCACCAGGACTCCTGTTGAGGGGTCGGCATCGGCAGAAAGGTCAGGAGTGCCTCTCTGTCCCTGTGGGTAGAAAGTGATGCCCAGAGCAGGCTCGGGGATGGAACTTACTTGAATCGGCATGTGGATTAGGAGCTGACCGGGCGTTTCCTTGAAGAGCATGGAGTAGCCTCCACTCGACGCACAGCTTGGGCAATAGGAGTCCGAGCCCAGGCTCCAGGCAGTTTCGAGCCTTAAGACCGAGTGGTCTGTGAATGTGGCGGTAAGGGTTGTTCCACCCACGCCCGAAACCCATGGGTCGTTATTGGGATTGCTGGCTGAAATCTCCCCGTAGGGGAGGGAAGAGGAGGTGAAATAGGGGTCAAAGGCACCGGTGTCTCCCGTTGCGACGTAGACGCCAATCCCTTGGGCGGCGGCCTGCTGGAATATTTCGTCGTATCCTATCATGAGGGCGGCCACCGATACTCCGGACTCGGCTGGAAAGAAGGAGGTAGATGGGGTGCAACCATAGGCGGGGTTTGTGCAGTAGAAGTTGTCTTCGTACAACCCCCAGCTCAGGCTGATTACGTTAGCCAGTTGGTTGTTGACTACATTTTCGACCGAAGCGTACAGGTCGTCGTAGTCCGTCGATGAAGTGACCTCCAGGATGTGGGCTTGGGGCGCCATGGCGTGGGAGTACTGCATGTCGATCGCCGTTTCGATTGACCACCCTTCTGCATCCTCGTAGTTGTTGACGGTTAGTTGTGGAACTCCCGTTGGATATATTACGCTGCAAGCTGAGTTGGGAAGGTTGAACTCAGAGTTGAATGTCGCCAAGTCAGGACAGGCAATGTTATCGAATACCAGATTGTTGGCCTGCGTGGTCTCAGGGTCTCCGAACCCGTCTACGAGAGCGATGGTCTGTCCCTGTGAGTTTCTGCTTAGCAGCGGGTTCTCATCGTAGATGGTCTGAAGCCCGCATGGGAACCAGATCAACCCGCCTGAAATCGCTTCATTCGCTGTGCAACCGTTGCCGTCGGAGCTGGGCTCACCAGCTGACAGCGGAGATGCGCCGACGTAGGGTCCTTTGACGTGCGTCGGCGTGTAAGAAGGTAGACTCGTGTCTGCCGGGGCATCGATTGTCTCTGGTATGCACTCGGCACCGATGATGTACTTCTGTATGCTCGGAGTTGTGGCGATTTGAGCGAGGGCGTTCTCAACTCTGACATCGCTTCCGGAGCCTTCAACCAGCATCGGGGCCGTCGTAATGGTGCGAAGTCCGTTGGACCGGAAGATCGACTCGACTGCACCAAACACCGAGGCTGGAGCCGAGTAAAGAGCATCGAACTGGCTTGCGGACATGAAGTCGTGATAGGACGGACTGGAGGGATTGTAGTATGCTTCATCCAGAAAAGTCGTCAGCCCTGCCTGATTACTGAGATCGAAGAAGACAAGAAGGTGGGACGGCGTGCCGTTGGCCGTGAGACAACTAACATAGACCGGTTCCGAAAAAGGGACCGACGCTGCTTGTGTGGCAGGTGCTGCAACCATTAGTGCTAGGATTGATGCAACTGACAGCGCGAAAAGTTTGTTCGTAACTTTTTTCATGCTGCAAGGCAGAAAAATGATGAACGACCTATAAGCATTGGCCAATTATCCTACCGCGCGGCGTGGAACATTCCGAAGTGTTCCTACACAGCCGAGGTCAACTTCGACTAGGAGAGCGCTTGGCTGCGGGACCTGCTAGCCGGGAACCTTGTCTCCCGAACGTAACGTAGAAGGGACTTATAGTCTTGCTTGATTCTCTTTGTCACGAGGGAGGTCGTCAAGTCGGACGCCAGGTCGTCAAGGTCGTTTAGAATAGAGCCCCTCATCTTGAACACGTCTGTGTCGATGACCTTCATGGTGTAGTGGAGTGTGCCCAGTGTCTCGTAGGCTGTAACGATTCTGGGATCGGTGTTCATGAGCTCCCGAAACTTTTGGGCGTACGAAGCGCCACGCGAAGCAGTCGACCCGACGTAGGCCTGAGCCCCGAGCCCCAGCTTCGTCCAATCAATTTCAATTGATTGCTTCAGCACCCCTTCCCTGTATAGGATTCCGATTCGTTTAGCCACCGTCCGTTGGTCCACATGCAACATTCGAGAGATTTCTTTGTACTCGACCTGGGGGTGCTGGGCCAGCGCCTCGAGCAGCAATAGGTCTAGTTCGTCTGCCTCGAAGGGTTCCTCCGACGATACCATGACTGTTACCGGAAGTCCCCGAGCTTAAGGATGTTCGTCTTGGGGTGGGGAATGTCCACCAACCTTCGCTAAGAAAGATGGCAACCCATTTAGACATCACACACTTCTTTGGAACGAGGTTGGGGGCGACATCATAAGTCGGTCCCATCCAGGAGCTGGCAACAGGGGTCCTTGCCTCACGGGTGACGATCCCGGCCAGATGCTCGAACCCAAGTTCGGGTTCACTTTCAGCACTGTAAGCCCAAAGGCTACGGCAGTCGATGATGAAGCTGGCTCGAATCCCTGGGGAAACGGACCTGTTATGTCACTTCTAGAACCGTTCCCGGTTCGAATTCCCTTGGACCCGCGATTTCACTTATAATCGAATTCCGGACAAGCCCTCCTTGCGCACAGTTTTTGAATGCCCCTCCCACTGCCAGGGGCCTTCGTTGGCGCAGAACGAAAGGAGACTCGCAGCAATCATGTTCACTGACATCGTTGGCTACACGGCCCTCACCCAGAAGGACGAGGCTCTCTCCATGTCTCTGCTCGAGGAGCACCGCGCCCTCGTGCGGGCGTTCTTCCCGAGACACAACGGAAGGGAGGTGAAGACAATTGGGGACGCCTTCCTTGTTGAGTTCGGGAGTGCGCTGGAGGCGGCCAGGTGCGCCTACGACATCCAGCAGTCCTTGCACGAGCTGAACGACAGCCGCCCGGCCGACGGGAAGATCCAGCTGCGGATAGGCATCCACCTGGGGGACGTCATCCACAGCCAAGGGGACGTCTACGGGGATGCGGTCAACATAGCGTCCCGCATCGAGCCCTTGGCGACCCCCGGCGGTATCTGCATCAGCGAGGAGGTCCAAAGGCAGGTCAGGAACAAGCTCGAGTTCCCGATGGTCAGTCTCGGCGCAAAGGAGTTGAAGAACGTGTCAGAGGAGGTTGAAGTTTACCGGATGGTCATGCCCTGGGAGGCCGAGGCTGCGCCAGCGCAGCTCGACAAGAAACGGGTCGCCGTCCTCCCCTTCGCGAGCATGAGCCCCGACCCCAACGACGAGTACTTCGCTGATGGGCTCACCGAGGAGCTCATCGATAAGCTGTGCCAGGTGAAGGGGCTGGAGGTGCTCGCTCGGACGTCGGTGATGAACTACAAGAAGAAGGAGAAGAACGCGGCGCAGATCGGAAGGGAGCTCAAGGCGGGCGCCCTATTGGAGGGGAGCGTCCGGAAGGCCGGTAACAGGATAAGGGTCACGGCCCAGCTTATCAACGCCAACACCGAGGGGCACCTCTGGTCATCTCACTACGACAAGGACCTGGACGACATATTCGCCGTCCAGAGTGACATAGCAGAGAAGGTGGCAGGGGAGCTCCAGGTCCGCCTGGTGCAGGAGGAGAGGCGCTCGCTGGAGAAGAGGCCCACGGAGAGCACCGAGGCCTACACCTACTACCTGCAGGGGATGGAGCTGCTGCGAGAAAGGACCGAGCCATCCATCAGGCAGGCAGTGACCATCTTCGAGAAGGCGACCAGCATCGACCCCTCGTTCGCGAAGGCCATCACTGGAATCGCCGAGTGCTACTGGGCGCTCGTGAATGACGGCTATGAGTCCCACGAGAAGTTTACCCCGAAAGCGGAGCTCCTGGTGTCGAAGGCCCTCCAGCTCGACCCCGGGCTGGCGGAGGCCCACGCAATCCTCGGATACATCGGCTTCCTCGAGGACAACGTGCAAAAGGGGACAATGGAAGCGAAGAAGGCCATCAGCCTGAACCCGAGCCTGGCGGACGCCTACTGGGTCCTGTCCAACGTCGCTTTCCTGAAACAGGACAAGGAAGAGGGCATGTCTGCCCTGGAGACCTGCTACCGGCTGGATCCTATAAGGCCTCAGTACATAGAATGGCTCGGAGACTTCTACTTCTACATGGGAAGGGAGGACGACGCTCTCCAGCACTGGGAGAAGACGGCCCAGTTCGCCCCCTCGGCCACCTATAGAGTGATGACGGAGTACTACCTCTGCAAAGGGGACCTCGAGAAGGCGAAGGAGACGTTCTCGAATGCGGAGAAACTCGAACCGACCAGCAACTGGCTGCCGTGGATGAGGGGGTTCATCGCGGCCAGGACAGGGGACAGGGACGGGGCCATGAGGTCAATCAAGGAACTCGAGAGCAGGTGGGCCAGCACCTCCACGCTCAACGACATCGCGTTCGTCTACTACGCTCTTGGGGACCTCGACTCCTACTTCGCATACATCGACAAGGCCACCGACCAGCACGTGATGCGGTATAGGTACGTAATCTATAATCCACTATTCGCGAAATCAAGGGAAGATCCCAGGTATCAGGCGGTTCTGGACAAACTTGGAAAAATGTTCTAGAATCTGTAGTCGTCAGGCCGACCTACCTGTCGTCTCCGACTGGAAAGCGTATGCCTTGACAGGAGGCTCGACCACGCCGAAGGAGAGTCGATGCGTTCGTGAACGCTGTCGAACTCCCAGTCTCTGATGCAACAGGGCATCGGAGACACCATTGAAGAGAATCGTTAACAATCGCATAAGAATACCCGAGATGGGTAACAGGGACCTGACACTCTCCGGGAACGCATCTTATCAAGCCGCAGGGGGGAGCTGACGTGCCTGGTCTCCAGTCCGACGGTCCGGCGGACCGAGTTCTGATAAGAGAAAACATCCCCAATTCGGCAGTCAAGGGCTTGGTAGACTTCCTCGAGACTCACTATCTCTCGCCGAAGGTCGAAACTACGGAGGTCACCGGGTACTCCAAGATCGGCCCGGGGACGAATTCGAACTTCGACCTCTACTGGAAGGCCAGTTACAAGAGACCAGGAAGCGCACCTGAGAAGCCCCAGCACCAGACCGTAGCAGTCCATGTGGTCCTCGGCCCGACTGGAGTGACGATCGAGTTCCCTGGCTTGAACCCGGACGACCCTCAGGCGAACCAGACCGCGGTCCGCACATCCGACTTGGTCGAATTCATGGCGACATCGTTCCTCGCAAAGTCGAAGAGGACGGCCCTTTACTTCATCAGTTCTCCAGGCGAGGAGAAGGTAATGGAGGCTCCCCGGAAGTCTGGAGAAAACACCCTGGACGGCCTTCTGAGGCGGGTCTTCGCGGGGAACTCGGTCAATCTGTTTCTCTTGTTCCTACCTTTGAGCTTCGTCCTAGCCTTCCTCCTGGGCGACTATGCGCTGCCGGCCATACTCTGCCTCCAAGCAGTCGTGATATTCTATTCTGACAAGCTTGTGCTCGGAACGGCCAGAGTGAAACCCGACAAGGACAGGCCCGAGGTCTTGATTGTGAGAGTGGCGTCGACGCCGAGCATGGTGGACGGTATCCTCAATACCATGGATAGCATCATCCGACCGATTGAACAGGCTCTCGGGGAAGCCATTCCCAAAGGGGCGGCCGCCAGCCCTCAGACGAAAGGTAGGATCTACCAGGTTCTAACAAACGCAGGTGTCGCTTGCAGCCAAGATGACATCGAGATAACAACTCGAAACCCATACCGTCTGGTGCAGACTGCCGCCGAGAAGTTCCATCTGGCGCCGCCCAAGATTGCCATATCCAACACACCCATGGACAACGCGTCCGCGACCGGCGTCGCACCAGGTCATTCGACCATGACAATCACTGCGGGGGCGCTCGAGGACCTCGACGATGATGAACTTACAGCGGTTATCGGGCATGAACTCGGCCATGTCAAGGGCCGGGATCCACTGATACTATTCGGAGTTACGAGTCTGTTGTACCTGGGCGGATACTACCTGTGGTATCCCCTTCTCCTCTACCTCGGCATCTTCTACTTCGTCATAGCATTCGGGATAACGTATCTGGTGGGCAAGTTCCTTGAGACGAGAGCTGATACCCTCTCCGCGGTCGTCCTCGGCATGCCGGGTGCCTTGGCCTCAGCCCTGACGGCCATTGGCTTCACACAGCTGTACTCCGAGCGCTATTCCCGGGGGGTAAGGCTGCTCGAGTGGTTCCGGTTCGATCCCCACCCCCCCATCTACTTTCGCATCCAAAGGCTGGCTAGAATCTCCTCCGAAGGTGTGAGTATCCGGCATGCGTTCCTTACTTCAGTGAAGGATTGTCTGTCAGGTTTCCTTGTGGCCTTCGTCCCTTAGTAGGGAACGAAGAGCATCGCTTCGGGCAGTCGGGTCCCAACGCTCGGGCCTGTTTGTACTCGGTTCGAACCCTCATCTGCTTGGGGGTGATGAAGCAGGTCGACAGGATGGGACGAATGCGCGCGAGATTAGGGACACGCCGTAAGTAATCTGCATATCGCCCGCTTCGTCGGGAACTTGGCTAGGCGGCTTCGGTCCCTGCGCGCCATGGCCATGTTGGCGCTCGTGATGCTAATTGTCTCTGCCCTAGCGGCCATGGTCGTAACAGCCTCTCCCGCCCGAGCGGCCTCGGGCGCTCCTGCTAATTCTCTGTTGTACGACGACTTCACCCATGACACCGGTCTTAACACAAGCTTGTGGCAGATCAACGGACCAGTCGGGTCTGTGTTTGGGCCAGACGAAGTGGGCGTCAACATGATAACGCTGGTGCCCACTTTCTCTTCGAGTGGGATGATGATTGACCAGGTCAACGAGAGCCAGGAGGAAGGTACAATCCAGAGCAACGCGAACTTCACACCGCCTTTTACTGCGACCGCCCTGGTCGAAGGGACAGTCTCGAACGGGCACACGTTCGGTTTCGCGATATCCTCGGCCAATGCCTCTTCTGGCGTCACCGTCTACGGCAATCTTAACCCGCTGAATTGCAGCCATCTGGGGGACTGCGGCAATCCATCAACCTGCGGTGTCTCGGCCAACTCTTCCATTCTGCCCGACCAGTGCTATTATGGCATCGACGCCAAAGTCGGGACCAACGGGAGCAGTTGGGCGCATCATGCGAAACTGTACCTAACGCCGAGTGTGAACGTCACATACACACTGCAGATTTCTATCGACGCTTCGGGGGAAGGCTGGTACGCCGTTAGCCAGGGGGGGCAGTTGCTGGGCGCCGGTAACGAGCAAGTCGGGACAGGTCCTTTCTGGCTCATACTCTACCAGGGAGAAGGGTCCCCAGTTGAACACCCCGGGCCCAACCAAGCTTACTGGCTGTCTGTTTCGGTCACTCCAGTCGCCACCACCTTCTCGACGACCACCACACTCTCGACTACGTCAACATCGCCCGTCCCTACCGCACCCAGCATTCCCAGTTTCGTCTGGCTCATAGTAATAGCAGTCGTAGTGATCCTGTTTCTGATCATTCTCCTGTGGTATCGCCGCCGCAACCTGACGATCAGGGTGCAGGACGCTCGAGCTCCCTCGCCGGTCGTCGAAGCGGTTGCTTCGGCCGACGGCCCAGAGAAGCTGATGGGCTACACCGACAAGGATGGGAAAATCACCTTCAAGGGCGTCAAGAAGGGTGACTATTACATCAAGGCGGAGGCCAAGGGTTACTTCGCTTCAACTCCGGTAAAGGTCGAGGTGAAGAAGACAACGGAGTACATCGTAAAGCTGGAGGGAAGCGCCTCCGGTGCCCCAGCGGGCGCCGCGTCCAACGAACGTCCGGGCGAGCCTGGTGCCGGGGTTACGGCCCCAAGCGAAGGTAAACAAGGCTTGCAGGACTCCGACGTCATCGCGCAGGCTCCGAGCCCTCAGGGACGGGAACCTCAGGGTGCGGTAACTCAACCCACAGGTCAGGTTTCGCCTCGTGCGCCTCCGCAGCCTGTGCCCGCGCCCCCTCCCTCAGAAGAACAAGGGGAGGTAGAAATGGAAGGCTTTGGCGGAGGGAGAATGGGCGAAATCATAAGGACGTTCCAGGCGAAAGGGGCCATAAGCCCCGAAACTGCCCTTACAGCCGAAGAGCTGGGTTTGTCAAGACTGTTCGTGAGGATCATGAAGCGGCGAAGGGGACGGACCAGGGTCTTCGTCGAAGTCAACGGAAGGTACTATCTCGACCAAAAAGCTCTACAGGAAATGCAGTAGGGCCCGCAAGACGCGTGCCTACAGGTTTGGCGGGATGATCCTTCGATATCTACACTAACCCGGATGCTTCGCTGAGCCTGCTAGTACGGGCTGGGTGGCCCTTCACTGGTCAGCGGCGGTTAGTCAGCGTGGGACGGTTTACTTTCTGCGTCTGCACTGACGCTCTTGACCGCCTGCCATGCGATAAGGACTGCGACAACGCCGATAGCGAAGATTGTTCCCTCGAAGACGACTATCCCAATCGTGTTGGCGAAAGGAACTAGGAAATCGACGAATCCCATGGGCAGTGCGATAAGGAAAAGTCGCCGTTTGCCGTACACCACGGCCATCATGCAGAGGTATCCCCAGGCGAAGTGAAGCAATACGGAGGATATCCGCTCGAGGGTGCCCAGTGCGACCGAGGCGACGGCCTGCGAGACCGGCTCGAAGAGTCCTGGCGAATTCTGGCTCAACAGGTTGTACACGGTTTGCGCAAGCGACGAGTTCGTCGAGAGGATAGCATAATATGCAGCGTAACTGATGAGAGGCAGAGCCCCGAGCAGAACGGCGTTTTCCCAGAAAGCAAGTCCCGTGCCGTACCCTTCTGCGTCCTTCTTCCCGAGCTTTCCTTTCCTCACGGCGTACATCGCCACCAGGTAGGCCATGCCCACCTCGAAGAACACCGTCTGTGCCCCATAGTAGGTCCCGAGCCCGACGCTCTGCCCCCCGAAGTAGTTGGTCACCGCGTCAATGGTGGGGAGCTGGACCGCATACTTCATCGCAATGGCGGCCGCGTACGCCACAAAGGAATAAGCCAGAACAACCAACTCGAACCCTCGGCGTCTGTGCCAGTACGCCAGGAGAAGGGTACAGACAACAATCACAACGGCCGGCTGAAGCATGTAGACTGGGTCGATGTTCTGCAAGGTTAGAACCCGCTGAGCTCAGCGCAGCAATTAAGGGCTGCCTGGCGCACCAGAGGTTAACCCCGGGGAGACCTGCCTGTTCCTTTCTGACTAGAGCTTTTGGGGTGTTGTCAGAATCTTGCCGAACTGCTCCCCGCGAAGCATCTTGACATGCCCCTCGGCCATGTTGGAGAAGGGGAGGACGGAGTCGACGACGGCCCTGATTTTCCCCCTGCTCACCCATCGCATCAGAGACTGCGTTTCGGCCGAAGTCCCCTGTGTGGCCCCCATCAGGTTGGTCCCCTTATAGAACAGGAACCTCAGGTCTGTCTTGCTGTCGTACCCGGTTGTCGCTCCGCTGGTCACCAGGGTACCTCCCATCTTCAGAAGCGCGACCTCTTGGGGGAAGTGCGTCTTCCCGATGTGCTCGAAAATGACGTCCACCCCTTTCTTTTTCGTGTACTCTCTCACCTTCTGGGACCAGTCCTCTTTTCTGTGGTTGACGACGAAGTCCGCCCCCAGCGCTTTGCACCTCTCCTCCTGGTCGTCGCCTCCAACGGTCGTGATGACGTCGCAGCCGTACAGTTTCGCGATCTGAATACCTAGGGTGCCGACTCCGCTTCTCCCGCCCATGACGAGGACGGTCATCCCTGGGTGCACCCCTGCTCTCCCTACAAGCGCGTGCCAAGCAGTCATCCCCGCCATCGATACCGCCGCAGCGTCGTTGAAGGTGACGTTGTCCTGAAGCTTTACCACGTTAACCTCGGGGAGGTGCGTGTACTGGGCGAAGCCCCCCCACAGCGGTCCCGACTCGAACCCCCAGATCTTGCGCTCAGGACAATCGAATTCCCTTCCTGAGGTGCACATCTCGCAGGTTCTACAGCTCATGTTCGAGTGCGAGACGACCCTGTCTCCCACCCTAACCTTTCTCACGTTCTCCCCCACCTCCGTAATCTCGCCCGCTGCGTCGCTCCCGGAGATGTGAGGAAGGGGTACCTTGGTCGGTTCTCCCCTGATCGCCCACAGATCGTTGTAGTTGTAAGACGCGGCTTCGATCCGGAGGACCACTTCATCCGCCCCGGCCCTGGGCATCTCGACATCCTCAATCCTGACGACCTTCGTCGGGTCTTGGGAGTAATCGTGGAATACAGCCGCTTTCAACTAGCTTGCCTCCTCCCCTCGAGGTCAGTCAAAGCGTTCTTGGCATTAGGGAAATCGCACGAATAGGAGCTTTCCCTAACAGGTGTCCTGATGCGGACAGCCCGGGAATACAAGGAGAGCCTGAGGAGGATGAGGCCAAACGTCTACAAGTTTGGCGAACTGATACAGGATGTCACCTCCCATCCGGCAACGAGGAGGGCTGTGGAAGGGCACGCTCAGATCTTCGACGCCGCGCAGAGGGGGGAGTACAGGGACGTCCTGACGACGATTTCTTCGCTCACGGGAGAGAGGGTCTCTCGTTACTTGTCTGTCATCGGCTCCGCAGAGGACATGATTACGAACGTCCGTATGAAGAGGTTGATGTTCAACCTCACCGGTACCTGTACCGGGGGGCGGTGCGTTGGCTTCAACGCCATCAACTCGATGTGGGCTGCTACCTACGACATGGATCACGAGCTGGGGACCGACTACCACGCCAGGATGAGGGGGTGGCTGGCGAACGCTCAACGGGAGGATATTGCACTGGCGGGGGCGCTCACGGACCCGAAGGGGGACAGGTCGAAGAGACCGCTCGAGCAGAAAGACCCGGACATGTCGCTCAGGATGACAGCGAAGGATGCGGACGGAGGGATCGTGGTCAGGGGGGCTAAGGTGATGATTGCGGGGGCGGCTGAAGCCAACGAGGTCTTCGTCCTCCCCGGGACTGGGTACAAAGAGGGGGAGAGCGATTACGCCATTTCGTTCGTCATTCCCAGAGACATCCAGGGGCTCACCGTCGTCGAGGCGCGGCACCCCTCAGACGGCAGAGACATGGAATCGGGTTTCGACAACCCCGTGGAACTGGGAGGCATTACCCAGGGATACCTCCTCTTCCAGGACGTCCGTGTTCCCAGAGAAAGGGTCTTCATGGCGGGAGAGTGGAAGCACTCACTCAAAGCGGTGCTGAACTTCGTCGCACCCTACAGGTCCGCCATCGGGGGGTGTGTGGCGGGGCAGGGGGACGTGATGGTGGGCGCAGCGGCGCTGATGGCCCGGGCCAACGGACTGTCAGAGAAGGTATTCAAGGACAAGCTCGTGCAGATGACTGTAAACAACGAGACCACCTTCGGCATGGGGGTCGCCGCCGCAGTCATGGGCAGGCTCCACCCCTCGGGCGCATGGATTCCCGACGCCAAGCTGGCTAACGTCAACAAGGTCCACGTGGCCACCCTGCCCTACGAGACGAAGAGGCTGGCCCAGGACATCGCCGGGGGGATTGCGGAGACGGGTTGCCTCCCGTCATCCCAGGACCTCAATTCGCCGGTCTATGGCGATCTCCTTCAGAAGTACCTGAAGGCTGGGACGGATGGTGAGACCAGGGCGAAAGCTGCGCGGCTGATAGAGTGGCTGACGATAGGGGAAGGGGTCCCGGGCTGCATGCACGGCGGGGGCTCTCCTGACGGAGCGAAGCTGATGATCAACGCGACGGCGGAGATAGAGGCGAACATCAGGCTCGCCAGAAAGGTAGCTAACCTCAAGGAAGTGCCAGCTCCAGAAAAGTGAAAAAAGTTCGGCTTAGGTCGTAGGGGTCCGCGCCGAACGAAAGGTTGTTCCCCGGGAATCGCTCCTCCCTGGGGCGCGTGTTGTTTAGCCGAGGAGAGGAGCCGCCGCGAACACCTTAGTGTCATTGATCAGGTTGGCGACCCTGGAATATTCGTTTGGCTCGTGGGGGACGTCGTCTATGGTGCTCCACACGACCGTGGGGATCCCTTCCCTCCTGAACAGGTTCCCCACCGTCTGGCCCCCGATCCCCACGAACCGGGGCTTCACCCTGGAGATCTTGGAGACCGCCCGGGCTAACAGAACGGCCACGTCGCTGTCGTCAGGAGTAGCGGGGCCCGCGGGCTCCTTCTCGACCTCGTCGAACTTTATGGTGGTACGGTACTTCCTTTCGAACTGCTTGATTTTCTTCTTGATGTCCGCTTCTACGTCGTCCAGGCTGTACACGGGGAGGACCCTGCAGTCGAAGTAGAACACATCTACACCGGGAATGGTGTTCACGTTCCCAACGTTCTGCTCCTTCTTGGTCGGCTCGAAGGAAGAAACGGGATAATCGAAGAGCTTGTTTCGCTTCCTGTACTTGCTGTTGAGCATGTCGTCCAGGTCTGTTGCCAGCCTCATACCTATCCTGTTCGCGTTAATCCCCTTCTTCGGAAGGCTCGCGTGGACCTGCTTCCCTTCGGTCGTGACCTTCATCCAGAGGAGGCTCTTCTCTGCTATCTCGATGTCTGTCCCTCTAGGCGAGCCCGAGTCCGGCACAACGATGAGGTCGCTTTCCCTGAAGAGGCGGCGTTTCAGGAGCTGTTTGATCCCATAGTTGCTGGCGAACTCCTCGTCGGCCACGAACCACACGCCGACGTTGTACGGTAGCGGCAGCTCGAGCTTCTTCAGCGTCAGAAGGGCAAACAGGGAGGCCACCAGCGACTGTCCGTCGTCCTCCGCGCCCCGGGCGAAAACCTTGCCGTCCTTTATCGTGGGCTGAA
Source organism: Nitrososphaerales archaeon (assembly GCA_035625455.1). Taxonomy (GTDB): domain Archaea; phylum Thermoproteota; class Nitrososphaeria; order Nitrososphaerales; family Gagatemarchaeaceae; genus UBA183. The sequence goes on along the minus strand of DASPPO010000005.1, from coordinate 4,105 downwards.
ATGGGTCTGTTTTCCAGAGGTCCCTGCTCCCCTCCGGGACGGTGTCCATATGAGAGATGTACCAGAGGGTGCGCCCGCCGTCCTTGCCTTCCAGTTTCGCTGACAGGTTCGGCCTAACCCCTCCGGGGACCCCCGAATCGTCGACATCCACACGCGTCACCGATAGTCCGTTGTCCTTCATGAAGCTCTCGAGAAAGTCGGCTCTCTCCTTTTCTCCCGGCCCCCCCATCCTTGGATTCACAGCATTGATTCTCAGCATCCGGACAAAGAAGTCCTGGATTGCCTGTGCGTCGCTGTCCACACCAGCGGTCAGCCTCCTGATCGGTTCTTCTGGCGCCATCTCAATCCCAGGCGGAAGCCCGAGGCTAAATATGTCGTGCGCATGAAGTCACCACGCAGGGAACGCACGCCATCGAATCTCTTCTCCGCGCTACCGGACAAGACGACACCAACCTGTGGGCCTCTTTCGTAATCGAATGCTTATCTCGGAGATACAGCTTACCTCCGTGAGCGTCCTCCCATGGCCACAGGGACAAATCAGGGTGATCAGATGAGCCAGGACAGCCGTTTTGTCCTCGGTGCCGGAAGGTACGTCGATGACGTCAAGATGGAGGGGATGTTGCACCTCCACATCGTCAGAAGCCCATACGCGCGGGCCCGAGTCCTCTCCGTGAGCGGCGGCATAACGGGACACGAGTTCAAGGCTGACATGGCCGCGGTCGGCGAAGATGCCGGAGGGGAGGTGACGGTCCCTTTTCCTGCACTTGCTACGGAATTCGTGAATTACGTAGGGCAGCCGGTGGCAGCTGTTTTAGGGAAGGACAGGTACGAGGCCGAAGACAAGGCCGGGGAGGTTGACGTCCAGTACGATCCACTGAAACCGGTGTTGGACCCCGAGCAGGCGGTCAACGCGGAGCCCATCCATCCGGGTATGTCCAGCAATGTTTGCTCGGAGAGCACCCTCGGTCGGGATTTCACGATCAAGACTCCCGTCAAAATCGAGGAGACGCTGCGAATGGCCCGGGTCGTCCCCAACCCGCTCGAGCCGAGGGGGCTGGTGGCTGACTACGATGGCTCGCTCCTGACGGTGTACGCCTCCACGCAGTCGGTGTTCTCCTGGAAGGAAGGGTTCGAACAATCCCTTGGCCTGAAAGGGGGCCAGGTGAGGGTCATCCAGATGGACACCGGGGGCGCCTTCGGGTCGAAGGGGGGCATCTATCCGGAGTACCTCGTCGCCGCATACGCCACGATGAAGATGAAGCGCCCTGTCAAATGGGTCGAGAGTCGGTACGAGCACCTGATGGCGACCGACCAGGGGCGCGGATCTCGTGCGAAGATGGAGCTCTACGCCGACCGTGATGGGAGGGTGAAGGGTTTGAAGGCCGACCTGCTCGTGGACGGGGGAGCCTACCCGATAGGCGGTGCCACCTGGTCCCCGAGGTGGATAGCGTTCCAGCTCACAGGAGCCTATGCCATCCCAAAGGCGTACGCCGTCGCCAGGGGGGTCCTGACGAACAAGGTCATCATGGGTCCCTACAGGGGCGCCGGAAGGCCTGAAGCGGCCTACTACATGGAAAGGATGATGGACAGGCTCGCCGACGAGACCGGCCTGGACCAGGCCGAAGTCAGGCTCAGGAACGCCGCGACCCGGCCAAACAGGTCCCCATTCGGGCTGAGGATTCCTGCAGCGAAGCCTTTCCTGAAGGAAGCTTTCTCCGCCCTCGGATACTCCAAGAGAAGGAAGAAGGAAAGGGTCGGCCTATCGTGCTTCGTTCTGATTCCTGCGGCTGAAGGCGGGGAGTCAGCGAAGGTGGCTGTGCGGGGTGGGAGGGTGAAGGTCTGGGTGGGGGGCAACCCTCAGGGCCAAGGGCACGATGTCTTCGCCAGGCGCCTGGTCAGGGAAGAACTCGGCGTGAGCGAAGCCCTCGTCGACTATGAGCACGCGGACACGGGAGCCCTCTCTGAAGGCGTGGGAAGCTGGGGGAGCAGGACCGCGATGCTCGGGGGAGGGGCGATAGTCGAGGCTTGCAGGCAGTTGAGGGTTCGAGCGAAGAAGAAGCTCGGCGGTCGCTACTCGGCGTCTTTGCTCCTGAAGGGAGAGTATGCGGCCGAGGTGCACTTCGAGACGAAGGAACGGCTGAACTCCTTTGGCGCCAACTTGGTAACTGCCAAGGTAAATCAGATGGGATTGGCGTACATCGCCGAAGTCGTTTCCTACTACGACGTGGGGGAGGTGTTGAATCCAAGAATGGTGAGAAGCCAGATCATCGGCGGGTCGGCCCAGGCCCTCGGTGAGGTTCTTTACGAAAGGGCGGTCTACAGCGAGACCGGACAACTCCTGACGGCCACTCTCGCAGACTCAGGGGTCCCCCACTCGACGGAGATGCCGAGGTTCGTCGTCATGACGGCGAACCACCGGTCCTCCCTTCCTCACGGTGCGAAGGGGGTGGGGGAGAGCCCGACCATCGGCGTCCCGCCCGCCGCAGCGCGGGCGCTTGAGCTCGCCCTGAAGAAGAAGCTCGCCAACCTGCCCATCGAGAGCGAACAGCTCTGGGCCGTTCCTCTCCCCCGGGTCAGCGGCTAAGGCCGTTCGAGCTTCTGTCTGAAGCATTCGAAGAACTCCCTGATGATTCTCTCGGCCTGGGTCTCCATGAGTCGCTGACCCAGTGACGCAACCTTCCCGCCCACCTGGGCGTCCGCCTGCCACCTCATGGAGGCACCGCCACTCTCCCCGGGGGATATCGCGAGGGTGATTTCCAGGTCCACCGCACTGCCGAGCCCCATCCCGTGGACTGCAAACCTTGCACTTGACCCGGCTTCCTTCTCGATTGTCCTGAAGCGCAGGGTGAAATCGCCCCTGATGAATGACACTCCCACCCTGACTATTGCGACGAACTCATCAGGAGACTTGACGTCAACATTCTGGAGGCCGGGCATACACCCTGCGACTTCCTTGGGGTCGGTGACAAGGGCGTAGACGCGCGATACCTGGGTGGGGGTGTCAAAGCGACCTTCGAAATGCACGTTCCGAACTTCTGTCTACACAATGATATAAACCGAGACAGGGAGAACCCGGTGCGCCCTTGATACCGCCTTCATTCGAGTATGCTTCCCCGAAGAGCCTGTCGGAAGCCATCGACCTCCTCGCTGGTCGAGGTGAGGGGGCCAAGGTGATTGCGGGGGGGCAGAGCCTTATCCCACTGTTGAAGCTCAGGCTTGCATCCCCTTCTCTGCTCGTCGATATCAACAGGATACCAGGCCTGAATCGCATCGAGGAGTCGGAAGATTTTCTGAGAATAGGGGCGCTGACTCGGATGACCGAAATCGAAAAGTCGGCCCTCATCAAGGAGCACTACCCCTCTATTCACGACGCCTCCGAGGTGATTGGAGACCCACTGGTCAGGAACCTTGGCACAGTAGGCGGGAACATCGCCCACGGTGACCCGAACAACGATATGCCTTCTGTTATGCTCGCGCTGGGCGGAGAACTCGTGGCCGTCGGGCCGGCTGGCGAAAGGGCAATCAAAGCGCGAGATTTCTTCTTGGATACTTTCACGGTTGCGCTGAATCACGACGAGATACTCACGGAAGTCCGTGTTCCCCGATGGCGGCCAGGGAGTGGAGGGTGCTATCTCAAGCTGGAGCAGAAGGTGGCTGACTTTGCAACTGCAGGGGCGGCGGTGCAGGTGAGGCTGGCGAAAGGAGGGGCGTGCGAGGAAATAGGGATCGGCCTTACGGCCGTCGGCCCCACGGCCATCAAGGCAAGGAAGGCTGAAGATTGGATGAGGGGGAAGTTGGCGTCTGAAAGCGCGGCCGTCCAGGAACTCGGACGGCTTGCTGCCGAGGAGTCAGATCCTTCGATGGACTTGCGCGGCTCGCCCGTCTACAAGAAGCGCGTCGTCGCTCTTCTCGTCAGCAGGGCGTTCGGGAGGGCGTGCGAGAGGGCCGGGGGTGCGACCTAGGTTGACCGGCAGGGTCCCAATTTCGGTGACGGTAAACGGTGTCAAGAAGGAGGCCGAGGTGGATCCCCGCCTTCTCCTTGTCCACTTCATCAGGGAGGATCTGGGGCTCACCGGCACCCACGTCGGATGTGACACTTCGAACT
>DASPPO010000004.1:0-20733 GCA_035625455.1 Nitrososphaerales archaeon | reverse complement strand
GTTGAAAAATCCTCTCCATGACCTTGGAGAATTGCATTGGATCGGCTGCAAGCAGAATATCGCCCATCGACTCCGCAGCCTCTTTCGCATTCTCTGCATCTTCATGATAGCGGATTATGGGCGCTCCCTCCCCATAGCCCGTGATACCGTCTCTCCCGTAGTTTACTTGGAGCGTGTCCCGGTACGAGCTGGACGACATCGTCGTGGTCCAAGTATGTCGAAGATTAAGTCTGACCACCTTGGCTGCAAACGAAGCAGACCCTTCGCCTATCTGGGTGTCGTGTCTACTGAAACTCAAGGAAACTTCATCTCCATGAGTTACCTCAAAGCCACCGGGATATATCCGTAAATCGGGGCGAAGTCTTTCACGAGATCGGGGTATAGGGAAAAATCCCGGAGGTCCCTTCCTCGTGGAGAGCTCCGTACCTATCGTAGTGCGGCGGGTCTGACTGAATGTGTGATTTCGAAGGATCTGCAGCTGGACCCGCGGGCTTCGGGCCCAGTTTCAGTCGGCCCGAGGTGGATTTTGCTTGTCGGTCATAGGGAGAGCGGGTGGATTCGGAACTGATGAGTGTCGCTGTACTTGGGACCATGTGATAGCGGGAAACAACTAAAGGAAGTCATGCCGTGGCGTCCTCATGGCAAGGAACCTGGATGTGAAAAGGTACCTGGTGAAACCCGGGTCCAGAGTTCATCTGGGAAAAATCGACCCGAGCGACACCTCTGGATTCGACGGCGACAAGAAGGACGGTGAAAAGGCGATCGACGCAGTTCTTACAAAGCTCGACCCTCTTCAAGAGGTGCTCTATGCTGAACACAAGCACAAGGTCTTGATTGTCCTCCAAGGCATGGATACGTCTGGAAAGGATGGTACGATCCGTCGGGTATTCGAAGGGGTGAATCCTGAAGGGGTTAGAGTTGCTCACTTCGGAGTACCATCTGAGGATGAGTTGGACCATGACTACCTCTGGCGCGCCCACAAACAGGTTCCAGGGAAGGGTGAGATTGTCTTGTTCAATCGGAGCCACTACGAGAGTGTCCTCGTTGAAAGGGTGCACGGATTGGTTCCTGAAAGTGTGTGGAACAAGAGATACCAGCAATTGATGGATTTTGAGAGGATGCTGAGCGAAGAAGGGACCGCCATTATGAAATTCTTCCTCCACATAGACAAGAAGGAGCAGGCGAAGCGGTTCCAGGACCGACTAGAAGATCCAACCAAGCACTGGAAGTTCAGTTACCTCGATTACAACGAGAGGTCCTTTTGGAAAGACTACATGCGAGCCTACGAGGAGGCCCTGGAGCGGACCAGCACGGAGTATGCCCCCTGGTACGTCGTCCCCTCAGATCATCCATGGTTCAGAGACTTGTTTGTATCCGAAGTCGTCGTGGATGCCCTCGAATCCCTGGGGATGCGTTATCCTAAGCTTGACCCCAAAAAGGCTGAATTGGCGGCCGACAAAGCCGGTACCTAGAAACAGTGAGCCTGGGTTCCGCTTAGAGAGCTTCACTGGTTCTGCCTGACTTTGCGAGGCGTACAGCCCTGTAGCCCAGCCCGACTGCGAGAATCCCGAGACCTGCCGCAATTTCGGGAATAGCAAGCGAGAATGCAAGTCCTAGGCACCCTACCAGGCCGGCGAGTGAAAGCAAGCGGGGGAACCGCCTCTGGCCTTCTGCGAGTTTGAGCGCCGACATGTTGGCAACCGTGTAGTACAACAGTGTGCCAAAGCTCGAAATTCCTATAGCCACCCCGAAGGGCGCGAAGCCGGCCACAAGTATCGCAGCGGCCCCAACCAACAGGACGCTCCTGTACGGGTTCTGTTCCTTCCCCAAGTGTGCAATAGCTGAGGGGAGGTCTGCTTTGCGCGCCATGGCGAATGCGACCCTCGATACGCCCAACAGGTCGGACAGCCCCTCGTTGAAGGTGGTGAGCAGGCCTCCCAGAACCACAACTGCAACTCCCACGCCGCTCCCCATCGCCACCATTGTGCTATGCAAGGGAGACTGGGATGCCGACACGCCGGCGGCACCAAGCACGGAGATCGCAGTCGCTCCCACGGCGAGGTATAGAATAACAGCGGTCCCCAGAGCCATGACGGTCGCTCTAGGAATCGTCCTTTGGGGATCCTTGACCTCTTCGACCAACGTTGCTATCCGGCTGTAGCCGGTGTAAGCGAAGAAGAGCAGCGCGGTGGCCTGAAGGGTGCCTACTACTCCTCCAGGGGCGAAGGGCTCGAAGTTCGACACCTTCCCACCAGGGAGTCCGATGACCACCACAGACAGCAGCGAAGCGAGGGAGATGACGACGACCACGTCCGTGACCCTCACGGAACGCCTGATTCCTAGGGCGTTAATCGAAGTCATGGCCAACGCAGCGAGAACTGCGGCGACTCTGGCAGGAATGGCCCCAACGACCGCGTTGAAGTACGCCCCGAAGGCGAGCGAGGTAACTCCGGGCCCGAAGGTGTTTGCTGTGAGGAACATCCAGCCTGCGCCGTATCCCCACCAGGGACCCAACGCCCTTCCACCGAACTCGTAGGTCCCCCCTGTCCTTGGAAACACGGCCGCAAGCTGGGCCGACGAGAGGGCGTTACAGAAGGCTACAAAGGCAGCGATTACAAGTGCCACCAGTAGTGCAGGACCCGCCACCGAGGCTGCCGGCGAAATGACGGCAAAGATTCCTGCCCCCAGAATGGCCGCGAGACCGGTGGCGACCGCATCGAACATTCCAAGTTGGGGTTTCAGATTGAGGGACTTGGTCTTCGAATCTTCCATGCTTGCGAGAATTCACCCTTGGCTCCTTTGGTCTTGGGCGCGCCCTTTGAATAGCTGATTGGTCTCTAATGGAGTGCATGAGGGGAATCCCAGCTTCGTCTTTGTGGGCTTAAGTAGAACGTAACGAATGGTTCGGCGTGCCCTTCAGCCTCCAAGCCGAGAGAACCCAGAGAGAGGACCTGGCGTTAAAGCCGTACAGCCGGCTGCATTGCCACTAGAAAGGAGGACCGGGTTTGGCCAAGAGAGCGAGGAGTTCTCTAAGGCGTGACATCGGGATACTGGGAAACTTCGCGTTCGCTTACGGGGACGTCGCCGAGGGAATCTACTTTACGCTGGGCCTTGTCCTGGTATATGCAAACGCGGCGGCAACGTACGCTTACATCTTCGCGACGATCGCATACGTCCTGACTGCGTTATGCTACGCAGAACTTTCGAGTGCTTACCATCAGGCGGGAGGGGCGTTCACCTTCGCCGACAGAGCCTTCGGACGCAACATTGCTTTCTTGGCCGCCTGGGCTCTGCTCCTTGACTACCTGGTGACAACGGCCATCTCGGCTGTCGCCGCGGTAGGGTATGTAGGCTACTTCTTTCCGGTCCTCAGTCAAATCGCGACGGTGGTTACGGCCATTGTCGTATTCGGGCTGCTCGCGCTGAACATCGTAGGGATTGCGGGGTCTGCAAGGTTTTCCTACGTCCTCGTGCTTTTCGACCTCATTGGCGAGGCAATCGTGCTAACGATCGGATTCCTCTTCGCCTACCACCCAGCCATCAACCCCCCGGCGCACATCGGATCAGCTCCTAGTTACCCGAACTTCCTTTACGCCGTGACCATCGCCATGTCGTCATATCTGGGCATCGAAGTGGTCTCCCAGAGCGCGGGAGAGACAAAGAACGCCGGGAAGAACATCCCCAGGGCCGTGTTCCTCATCAGCATCGCAGTGGTCGTCGCCACGCTCGCCTATTCGACTTTGGCCCTGGGCGTGGTCCCGTATCAAGCGATTATCAGTAATCCCACTGCCGTCAACTACCCTGTGTCGTTCATTGCGTCGAGGCTGCCGTTCGGATGGGTTCTTGGCGGGTTGACGGCCATTCTAGGGATTTCCGTCTTGCTGGTCGCAGCGAACGCCGGAATCGTCGGCATTTCTAGGATAGCCTATTCGATGAGTGAGGGGGGTGTCATCCCCGCGCTCTTCGGACGCATTCATCCGAAATACAGGACTCCGTACATCTCGATAATCGTATTCGCTTCAATAGCCATAGCGATAGTAGTGGTCTTCTCCGCTCAATTGGAGGTCCTTGCCGAGATGTACAACTTCGGGGCCCTGATTGCTTACATGATTGTTGGTCTCAGCCTAATTACACTGAGGAACAAGGAGACGAACCTCGTCCGTCCCTTCAGGACCCCCTGGAGCATCAGAATCTCTGGTCGCACCTTGGATAGCAACGGAAATCCGAAACAGTACGAGATCCCTGTTCTTGCTGCAGCCTGCTTCGTCGCTGACCTTATCATCTGGCTGTTGGTCGTGATACTCCATCCTGTGGGCCGGGAGGTGGGGACCCTGTGGATAGTGCTAGGACTCATGCTGTATTACCTCTACACGCGAGTGCGGCGAGGCAGGGGACCAGAGAAGGCTGTGAGAGAGTTCATGGGGAGCGAACCATCAGTAAAAACGGGGTAGGAGTCGCGAGGTTGGTGCCTGGTCTCTGACTCGGCGAACTTCCGGTCAGGGAGGGGGGGCGAGTGGCTCTGACCAGTGAAGTGCTGCCAGGCGCTTATTGAACTCCGACTTCGCCTCCTCTTCATTCGCGGGATTGGTGATTCTCAGCATCACCCTCACCCTTACGGCCCTGGTTGACTGTGAGATGACATAGATCTCTGGCTGTTCATTCTCGCCGAGGTCCGAGAACTTTGTTGAAAGCTCACGGGCGATTTCAGCCAGCGAGATAGAAACGGTCGAAACACCAAGGTCCGGGGGGACATCGATTTCGAGAGGTACTTTGATAGGACCATTCCCGCTTCGGTCAACTACAAAATCCGAAGTCAGCCTACTGTTCGGAATCGCAACAGACTCGTTCTCTGGGGTAATCAGAGTCGTATACAAGTCGTCAATCTTCACTACGCGGCCGTAGGTCGAAGGCGTTCTGATCCAATCGCCAATCTTGAACGGTGCGATTTTCTTGATGGTCTGGCCGGCGAACCAGTTTCCGGTGAAATCTCTAGTCGCAAGAATCAAGAATACCCCCACTAGCAATATCGCCACGGAAACGACGGTGTCAGACGCGCCGAGGACAGGGAGCGTAAGCAACACTCCGGCTGTCCAGATGATTATTCCTCCTACGCTGCTAACTTCGTATGCCAGACTCCTGTTTCTCTTCCACACCGCTCCAATGATGAGTCTGCCGAAGAGAAAGTTGGTGAGCCAGGTTGCACACAGGATGAGGGCAACCAACGAAAGGCTCAGCACGGTCCCTGCCAGTGTGATGCTAGTCAATCTCTACTCCTGCGCCTCTATTTGCGAACAAATCCTGCTTACGCCCGCTTCTTCGCCAATTACGATGACCTCGTCCCCCATCTGGAGCTCCATCTTATCGTTCGTGAAAAGAAGCTTTCCTCCCCTCATCACCCCTGCCACTCTTGCCGTCTTGTTTTCGAGGACCGACACTTTCTTCCCCAGCGTACCAGAGGTGGCCTTTATTGACACCTGCTCAATTGTGTAATCCTCTCCCCCACCATGATAAAGCACCCTGTGTCCTCTTCGGTGCAGCAGGCTCTTGACCTCTCCGAGTACAACATCCTCTGAACAGACCACCTCGTCCGCACCCACCTTCCGCATGCTCTCAGAGTTGATGGCATCCTTCGCAACCCCGATTACCCTAGGAACGGCGAACTGGGACTTTGCCAGGCGTATGAGCTCTCTCGCTATCTGGTCGTTCCCAAGGGCGACCAAGAGGGTATCGGTCTTCATTATCTCAGCTTCCGTTAGCACCGCGGGGTTGAGAACATTTCCTCGGTAGACTATGGCGTCGCTATTCTTGGACACCCACTCGCACCTGGTCTTGTCGCTGTCTATGAGGGTGACCTTCTCGCCCCTATGGGAAAGAAAGACGGCTAGCCTTGTTCCGACCTCTCCGCCTCCCGCAATCAGGACCTGCAAACCAACTCAACTTCTCCTGAGATTATTTGACCGATGGTTTCTCCCGGACTACCCCCAAACATAAATGGTTTAACCTCACCACCTGCCTCTTCATCCATCTTGCAGTTACTGATACCCAATTCTGGTTTCAGCAAGCTCTGCGCTCTCCGCAGTGGCCCTTCGATTGCCCCGGGCCTGCGCTATTCCTCTCACTGCCACCTCGGAACAATCACCCTGTTAGAAAGGATTGGGTGCCTCAAGGACCCGGCACTATACTTTCTGTATCCGGCCGGAGGTCCAGTCGAGAACCGTTTTAGCCTGACCTGAAACTAGAAGCATGTTGATGCAAGAAGCAACCACGGTCGGTCCCAGGAGCACCGTTCCTGGGGACGTCCTGTCCGACCAGAGCCTAGTGACATTGCTGGCCCTGGCGGGGACAAAGCGCATGGACGTGGAAGTCCTTCGGGAAAGGGCTAAGCTCACTCCAACCGCCTTCGAGAACCTTCTAGGGTGGCTGCAACGGGAATACCTCGTTGATGTCATTACGAGTCTTGAAGGGGAACGGGTGGAGGAGAGCGTGACGCTGACCGAGAAGGGAGAGGCGGTCCTTGTCAGGATGCTCGAGAGCACCTGCGAGCTGCCGGAACTTCGCTAGGCCACGTCCTTTCTCTGTTTTGTCCACTCAGGCGGGCTGCGGTTCCGCCACCGTCAGGTCGATGGCCACTTCTGCGATGTCTGACCCGTACTCAGCGGTCCTTCTGATGCTTTCCAGCATCAGCTTCAACGAAGCCACCTGAGATCCGCTCATTCGAGGGGCGAGCACTTCGCTGCTCAGTTTTCCTTCCAATTGGACCACATCCTTGGTCTTTGCGATGGCTTCCTCGGCGATCTTACCATCGAGCCGGAGAAGAGCTGAAATCGAGCCGTCGAACACCTTCCTGGCCATAGCGGTCATCTCTGTGATTCTCTTGACCGCCGATTCTGGAAGGTTCTGAAGCTCCTCCGCCTGTAGGGCGATTCCAGCCGCGTGATCGGCCACCCTCTCGACGCTCTTTACAACGAGCCTGTACCCGAGACAGTCGCGAGTTGACGTCAAGCCTATCTCTTGGATTACTGACCTGTCTCTGACAGCGATGTTCAGCTGCCTCAGGAGGAAATGGTAAAACCGGTCGACTTCGTCATCCCTCTCTATGACCTCCGTCGCCAAACTCTTCCCTCCGCCCTGAAGCACCGCCACCGAATCTGTCAACATCCCGCCGGCTATTATCGCCATCCTCTCGAGCGCCTTCTTCAGTGGGAGATCTACGTAGCCGGACAAGCATTGGGTGAGTATTCCCGCCGACGACTCTTCTATGATCTCCACCCCGACCAGCTTCCGCCTGATGCCTTCTCTGATGAAGCCCCTTAGCGCCCCGTCCGAGCGCCCCAAGGTGATTCTGATGGTATCGTAGCCTGCCAGATAGTATGAAATGAAGTGCCTGAGGAGGAAATCCTTGTCCAGTCCCTGCGAAGCCTCGAGAATTGCCTCAGACCTCGAGGGTGTGCGGATGTCGCGGCGCGGCACTATCAGCAGAGACGAATCAGGCTGGACGAGGACTGCGACGGGGTCGCTTGCCCTGAGACCAACGTCGTTGACCCAGGTCTTTGGAAGAGAAACCACGAAGCTGTTGCCCCCCGTGACCTGGACCTTCCTGAAATCAGGCCTCTTGCTCTCAGCGACCACGGCGTCGGTATCCTACATAGCCTCTATATATCCTTCGGGCATCACAGGAGCATATTGGATGGGACCCGGGGGCCCGGCCGACCCCGGGCATCCGCGATGTTTTTAGGGAAAATTGAGAGATCAGAGGTTAGGGAAAGGCCATGCCGGCCGCACGTAAGCGCCTTCCGAGAGGGGTTCCACCAGTTCGAAGTCTAAGCACCCCTATACTCTATGATTTCAACCATATAACCTGTCGGCTACCGATAAATCACCTATTCCTCCGACAGAGGCCGAAGATGAATCTCTACAAGACAGCAACAAGCGGAACTACCATAGGTCTTGTGGTTGTGTTGGTTGTGGTTGTGATAGCGGCAGGTGCCTACATAGCGCTCAATCCGGGCGGAACCACGACAACAACGGTTGTCAATACGACTACAGCGACCAGTACTGCAACCAGTACAGCCACCAGTACAGCCATCAGCACCGCAACCAGTACAGCTGTCAGCACCGCAACCAGCACGCTGACCAGCACGTTCACGTCGAACACCCTCCTCCCGGCCGCGACCGTGAACGCGGGCGGAGGGACCCTCGTGTACCCGTTGATGCAGGCGTGGATTAACACGTATTCCTTCGTGCAGCCGAACATCCAGATCAGCTACTCTGCGGTCGGAAGTGGGAAGGGCATAGCGGGCATCACCTCGGGGCTATACACCATCGGGGAAAGCGATGCACCTCTGTCGAAGGCTCAGTATGCGGGACTCCCCGCCAATTCGACCCTCCTGACCATCCCGGTATCTGACAGCGGAATCATTCCTGCCTACAACCTACCCGGCATAACGGCACACCTGAACTTCACGGGCAACGTCCTCGCGGAGATATTCTACGGGAGCATCACAATGTGGAACGACCCTCGCATTGCAAACCTGCAGTCTCCAAGCGTAGCAGCGCAGCTGCCAGCACACGCGATCCAGGTCTACCACAGGTCAGACGGCAGCGGGACCATGTACGGGTTCACCCAGTTCCTTTCAGACTCGAACTCCACTTGGAAGAGCCAAATCGGTTACTCCACCGGTACCCTGGCTTGGCCCGTTGGGATAGGATGCCTACACAACGCGGGTGTTGCGGACTGTATAGCAACCACCCCCTACTCGATAGGACCTCTGGAGATTGCCTATGAAATCGCAAACCCAGGCCAAATCAACTACGGCGCGGTCAGGAACGCCTTTGGGAACTATATCGTTGCCAACCTGACGAACATATCGGGAGCCCTGGCGGCTGCCATAAGTAATGGCCTCCCATCGACCGACCCTCAGTGGACGAGCTACTCTGTGATTCAAGCGACCTTCAACGATACTTCTGACCCGTACATCTATCCAGTCTCGACCTTCACCTACGCTCTGGTCTACCAGGACCTCAGTGCGTCCTATGCATCAACTTCTCAGGCACAGGCGGTCGCTGCTCTCAACTTCCTGTCGTGGGTTGTGAACGACGGTCAGAGCAAGTCCCCTACCTCCTCCGGAGCTACGCTGGGCTACCCACCTCTCCCATCATCGGCCGTCACCCTCGACAACTCCTTACTGGCTAGTATCACCTACAACGGAACTCCAGTCCTCTAGGGTCCTAGCTCATAGCCAGGATCCTCCATCTTCTTTTATTGGTGATGATGTGTCTGACCTAGGGGAGCGTCATTGACGGCTTCTCCGAAGGAAAAGCGCAGGTCAGGGTCAAAAGGGGACCTTGTTCTCAAGGCGGTGGTCGGCGCGGCCGCCGTTGGAGTGATTGCGATACTCGTGGGGCTGGGCGTCGAATTAACCTCTGGTTCTTGGCTCAGCATCAAGACGTTCGGTCTTGGATTCATCACGGGGTCAACGTGGAATCCTCCTCATGATATCTTCAATGTGTTTCCGTTCATTCTTGGAACGCTGATCACCTCGGCGCTCGCGCTCCTTTTCGGATTGCCCATCGGCCTCGGCGTAGCCATTTTCCTATCCGAGCGGGCTGGGAGGACCAGAGGAGTAGGGGCCGCATTGGGATCCCTCGTCGAGCTACTAGCAGCGGTGCCGAGCGTGATCTACGGGCTATGGGGGCTGCTGGTCTTGGTTCCTTTCATGAGGGCGTATGTCGAACCGACCCTCAAGACCTATCTCGGCTTCACCCAGCTATTCAATGCAGCTCCCTTCGGCTTGGACCTACTTACGGCTGGGGTCGTACTTACCATAATGATAATCCCGACGATTTCTGCTGTTTCGAGAGACGTCCTGAATGCGGTACCCAACAGTCAGCGAGAAGCGATGTACTCGCTGGGCGCGACCGACTGGGAAGTCACACGGAAGGCCGTCCTCCCGTACGCCAGGTCAGGCATATTCGGGGCCACAATCCTCGGCTTGGGACGGGCCGTGGGCGAGACGATGGCGGTCACATTCGTCGTAGGGAACGCGACCGCCATTCCGACGTCCCTCATATCACCGGGATACACTTTGACTTCTCTTATCGTCAATCAATTCGGAACCACGACGGACCCCCTCTCGGACGCAGCGCTCGTGGAAGTGGGACTTGTATTGTTCATGCTTGCCCTGGTGATAAACGCTTTCGCGAGAGTGCTGGTCTGGAGGATGACCCGATCAACGAGATTCAGGGTATGAGGTGGTATCGTAGTTGACATCTATCAGCCAAACGGGACGGCGTCAAGAGTGGCGCCGAATTCTCGACCGAATAATGAAGGTCTTGGTTATCCTCGCCGTAGTGATAGCCGTAATCCCGCTTGTCTTGGTCGTGTGGGATGTGGTGTCGCAGGGCCTGCCTGCGATTACTCTGAACTTCTTCACCCACAACCCCCCGTCTCCTTGCTCCACAGGCCAGATTGCGAGCGGAAGTTCGTATTGCTGGGGAGGCATATTGAATGGGATCGAGGGGTCGTTTCTGATGGTTGGAATGGCGACGCTGATTGCGGTTCCCGTGGGGGTTGGGGCAGGGATTTACTTCTCGGAGTGGCCAGAGTCCAGGCTTTCATTCCTCTCGAGTTTCACGAACGACGTTTTGGCCGAGTTCCCTACCATCACCATTGGTCTGTTCATCTTCGTCCTTATCGTGGAAACAACGAGAACGTTTTCCGCTGTGGCAGGGGCCACTTCTCTGGCAATCATAATGCTCCCGATTGTGGCGAGGACTACAGAGGAGTCCCTCAAGCTCGTGCCCACTACCCTGCGGGAGGCCTCGATGGCCTTGGGCATCCCCCGGTGGAAGACGATCTTCAGAATCGTCATCAGTACGGGCAGGTCAGGCTTGGCAACGGGAATCCTCCTCGCGATTGCCCGAGCAGCTGGGGAGACCGCCCCCCTTGTGGTAACCGCCGGTTACCTCAACTTCCCCCCGACGGGACTCTTCCAACCGACCGCGTCCATTCCCTACATAATCTATAACTTTGGCACGGGGGGCGATTACGCCAACTGGACGACGACCGCCTGGGGTGCGGCCCTGGCGCTTGTGGTGTTCATGCTGATCCTGAACCTCTCTGTCAAGCTCTTTATTGGGCGCAGGTTCGCAGGGGTCAGGGCTGAAATTTAGGTGAGCATGTGTGCAGACCCAGGAAGATTTCAGAGAGAGAAAGGAGATGTCTGAGGTGACCGAGCCGAGGTCTCTAGGCGGGGTCCAGCCCAAGTTCGAGACGAAGGGACTGAAAGCTGGTTTCAGGTCCACCTGGGTGCTCAATGGGATCGATCTCAAGATCCCTCCCAACAAGGTCACCGCCGTGATGGGTCCATCAGGGTGCGGTAAGACCACCTTCGTCAGGTGCTTGAACCGACTCCACGAGCTGACCCCTGGCGCGGTGGTAGAGGGAGAGGCTCTCCTTGACGGAGAGGACATCTATGACAGACGGGTCGACCCAGTGGCCGTCCGTCGGAGGATAGGCATGGTCTTCCAGAAGCCGAATCCGTTTCCCACCATGTCAATCTATCACAACGTTGTAGCCGGCCTTACCCTGAACGGCGAGAGGGACAAGAAGAAGCTGGACCACGCCGTCGAACACAGCCTCCGCGGAGCCTACCTCTGGGACGAGGTGAAGGACAAGCTCACCAACTCTGGCGCTAGCCTGTCGGGAGGGCAGCAGCAGAGGCTCTGCATAGCAAGGGCACTGGCGGTGGAGCCAGAAGTACTCCTGATGGACGAGCCGTGCTCTGCCCTGGACCCCACGGCCACTGCGAAGATCGAGGAGCTGTTAACACAGCTCAAGCGTGACTACACAATCATCATAGTGACGCACAATCTGCAGCAAGCTTCGAGGGTGTCAGATTACACCGCCTTCTTCTACCTCGGCAAACTCGTGGAATTCGATGAGACCACAACCCTCTTCGAGAACCCCAGAGAAGAGCTGACAGAGAGGTACATCACGGGGAAGTTCGGGTGAACGCATGCCTAGATTAATGGACATGGGATTGGACCAGCTGAACAGTCTGCTGCTGGACATGGCCACTCTTTCACAGCAGGCTGTCTCGGCTTCCATCGACGCCTACAGCCGCGGCTCAAAGGGGACGGAAGTGAGGCAAATGTCCAACAGATTGCACGCCCTGCACCGCCAGGTAAGCGATTTGTCGGTGGAAATGATCGCCAGGTACCAGCCGGTCGCCAGCGACCTTAGGTTTCTGAAGGCCTGCATGGAGATCTCTTACGGCTTCTTCCGATACGGGAGATACGCCCTTGACATCACGAGCGTCTTGGAAATGTTCGGCGACCTGGGCAACTGCGACAAAAAGTTCGTGGTCGACACGGCCAAGAAGACACAGGAGATGATCCGATTGAGCCTCGAAGCCTTCGCCAAGCGAGATTTGGAGATGGCTCGGAACATCCCGAAGATGGACGACGTGGTAGACGAGAGCTACAGGAAAAACCTCAGGTCAACCATTCAGGGAAAGGGTGGGGACATCAAATGCGCCCTCTCCGCCACCCTAATCCTGCGCTACCTGGAGCGCATTGCGGACCACGCCTCCTACATCGCCGAAAGCGTCGAATACATCGCGACCGGGATCGAGCCGAAGCTCGACTAACCCCCGCCGCAGCCGCTAGAGCGAGATGACTCTTGTCTTCTTTCTTCCAGGGCGGACCAAGACCTCATCACCCATGGAGACCCTGACCCCCGCCCTTTTGTCTGTGGTCCCGTAAATCCGAGCGTCCGCCTCCCTGAAGAGTGATAGTGAGACCCTCGACCCCCAGGGAACAGTGTAGCGCAGGGGATGCAGGTCAGTTCCAGTCCTTTCGGTATAGGTTGGTGTTATGTGGCAGATTCCGACTTCGCCCTTCTCTATGCTGGCGAACCCGCCTGGATCGATGTAGTCCCCCCTGATTCGGTCCGGATACGAATAATACCCCGTTGATCCCGCACTCGTCGAGATAACCACTCCGTCCCCGATCGCAGCCTCTTCGAAGTTCTCTCCCTGTCCGCCAACCTTCACCCTGTAGCGGATACAAGTGCTGTCACTCCCCCTCTGAAGGTACACGTCGGTGAACACTTCCCCTATGCTCCTGCCATTCAGCAGGACGGCCAACCGGCCGTATTCATCGATGGAGTAGTCTCCGCTTCCTATCCTCTTCAGGGCCCGGGGGAGGTGGTCATACTCGATACGGGCCAGCTGCGCTTTGGAACCCGCCGCTCCCTTTGACCTCATCCCGACGAAGAGGAGCGGAATGTCCTCGGTCCTCCCATAACGGCTGAACCTCCCGTCTCCCCCGACCACCACCCCGAAGTCAGCCGTACCCTGGGTGACCTTCATCCCCGCCTCTTCGATGAGCCTCCCGAGCTCCTCCGGCGGGACCTTTGGCGCCCCGCTGTCCAGCAGCATCCTGACCTTCGTTCAGCCGCGCCCCCTGTCGACGAACTCCAGAATGCTCCCCTCTCCCTCGTCCCTGCCCCCGCTGTCTATGAACCTCGTCGCCCTGCCGGCCGCTTCACTCTGCTGCACGTCTGATATGCCTAGTTTCTCCATCATCCTAAGCGAGTTCTCGACCGCGAACCCCCTGAAGTGGTTGTTGAAGTAGCCGAATGTCTTCTTTACCCTGGCGGTGACCTCCTTCACCTTTGGCACCCAGCTGTCCAGTTCCTTTTCGCTGTACCTGTAGTTGTACCAGGGCCTTGACCCGCGGCCGTGCCATCTGATGAATGCGAAGTCCGCGGTCGTGACCGTGTCGGGAGGCAGGAGTGGCTCGTCGACTATGACGTTCGCCACGTTCCTGTCTCTGAGGAATGACCAGACCTCTTCCCGCAGCCACGAAGGGTGTCGGAACTCGACCGCGAACCTGACATCTTCGGGCGCCTTCAATAGGAAGGCCCTTAGTTTATCGAAATCCGACTGGTACGAATAGCTAGGCGGGAGCTGCACCAGAATGGGTCCGAGCTTACCCGCCGCTATGAGTGGCTTCAGCAGACCGAGGAATCGGATGAGGTCTGCCTCGACTCCCTTCGAGAGGTCCAGCTTCTTCTCGTGTGTCAGGAGCTGAGGGAGTTTCGCTGAGAAGATGAAATCAGGAGGGGTGTACCTCGACCATCCCAGCACGAGCCCTTTCGAAGGAAAAGCATAGAATGTCGAGTCGACTTCTGCGGTCATGTACAGTTTCGAGTAAAACGAGAGTTTGTTAGTACTTGGTGTGGGATAGAACACCCCCGCCCACTCGTTGTAAGACCAGCCTGACGTCCCTATGAGGAGGTCGGCCAAGCATCCCGGCCGTTGAGGTATTCTCGATTTAAGTCTGACAGAGGGATGGCTACAGGATTGGCATCCACCCTGGCCTAGCGGACCAGGTTGCTATTGCATCGTGAGCATGTATCGACTCGAAGCACCTGCTGCTCACATAGAGAGCGTTTGGGAACCTGCTCACGCACTCCCTGACTAGGTCCTCCGCAAACCTCGGATTCGCTTGAGCTTCAAGAATCTTCTTCGCCTCTTCTAGGCGTTTCATGTGCTCCTTCGGCGAAGCCGAGAAGCACTCGGCTATCCTGCCCACCACGCTCATCGAGTCCAGCGTCTTCTCGCTCTTCAGGACAACGGTGAGCTGCGCTCTCTGCATGTGACCTATCCCGATCATCTTCTTCGAGCAGGGACATGCCGTCATTCCTTCTACCACGTACTGGTACGTCACCGCCCCTCTCTGAGTGGCCCTCATGGTAATCTTCGCGAACTGGTCGTCGTAGGGCAGCTCGAAGCCCGCCGTTACGCTTGAACCCGGCTGGGTCCTGTTGACCTCGCTGCATATCCATCTCAGCCACTGCTCCACGCTCCCAGCCCTGCGGCCGTTTGCCGCCCTGACGAGCCTGCTCATGTGAACTCCTCTGTGAAGGCCTGTGGAGGTCTGAACCGACAGCTCAACGGGCATCAACATGCTACCTGCCGCGCTGACCACACGGAGCTTCGCAATTCCAGCATCAACAGGCATTCGTGAAGTCTCAGATTGGACATCCGCAGTCGCGTCTATGAAGTCCAGTGCGTCGTTAGTTCTGTTTCCAGTCCGTCCCAAGGAGGGTCGGCCCCGTTGTCCTTCCCTTAAGTAATTTTCTCCCATTTCGAGGCCGTCAGGGGGTCAATTACGCCTGCTTCTTTGAAACACCTCTGACGTGTGAGGCAACCGTCGCACACCCAGCAGTGTTCTTCCGAGTCTCGGTGGCAGCTCCATGTCAATTCGAATGGGACCCCCAATGAAGCCCCCAGTCTAATCACCGCTGGCTTCTTCAGGCGCTTCAAGGGTCTTGCAATCTTCAGCCTGTTCCTGCGAAGGATCCGCGACCCGTTCCAGAAGGCCCTTTGGAGAGAGCCAAAGAACTCTGGACTGACGTCAGCGAAAACCTCGGTATCCTCCCTGTTGTGCCCACCTACGATGTACGTGGCGCCTGTCTCCTCCGCGTATGAGGCGGCGAAGGCATAGAATATGCTGTTCCTGAGAGGAATGTAATTGGGCGGGAGTCCGGCGGGCCTGAACCCAGGTATGTCAGCCGCCTCTTTCAGGTCGGGAAGCCTTACCGTCCTTTGCTCCAGGACCCCCGCCCTAGAAGCAATCGCTTTCGCTGCTGCAAGCTCGCTCTTTGCGATTCCCATGTACTCGAAGGTCAGGGCGCGCACTCCCCGCGTCTTTTTGGTCAGGTACAGCGCGGTGGCGCTGTCTATCCCACCGGAAAGGAGCACTATGGCTTCCTTCGTCGGTCTGTCACACCTTCCTGGTGGAGCTTCGCCAGAATGTGGCTCCCCTTGTTGAGTCCTTCGTAGACGTAGACCCCGACGGCGGTCACATTCTTGGGCATTCTGGGCGCGATCCTAGACAGCACCTCCCTCGCGAGGTTCTCCACCGTAGCCTCTCCCTTCATCATCACCGTGGTGTCCCTGGGCGCTCTGATGGCGAACTCGCCGTGAACCGTCCTGAAATTCAGGGCCACGCTTTTCGAGTCAATGGCGGTCACATACTTCTCGTTGATGAAAAGCTTGTGGTCAAGGCTGCTCACGGCCTCCCTAACTATCCGCTTAGCGACACCGAAGTCAACGACCATCCCCTCGACCGGCCTTCCGACTACTTCGACTAGAACACTCGAAGTATGCCCGTGCATTACGGAGCACTTCTCAGTCTTCGGCAGGATGTGCGCGTAGTCGAAATTGAGGGAAGGATCGTCGAGGAAGATTGTCTGTCTCTCCCCCGTCTCTTCCATCCCTATCACCCTGATTCCGTGGTCAAGGCTGTCGCTTCTCAGCGCCTCGCGCCGGATTAGGACGCACTTGTGCTTCCCGGCCAGAAGGGCCATGCGCTCTTGATCTCCCAGCTCTCTGTCGACGAGCACCCAGACGTCGCCGACCTTGAAATCGGCGAGAAGCCCGCTCCCCCCCGTGATTCTCACATTTTCTTTGAAGCTGATTCCGAGCGCATCCAAAAGACCTGCTACCAGCTGATGAGTGCTGGTCCTTCTTATCGCCCTCCCCGAGAGGTATGCCCTCCGGTACGCCCCTTCGTCCAGCCGCTTTAACCGGGGCGCCAGCTTCGAGAGGAGTTGCTCACTCAAACCGTCGTAGCCGGGAAATGGCTTCGTTTATAGAATTTCGTGCAATGGGGTTGGTGGTGCGGCCTTGATCCAGTGGTTAGGATAGTGGCTTCCCAAGCCACTCGCCCGGGTCCGAATCCCGGAGGCCGCACCTCCACTCGAGTCTGAATCCCACTCTTGGCTTCCTCTCACCTGGTCTGAATCCTGTGCGAACTGGCCCCGCCCGAGTCTGAGTCCGTCCGCCGTTATATCCGCCGAAGGGGTGTAATTGCGTTGAGGCTCAAACTAGCGAGGTCCCCCCACAGGCACCTTCTCGAGGACCCCCAGTTCAGGCTCTGGGTGGAGAACCTCGAGCGGGGGAGTCCCATAACCGCCCACGAGTATTACCGCAGGATGGGGAGGATCTGTAGGGAGCTTGATGTGACCCCGAAGAGCCTCGCTGAGATGGACGACAAGCAGGCAGGGAACTTCATCCTCGCCATGGTGTCCCACTGGGAGGGGAGGGAGAGCCTCGGGACCAACATCAAGAACTACACCAAACCCCTGAAGAGCTGGTGGTCCTTCAACGACATCGTGGTGAAGAGGAAGGTGAAGATCGCCGGTGCCAACGACTACGTGAAGTACGAGAACGAGAGGGTCCCCACCAAGGAGGAGCTCGGGAGGATACTGGACGCGGCGGACCTGAGGGCCAAGGTGGCGGTGGTGCTGATGGCGTTCGCCGGGTGCAGGGTGGAGGTCATGGGGAGCTACCTCGGGGACGACGGGCTGAAGTTCTCCGACCTCCCGGACCTCGAGATTAAGGGGGGAGAGGTGGGGTTCGCCAAGATGCCTGCCATGGTCCTGGTCCGGAAGAACCTCTCAAAGTCCAGGCACAGGTACTTCACCTTCCTCCCGGAGCAGGGGTGTGGGTACCTGAAACAGTACCTAGAGTGGAGGATGAGGCAGGGGCAGAAACTGTCGCCGGGAGATGTGCCCGTGATCACCGCGGGACCGTTCAACAAACCGCACGTGGGAGGACACATCTGTACCCCCAAGGTGGGACACCTGCTGCGGAAGGCGATACGTGACGCCGGGTTCGCCTGGCGTCCCTATGTCCTCAGGCGGTACTTCGACACCAGGATGATGTTGGCCGAGAATGAGGGGGAGATGCTGCGTGACTGGAGGTCCTTTCACATGGGCCATGAGGGGAGCATTGAGGCGACGTACACGGTCAACAAGGGACTCCCCGAGGACGTGGTCGAGAAGATGAGGGAGACTTTCGAGAAGGCGAGCGAGAAGTTCCTTGCGACTGCCAGGGGGGAATCGAGCAGCGAGGAGAGGATGGTGGAGACGTTCAACCGCCAGTTCCTCAAGATGTCTGGGTGGACCGACGAGGATGTGGGAAAGCTGGGGAACCTCGGGAAGATTCCCAACGACAGGCTCCTGGAGCTCCTGGATCAGAGGCAGATGGAGCGGCTGGGGCTCAAGAACGGGAGCTCGCAGAAGGTGGTGCCCATAGAGGAGGTGGAGGGGTACATTGCCCAGGGGTGGGAGTACGTGAAGGACATCAGCAGAGAGAAGGCGATAGTCGGGCTCCCCTTCCGAGCAAGAGCGCCCCCGGTCTAGGCGCGCCCGACTTCGTGGTAGAGCAGCCTCGCGTAAGTCTTGGCCTTGAGGATTGCTTCGCCCCTGGGGAGGAGGTCGGGCTCTGAAAGGATCAGGTGCCTCAGCCCGCTCGAGGGAGGGAGGAGGCTCCGAGCGATGTCTTTCAGTTCGACGATGCTGACGATCGCTGCCTCGTGTTCACCTGTCTGTGGCTGCATACCGTCAAGGGTGGCTGTCTCATTTAACACGGCGATACAAGACACTGAAGAGGCCCGAGTTCTTTCGAAGTTGGTTGGACCATCTTGGCGTAGAGCAGGGGCAAGTCTAGGCCGAAGGAGAAGAGGGCCAGTTGGCAACCTTGACCTTCAAGGTTGCCAAACCCCGGAACAAGGTTGCCATTTTCCGCCTCTAGGATTGCCAAAATCAGGTGAGAAATACGTCCTGATTGGCAACCCTGGTCGTGATTTGGCAACCCTGCGGCCGAGCGTTAAAAATCCCAAGCACTTTATGAGGCATCTAACTCAATTTTTCTCTCTGAACTGAATGGAAACAGTAACGCACGTAACGATGGTGTCTAGAGGCAGCTATTTGCGAGGGGTCTCTGCATGCGCTGCACCACCCGAAGTCCAGCTGTCAAAACCTGCTCAGCGGACCCCTAATCGGGGTTGCCAAGGATTCCGTTGCGGATATTTTGCATATTTCTCCAAATATATTTTTTGAACCTTTTTCCGGAGGGGGTGTTCTATGGTCGGCGTCTGACCATAACCCTCACCATCGCTGTAGTCGGCGTCTGACCATATCTCCGAACGACGTAAGCGTCGGGATTCGACGCTTGGTCGCTGTCCTCTCCGGCGTACGCAATATGGTCGGAGTAGATCTTGACTGTAGCGGACCCATCACGAAAACCTCCTAACGATACAGCCACCGGATAAACAGCGATGGGAAGAACAATAGGTCATAGGCTTGCAAGAACGACCCGCCAAGCTGAGATAGGGCGAGCATTGGAAGAATTGCAGTGTTCCCGCCATCAACACCATGAAGACCATCCCAAACCCACCAGCTTCGTATTCTATTGCTTCGAAACTCCCACTCTTCAAGGAAATCAGCCTAACAGGCTCCGCCAGACATACAACTTGCGGCATATGATTGATATGCACTGTTTGCGTCAATGTAAAATTGTGCTATGCCTAGTAGAGGTCCAGCGTCATGGAATTCCTAACACTTTACGGGTCCTCTACGATGAAGCGATATCAACACGAATCCTAGGGCAAGAAACGGTAACCCAGTTTCGAGCATGGGATAGGCCCAGGACTGCTCTCCTAATCCATACTCGGCTAGTTGAGTCAGACCGAATACGACAAAGAGGAGTCCTGACCCCACCGAGATAACGATAAACATCAGTCTAATGGCACGTAGGAATCTCCTAGGTTCCAGAATGCCCGCAGAAATCAATACTCTGTCGAACGCGGTCTCGTTGGGCGGAGGGACTGAATGAGTAGGCCTGGTTTGACGAATGTTTTTGATAATCCTGGCACTTGACAGGACGTACCAGACCAACAGGCCCATGATTAGGATTATCAGTTCATCGTACAGAATTGGGGGATAGGACGGGTTTATTTGATAGGAATATTGCAACGCGAGGACGACGACGGTCGCCAGGAGCGCCCCTGCGAGGACTTTGTGGATTGTCTTCCTCTCCTCGCTCGAAGTGCTGCTAATCAAACTACCTTCCTACTGTTCCATTAAGAGCCAACTTCGTCATTCTTTCCTTCTTTCTCAATGGGTCAATCAAGAATCTTCCTCTTCTCAGAACCAACCCGGCCACTGGGTGCCCTCACTGAATCCTTCGAGCCATTCGTCCTCAGCTTCATTCAAAGTTCCTGACATTCCATTAGCGCTCGAGAAAGCAGCGTATGCGGTTGAGCGAGCTGCTGCACTTCCTAACGGGACCACCAATACGGCACAATATACACATCCGTACGCGGCTGCAAGGACATCAGCACCGTAAAGTGAGTCGGCACCAATCGCGACGAGAATGGCTCCGCCTTCACCTTCTAGCCAACTTGTGATTGAAAATCCATTCCCATTGCTACTGGTTTGGGATATGCTTCCAATCGCTGGTTGCGGCGCCGACAATGGCGACGGCTCATAATTTCCCGGATTCATTGACGTCCACGTCGCAATGCCGTTCGTCGCCGTTTTCGATGTGCAGTACCCCTCGAAGCACGTGGTCGTCGTCGTTGTGACCATCTTCTGATAGGTGGTGTAGTATTGGTCCGCAGACACTACGCTAGTCGTGCTTGAAGTACTTGACGTGACGCTCGTGCACGCCGCGGGATCAGCCGCACACATCGATTGCAGGTCAGGCCCCAGGTCGTTTGGAGTCAGGGGTCTGTGCCCATTCGGATCCACATACCTCTCCGGGTTGTCCCTCCCGTAGATGTACCTGTTGAGAGTCATGGGGTCGTTGTCGTCCCCCCCGTAGGAGTCCTCGGTGATGAACCTCCCTATGGTGGGGTCGTAGTACCTCGCAC
>DASPPO010000003.1:0-60694 GCA_035625455.1 Nitrososphaerales archaeon | reverse complement strand
TATCGAGTACGAGACATCTGAAAACGGCCTCCCGCCGTCCATCAGGAGCTTGGAGGCAGTGAGGAGTCCGGAAAAGGAGACATCGTTCCCCTTTACAGAGTAGGGGAGCTTCAGGTAGTTGGAAGATGCTGAGGCCGCATCTTCTATGGCCATACCGCAGGGGGAGGCCAGCCCGTGGTACCTACCGAACTGGTCGAGCAGCTGTCCCAGGGTCAGGTCGAGGGACTCTCCGAGGACACGCCACCTCTTGCCCGAGTAGGCTAGAATCATGGTGTGCCCCCCGGACACGAGCAGGACGACCGGATCATTCGAGCCCGTAAGCAAGCAACCAAGTTCGATGTGTCCCACTGCGTGGTTTACCGGTACCAGGGGGACGTCGAGGGACGAGGCAATGGTCCTGGCCACCACCGCCCCGACCCTCAGGCAGGGTCCAAGCCCCGGCCCCATCGCGTAGGCGACCGCGGAGAGCTTCCCCATTGGAACCTTCGAGATGTCGAGCGCGTCCGCGACCACCTTTGGAGCGGCCGAAAGGTGGTTCTGTGAGGCCTCGAAAGGGTGTATTCCGCTGCCTTCGGGCGGCTTGTACACCGACTTCGTGTTGGACAGGATTCTTCCGTCGGATGACATGACGGAGACGGAGAACGTGTGGGCGGTGCTTTCTATCCCGAGGATGTAGTGTCTCATCGTGGCCTAAAGCTTGCGGGTCTGACGGTAGAGGTCTCCCAGCAGGTTGACGTAGGGCATGACCTCCACCAGGAAGTCGTCGAACTTTCCCCTCTCGAAGGTGACCTCGTGTTTCTTTCCGTCCACGACTATCTTTGCCGCCAGGACGATGCCCCCGCTCCTGTCGGGGTTGGCCTTGAGCTTTGGGAAATGGAAGAGCGTGCCGTAGCCGACCTTCTTCTTCCCCTTTGTGAAGACGAGGTTGTAATACATGCTGAGCGTCCTTGTGAACTGGGCGAGCTGCTTCTTCCTGCTCTCGCTCCGCTTGACGTTGTCGAAGTCCTGGGCCGCTAGAATATCCACCATCTCCTTGAGCAGTTTCATGTCAGCGATCTTGTTGGTGTAGCCCGCGAACTCGATGGGCATCTGGTACACGCTGTGCATCACCGAATCCCAGTCATCCAAGACTGCGAAGGTGTTGGTGTCCATGTTCATTTCGCGCTTCAGCTCGTCCGAGAGAATGTCCTCGACCGTCAGCTTCTTCGGCAACTTGGAGGGGTGGTCGCGGGGGGGTGTAGTTAATCTTCTCTCTGAACCCTGCCCAGATTCGTCTTCTGTCGTTCTGGTGTCGTGCTTGTTCCATTTTTCGGAGGAGCGCGATGGCCTTATAGTCGAAGTCCTTCGGCGGCCAACTGTGAAGGGTGCGATTCAGTCCCTGGACTTGACCTACCTTCTGCACGCCACTGAAGACCCGGACAAGGTAGCTGCGGCGGTCAGGGGGTTAGTCGGGGGCGAAGCTCCCTTCGAGTCCGAAGAGATGGAAGGGCACTACGGCAACGGTATCAAGAGGGTCAGCGTGCACCTGCAAGGGGACCAGGCTGCAAAGGCGTTCGCGGCTCTGACAGCGAGCATCCCCGATGGGGTGAGGAAGGAGTGGGCCAGGGACATCGACAAGCTCGTCGACGAGCACTCGTCTCTGTATCTGAGGTTCGACAAGCAGATGCTGGTCAGGGGCGAGATTGCCCCGGGGTACAAAGACGGGGTCCGGCTGAAGATCAAGCCACGGATTTTCCTGGCACACGGCAGTGCGGCGGAGTTCTTCCTCGAGTGGTTGAAGGAGGGGTAGATGCCGAAGCGCTACGTGCTCTACCTCGCTAGCTCGAACCTGTCAGAGGAGGATCTGCGGAGGTTCTCCGATCTCATCCGGGAGCGGCACCCGGCATCAAAAGTCATAGCTGTAAAGAAGAACCCCAGGGCGGTCATCGTCAAGACGACGAATGAGGTCGTTCCGCTCTTGCGAGGTGCAGGGCCGGGTCTGAAAGTGGGCGGGATAGAATTAGTCAGCGTCCTGACCTCCGGTGCCATCGGTAACCTCAAAAGACGAGCCGCGGCGGCGGCGGCCAATGGCGAAGTATCTTAGCGACGAGTACTTCTCGCAGGTGCAGACCGCGCTTGCGCAGGACGCGAAATGGGTGGAAAGCACCAAGAACTTCAAGACGAGCATAGGGTTTGGGGTGACCGACATCGGACAGTACTACGTTGTAAACGTGGATAACGGTGTGACCAGTCTGCAGAAAGCGGCTGCTGGGGCTCCTTCGGAGTTCTCCTTCGAAGGGCCCTACGACACATGGACCAAGGTGCAGAAGGGGGAGGTCGACATCCAGTCGGCTGTGCTAAAGGGGCAGCTGAAGTTCAAGGGGTCCATAACAAAGGTCATGATGTACAGGGACAAGCTCAACCGCGTCGCGGATGTGATGAAGGGAATCCCTGCGGAGTACTAGGCTCGGACGAAAACGTAGAACGGATTCCCCTCGCTGCCGACGCGCGCCTCGATCCTCAGCTTCATCCCTGGTTTCGCCTCATCGCGCCCCGCCCCCTCGAGCCATGCGAGGACCTTCACACCGGAGGGGAACTCACCGATCGCAATGGTGTAGGGGTCGGTGCTGGCGAAGCTCTGGGGCTTGACGTTGACGTAGGTGCACGTGACGAGTGTCGCGTCCTGGCCGAGATCGACCCATTCATGCTCGGACCCCATGCACTTTGGGCAGTCGGATTGGGGAGGAAAGGAGACGTAGCCGCATCTCTTGCACCTCGTGGTCACGAACTTTCCTCTTCGAAGCGAATCCCAGAACTCCCGAGTCTTGGAAACCGGTAGGTCGAACCTCAGGGTGAGCGCCCTTCTCGAGTGCAGAATCGGCTCTTCAGACACCCCTAGTCCCTCCCGAGGATGGTGACGTAGGCGTAGTGCCCGGTCCCGCCGATGTTGTGGGCGAGCCCCACCCCTTTCTTGATTGGGGCCTGGTGCCGTCCTGCCTCGCCCCTTAGCTGCTTCGTTATCTCCACAATCATGGAGACTCCCGTGGCCCCGACCGGGTGTCCCTTCGCCTTGAGCCCGCCGTCGAGGTTCACGGGTATCTTCCCTCCTATCTCGGTCTGACCCTCGCGAATCAACTTGGCCCCTTCCCCCCTTTCGCAGAAGCCAAGGTCCTCGTAGGCCATCAGCTCCGCGATTGTGAAGCAGTCGTGGGCAGTGGCGACGTCTATGTCCTCGGGGCCTACCTTTGCCAGGCTGTAGGCCGCCTTAGCCGCCCTGACCGCCGCCTCGAGGCCGATGTAGCTCCCCCTCCGGGCGAGGTTCGCGCTGTCCGACGAGGAACCGATCCCCCTGATCCAGACAGGTGTGTCTGTGAGTTTTCTCGCGACCTGTTCGGAGGCTAGCACGACGGCCGCGGAACCGTCCGTGAGAGGGCAGGCATCGAAGAGCTTTAGGGGCCAGGCGACCACAGGAGAGCCGAGGGCCTTTTCGAGCGTTATCTCCTTCTGGAACTGCGCAAGGGGATTCATGGCGCCGTAGTGATGCGCCTTCACCGCCACCCTGGCCAAGTCCTCCTCGGTGGTTCCGAACCTGTGCATATGGGCCACCGCATGGAGGGCGTAGTAGGCAGGGAAGGTCATTCCGAAGTTCTCGAACTCCCAGAAGTATGAGCCGGCCCTTCCTATCAGCTCCACGGATGTCGGGGTGTCCACCTCCGTCATCTTCTCGACCCCCACTGCCAATGCCAGGTCCCCGTCGCCGCTCGCGACGCTGTCGTACGCGCACTTCAGGGCGGCACTCCCGCTCGCACAGGCGGCTTCTACCCGCATGGTCCCCACTCCACTGAGCCCGGCGTACTCGTCCACCACCACCGCTGGGAGCGACTCCTGGCTCCACCCCCCCATGTTCCCCACGATTACATTTCCTATGTCCTTTCTGTCCACTCCCGCGTCGTCGACAGCCTGCTTGATGGACTCAAAGGCGAGCTCCCCTATGCTTACGTCCGTCCGCCTGCCGAACCTGCTGTGCCCCACCCCTACGACTGCGACCCTCCTCATCTCAACACGCATTCCGACGAAGGGCCCCTAGCCCACCACTCCCATCTCTCTTGCGACTTCCTTCATAATCGTAAGTCGCTGGATGTCGTTGGTCCCCTCGTAGGTCTTGATGATTTGGGAGTCCCTCAGAATCCTCTCCACGATCATGTCGGTGGAGACTCCGTATGCCCCCATGATGAGCATGGCGGAGTGGGCGTTCTTTTCTGCTGCCTCCGTTGCCGCTATCTTGGCGATTGAGGAAGCTTTGATGAAGTGGTTCCCCTTGGTTGTCAGCGTGGCCGCCCAGTAGGTGAGGAGTCTCGCTGCGTGGACCGCCGCTGTCATCTCTGCAATCTTGAATTGGACCTGCTGGTAGCTGAGGAGATAGGTGTCGAACGTCTGCCTCTGGGTAGAGTAGTTCAGGGCGGCCTCCAAGGCCGCCTGGGCGAGGCCGACCCCTTGGGCCGCAACCCCGACCCTGCCGTGATCGTAGGTGGTCAGAGCTAGCTTGACCCCTCTCCCAATCTCTCCGAGGACGTTTGATTCAGGTACCTCCAGGTTCTCCAGCACCAACTCCACAGGCTGGTCCCCTCTGAGTCCGATCACATCTGTGCGCTGCCCGACGACCAGCCCTGGTGCCCCCTTCTCGGCTAAGAACGCCGTTACACCATGGTGGCGCTTACCTTCCTCCTTGGGGCCCGTCCGCGCAAAGATCAGGAAGATGTCAGCCTTGTCCCCGTTGGTGATGAACATCTTCTTCCCATTGATCACGTACTTGTCCCCCTGCTTCTGGGCGGTGGTGGTGATGGCTGCAACGTCGGAGCCCGTCCCCGGTTCCGTCATGGCGTGGGCGGCCACCTTCCCGTCCCTCGCTATCGGTACCAGGTACTTCTTCTTCTGTTCCTCGTTCCCGAACAGGTAGAGGGGGACAGACACGAGGTAGGTCGCGCCTACGACCGCCGCGTAGGCTGCCGAGAACCGGGCGACTTCCTCCATGGCGAGGACTAGAGACAAGTCGTCCCCACCGCCGCCCCCATACTCCTCGGGGAAGGGGATGCCGAAGAGGCCTAGGTCGGCAGCCCTCCTAACAAGCTTCATGTCCATCTGGTTCTCCCTGTCAATCTTCTGGGCGACGGGGCCGAGCTCCTTCTCTGCGAAATCCCTGACCGCCTTCCTGAAGGCCTCCTGCTCCTCGGTTATCTTGATCTCGTAGTCAGAGGAAGTCGGCGACAGAGTGCTCAACTCAGCCCGCCACCAGTCCAATCATCGTCCATCTTGCAACGTATCCCCACTCAAAGTTCGTCAATTGTGGAATTGCCTCGCGGTAACCATCGTTTCCAGTGAGATAACCTTTCGCTCACCGCGATAATTCGGAGCCAGGTTCGGTCAAGGGAGAAATGTTCCTGAAGGGGTTAGGGAAGCGTTTCTGCCTCGTTCGTATCATAAAGCGTAAAGGAAGCTGAGACTGAACCGGAGACTCTGAGACAATGGAGATCAAGAAGGTTGCCGTAATCGGAGCGGGGGACATGGGTCACGGGATCGCCGAACTATTCGCCGTCAACGGGTTCGACGTCAACCTGATGGACAAATTCCCAGACATGCTGGAAAAGGGGAAGGGCAGAATCTCAGCGAGCGTCGCTAAGCTGGTAGAGAGGGGGAAGATAACCCAGGACGTAGGGAAGGCAGCTCTTTCAAGGCTGTCCTACTTCGGGGACATGGCAAAGGCGGTCGAGGGCGCAGACATGATCGTCGAGGCTGTGCCCGAGTCTCTTAACCTGAAGAAATCGGTGTTCAAGGAGGCCGGCGAACACGCCTCTCCCGACGCGATATACGCTTCGAACACCTCGAACATCAGAATCACCGATTTGGCGGAGGCAGTACCAAGACCGGAGAGAATGGTCGGCATGCACTTCTTCAACCCCCCCATGGTCATGAAGCTCGTCGAGGTGATACCGGGCGCCAGGACCGACCCGGCGGTGGAGGACCAGGTTGCCGAGGTCTGCGGGAAGCTAGGAAGGACTGCGGTAAAGGTGCTCAGGGATAGCCCCGGTTTCATAGTGAACAGGCTGAATGCAGCGGACACGCTCTTGTTCTGCCTCATCCTCGACAAGGGGATAGCGACCCCCGCCGAGGTCGACGGCTACTTCAAGAGCCAGGGTCTGCCCATGGGGCCCTACGAACTGACAGACTATGTCGGCATAGACATCGCCGCCGAGCAGCTGAGCTACTTCGCGGGGGTGCTCTCCCCGGAGTACGGCAAGGGGACGACCTTCGGCAGGATGGTGAAGGAGGGGCGGCTGGGGAAGAAGACCGGGAAGGGGTTCTACGACTGGTCCACTGGGAGGGCGATGATTCCCAATGCCACGCCCACGGAGAAGGTCACCACCATGGACCTGTTCGCGCTGGAGATCAACGAGGCCGTAAAGCTGATCGAAGAGGGGGTGGCCAGGCCCGACGACGTGGAGAAGGGCATGGTCTTGGGCATGAACAGACCCTTCGGCCCGATCTCGGTTGCCAAGGACCTCACCAATGCCGAAGTGAAGTCGAAGCTCGACGAGCTCGCAACCGAGTTCGACTGCAAGATATTTGCTCCGACGGGCGCCATCCAGGAGGGGAAGCTCAGGGACGCCATCGAGGGGAGGCTGTCCGCGGGTGCGGCGCCGCAGGAGAAAGCCGGAGCCATGGTGGCCCCTCCCTCGGCAGCCAAGGACGGAGGCGCCATTCTCCTGGAGAGGCTCCAGGGGGGTGTGGCGAAGATAGTCCTGAACAGGCCGAAGTATAACACCATCAACGGCGAAGTCCTCGACGGGCTCGACCGTATCATCACAGAGGTGTGGAGCGACCCTGAGATCAGGGTGGTCGTGGTGACCGGCGAGGGGACCGTCTTCTCGTCAGGCGCCGACCTGGGCCAGTTTTTCGCCAACCAAGTGGCTTTCATGGAATTCAACAGGAGAGGAGAGAGGATAATGAGGCGGCTGACAGAACTCCCCAAGCTGACAATCGCGGTGATGAAAGGGTACGCCCTCGGAGGCGGCCTCGAGCTGGCCGCGTCCTGCGACATACGGCTCGCTACAGAGGATGTCCAGATGGGATTCCCAGAGGTCACCAGGGGGATCGTCCCAGGCTGGTCTGGCACCCAGAGGATACCAAGGCTCGTAGGCCTCACGCGGGGCGCGTCCCTGGTCCTCACGAGCGAGAGGATCAGCGGGCCAAAGGCGGTGGAGATAGGGCTGGCAACCAAGCTGATCCCGTCAGGGGACCCGGACGAGTACGCTCTGAAGTACGCGGCCGAACTGGCTCAGAGCCAAGCTCCGGTGGCAGTGATGCTTGCCAAGAGGCTCCTCAACAAGGGGGCCGAGGTCCCCTCAGACGTGGGCCTCGAAATGGAGGCGGAGGCCCAGGGCATTCTCTTCGGCACAGAGGACATCAAAGAAGGGGTGGCAGCGTTCCTGGCCAAACGGAAGCCGGAGTTCAAGGGGAAGTGATTCGGGATGGCGGAGCTTAGGGAAGTATACGTAACCGACTACCTGAGGATTCCCTTTTCGCGCTCAAGGCCCACCCAGCCTGAGAGGGACGTCTACAACTCAGTCAGAATGGACCACGCACTCGGCCTCATCATCAGGAAGCTCCTGGAGAGGTCGGCCATCGCCCCCGACGAGCTGGGGGACGTAATTACGGGGTGCGCCCTTCAGATGGGGGAGAACTGGCTGTACGGCGGAAGGCATCCCGTTCTGCTGGCGGGGCTCCCCGTGACCGTCCCGGCCCACGGCGTGGACAGGCAGTGCGCATCGTCCTTGAACGCTGCCGCCGACGGGGCCATGGAGATAATGACTGGGAACTCCGATGTAGTCCTTGCGGGGGGGATCGAGCACCTCACCCACGTGCCGATGGGGAACAACCCGGCCCTGGTCCCGAACACGAGGCTCCTGACCAGGCCGGAGTACATGAGATACCAGATGAACATAGGCTACTCCATGGGTCTGACCGCAGAGAAGCTGGCGGGGGAGGCCGAGATCTCCAGGGAACGGATGGATCAGTTCGCATACGAGTCTCACATGAAGGCATCGGAGGCTCTCGACAGCGGATGGTTCAGGCCTGAGCTAATGGACATGAAGGTGGAAGTAGGGGGGGAGGAGAAGGTGATAGATGTAGATCAGAGCATCAGGAAGGACACCACGCTCGAGGGCCTGGCCAAGCTCCCGCCCTCGTTCAAGACTGGCGGCCTCGTGACGGCTGGGAACTCGTCCCCCCTCAATGCCGGGGCGGCCATGGTGATGCTGACTTCCAAGGAGAAGACGGCGGAGCACAGGCTGAAGCCCCTGGCCAAGGTGGTATCCATGGGGTGGGCAGGAGTTGATCCGAGCGTGATGGGGAAGGGTCCAGTCCCGGCTTCGCAGAAGGCATTGGCCAAGGCAGGCCTGAAGCCAGATGACATCGACATCTGGGAGATCAACGAGGCGTTCGCCGTTGTTCCCCTGTACGCCATACAGCAGCTTCACATCGACCCATCAAAGGTGAACGTCCACGGAGGGGCCATCGCCATCGGGCACCCCCTTGGCGCGTCGGGAGCGAGGTTGCTCGGTACCCTGGGAAGGCAGCTGCAGGAGACCGGGAAGCAGTACGGACTTGCCACCCTGTGTATCGGCGGAGGCCAAGGTTTCGCCATCGTTCTCCAGCGCGCCTAGCAACCAGTTCCTGTCTCCAGCGCTGGCGAAGGAGCGGCTACCCGCGGCTCACGCGGTCACTGGCTTGATCTCTTTCTATCTAAGATAGAACGTGCCGAGGGACTTCGCGCAGAGCTGCCCGCCCGCGTCCCTAATCTCCCCCTCCGCGACCGCCGTCGAGCCCCCTCGTCTGATCACGACCCCTTTCGCGATGAATGGGCCATTTTTCAGGGGCGCCAGGAAGCTGACATTGAGTTCGAGGCTCAGTTGGTCTGTCCCAGGGTTCACCGTCATGACAGCCATGCCGCAGGCGCTGTCCATGGTGTACAGCACGACTCCGCCGTGAACGATTCCTCCTCTCCTCATAATCGCCTTGCTGTATGGGAACTTCAGTTCTGCGACTCCCCCCCTCATCTTCAGCACTTTGAACCCCACGATCCTGAACAGTTCGCTGTCAGCGCGGAACACCTTTTCCACCTGCTCCTCCACATTGAAGCCCAATTCCCTCCCCTGCTCGAAGAGCTTTTCGAAGTTGCCGACGCTCTCTAGGATCTTGTCGAAGTTATCCAAGTCCTCGGTCCGGATCGGACTCGAACCCTTCCCATCGCTCATGGGCCAGCCGTTCAGGGATGGGCTAATTATTCTTCCAACCGCTCGAAGAATCAAGGAATCGTTAATATTGGTGAAGCCGTCACTCCCACCCGTTTTCCATGACTATCAGGTCGGTTAACCCCTACAACAATCAGGTGCTGAATACATTCGAAGAATTCAGCGACGAACGTGTGGACGAACTGGTTGCCGGTGCGAACGACGCCTACCGCTCCTGGCGCAAGGCGAGCTTCAGGGAGAGGTCAGAGTACCTCTTCCGTGTGGCAAAGGAGATGCAGAGCAGGATGCAGGAGCTCGCAGGGCTTGCCACCCTCGAGATGGGGAAGAGGATCAGGGAGAGCGTTGGGGAGCTCAAGCTGAGCGCGAGCATAGTGGAGTACTACGCCGCCAACGGGGAGAAGTTCCTACAGCCTCTGAAGATCGACGCAAGGTACGGCGAAGCGGAGATTCACTACGAGCCTCTTGGCCCGTTATTGGGGGTAATGCCATGGAACTTCCCTTACTATCAGGTCGTGAGGTTCGCGGCGCCCAACCTGATGGCGGGGAACGTGGTTCTTGTCAAGCACTCTTCGAACGTTCCGCAGACCTCTATCGCCATAGAACAGGTATTCCGTGCGGCCGGGGGAATGGAAGGGCTCTACACCAACCTCCTGATCACAAGCTCGAAGGTGGGGCGGATCATCGAGGACCCGCGAATCGCCGGTGTCTCCTTGACGGGAAGCGCCGATGCCGGGAAGGCGATAGCGGCCAAAGCGGGGGAGAACCTGAAGAAGGTCGTCCTCGAACTCGGGGGGAGCGACCCGTTCATCGTGTTGGACGACGCAAACATCGAGAAGGCGGTTGCCCAGGCCGTCTGGAGCCGCATGCTCAACGACGGGCAGCAGTGCACGGCAGCGAAACGCTTCATCGTGTCGGAAAAGGTTGCGGACAGGTTTCTCTCTGGATTTGCCGAGGCTCTCAAGAAACTTCAGCCGGGGGACCCCATGGCGCCTGAGACCACTCTCCCCCCTCTGAGCTCTGAAAGCCAGGCAAAGACCCTCGAGAGCCAGATCAACATCGCCGTGTCCCACGGGGCCAAGGTCCTCCTCGGAGGCAGGCGCATCGACAGGCCCGGTGCATTCCTGGAGCCAACCATCCTCAGCGAAGTCAGGCCGGACTCGCCAGCCTACAGGGAGGAGTTTTTCGGGCCCGTCGCCCTCTTCTTCAGGGCTAAGGACGACGCCGACGCGGTGCGCCTGGCCAACGACACCCCCTTCGGGCTCGGTGGCGCGGTCTTCACCGAGGACCCGGAGCGGGGGAGGGAGGTGGCCGAGCAGGTGGAAAGCGGGATGGTCTGGGTCAATCACCCCACCCTCTCCTCGCCCGAGCTACCCTTCGGCGGGATCAAGAACTCCGGCTTCGGAAGAGAACTCTCTTCGCTCGGGATAACCGAGTTCGTCAACAAGAAACTCGTCAGGGTGACCTCCGTCAGCGATCCGTTCTAGTCCGGCAGGAACAGCTTGGTGGAGCCCAAGGGATTAGGGTTCGCCGTTGGAGGCTTTGCAGATGACCCTGTTAATAAGGGAGTGCGGACTCGTTCTTCACGAGTGGCATGGATGGATTTCGAACTTCCTGAGGACCTGAAAGAGATCAGAAGGAAGGCGAGGGAGTTTGCTCTCAAGGAGATCACGCCCGAATTCGCCCAGAAGTACGACAGGGAGGAAACATTCCCCGAAGAACTGAGGAAGAAGGCCTACGCCAGCGGACTGGTCGATTATTCGAACCCCTGGTCTGTCCTTGTCCTGCAGGAAGAGTTCTGCAGGGTTGACGCTGGCACAGGAATCTGTGCGGTCTCCGGGTTCTTCGGCCTAGAGACGATTCAGCTCTTCGGAACAGAGGAGCAGAAGGCGAAGTACCTCCCTATGGTCACAAGCGGGAAGGCGATGATGGGCCTTGCAGTCACCGAGCCGTCTGCGGGGAGCGACGTGGCCGGGATCAAGACGACGGCGACGAAGACGGGAGACTACTACACGCTCAACGGAGCGAAGATGTTCATCACCAACGGGCAGCTGGCCGACTTCCTCGTGACGCTCACGCGCACTTCGCCTCAGACCCAGAAGAGACACCACGGTCTGAGCCTGTTCATCGTCGAGACAGGCACCGAGGGGATCACTAGGAATAAGCTCCACGAGAAGCTCGGCGTCCGCGCTACAAACACTGCCGAGATCGTTCTGAACGACGTGAAGGTCCCGGCCAAGAACCTGGTCGGCGAGGAGGGCAAGGGGTTCTACTACGTGATGACCTTCTTCGACATCAGCAGGATATACACTGCCATCCAAGCGGTCGGCATCGCACAGGGGGCCCTTGACAGAGTGATCGACCATGTTTGGGCTCAAGGAATGGAGAACCTGAAGGAGGAAACGATGATGATCATAGGTGAAATGGAAATGAGAATCGAGGCGGCACGCCTGCTGACCTACAGCGCCGCCTCACGCCTCTTCCAGTTCAACCCGGACCCGAAACTGACGAGCTCAGCGAAGGCCTTCGGGTCTGAAACAGCTGTCTGGGTAACAGAGAAGGCGCTGGAAATAACAGGCCTCCAGGGACTCACCGGCGACCTAGAGAGATTCTTCAGAGACGCAAAGATCATGGAAATCTGGGAGGGCACAAGCGAGGTGGAGAAGCTGACGATAGCAAGAACCATGTTCAGAGAAATGATGAAAGAATTTGCAGGTGAGAAGGGGGGTGCAAAGGGGTGAGCAGCGAGGAGTACCAACTGCTCAGAAGCAGCGTGAGAGAATTCGCCCTCAAGAACATTGAAGGCATATCTGCGAAGATAGAGCGAGACGGGTTGCGCCCGGAGACTGTCATGGCCATGGCGACCCAGGGCTTCGTCGGTGCCAGGGTACCAACTGAAGTTGGCGGAACCGGACTGGACGAGATTGGATACATGATAGTGCTGGAGGAGCTGGCCAGGGTCTCGCCATCAGCCGCTGCAAGAGTGCTTGTCATCAACTCTCTGTACCTCCCGCTCGCAATGGCCACGGGGAAGGGGAAGGAGACACTCAGGGAAGTTGCGTCGGCCAGGGTCAACGCCACCGTGGCACACGCCGGCCTCCTCGAGGGGTTCAGGGAGCAGTCCGGGGTCACCGCCACGAGCTCTCGCGCCAAGGGGAGAAAAGACTACGTCCTCAACAGCGATGCCAAACTTGTCATTCTTTGCGCGAATGGCGCGCCGGGCAAGCTCCTTCTGGTGAGGGGAGGGGTCGAACCTGTTAACGACCAGGCCCGGCTCGGCTTTAGAGGGTTGCGCTTCTCCTCGGTCGAGGTTGATTCAGGGGACTTCGAGGTCCTCGGAGAAAATGGTCAGGGAATGTTGGAGGAGGCACTGAATGGCATGGACCTGGAGGTGGCGGCAATTGCCCTTGGAATCACGGCGGGGGCGCTGTCCAAGGCAGTGGACTACTCGAAGTCGCGCACCACATTCGAGCATCCGCTCAAGGACTACGGGCCGGTGGCGTTCTCGCTGTCCTCCCTGAAGTCCGAAGAGGAGATGCTCAGGAACTTCATGTACAGCGGAGGCCTCTCGGGGACGTCCAAGGTAATGGCTAGGGTCAAGTCGACCCAGCTGGCTCGAAACGCGACGAAGCAGGCGTTGCAGGTGCACGGAGGCTACGGGTACTTCGGAGACTTCGGTGTCGAGAAGTTCTACAGGGACGCCATGGCCCTCCCCCTTCTCTTCTCGAGAGAGGAGAAGGACATGCAGAGGCTGTCGCAGGCGGTATTCGAATCCAAGGCTGGATTCATGTAACCGAGCGGGCTTGCCTGGGGATTTGCTCGGCCATGTCGGGCCCTCCGAAGTTCACGGCTTCAGCACGGCGCGCCCCTGAATCTCACCGTGCTCGAGCTTGGAGAGGACTTCGTTCGCCTCCTCGAGACGGTAGACGGCGGTAACCACGGGGGCGACTCCCCCCCTCCTCGTCAGCTGTGCGAGCTCGGCCAGGTCCGACAGAGACCCGGTGAAGCTCCCCAGAATCTGGGCCCCCAGTAGGGGGAGAATCGGGAGCGACAGCTGTAATCCTCCTCCCATCAATCCGACGAGGACCAGCCTCCCTTCGTGGCCGAGCAGCCTTAAGCCGAGGGAGACAGTCGCAGGTTTTCCCACGAAATCGATGACCGCGTCTGCTCCCCTCCCTCCATTGAGCGCTCTGACACCGGAAACGATCTCTTTGGCATCCAACTTGGCTGTGTTGAAGGTGTGCTCCGCTCCAAGCCTGGTGGCGAGCCCGAGCCTGGTGTCGTCCAGGTCCGCGACCGCGACTCTGGCTCCGGTTGTCTTTGCCGCTATCTGAATCGCTGCCGTACCGAGGCCCCCCGCGCCTATGACGAGGAGGAAGTCATCGGTGTGTAGACTACACCTTCTGATGGCGCTGAACGCTGTCAGCCCGGAGCAGGCGAGGGTGGCGGCCTGGGCCGCTTCTATTCCATCGGATCTTATGAGGTATCGCGCATCTGGAACGAGGACGTAGTCCGCATACCCCCCGTCCTGCATGAATCCCAGGAATGCCGGTCTCCCCTCGCACATGTTCTCCCTTCCGGCGAGGCACTTCCTGCAGGAACCGCACCCAATCCACGGGTATACGATCACCTGGTCCCCTCTCCTGAAGCCCCTCGCGTCTGCTTCAGTCCCCAGCTCTTCTAGAATCCCGGCTATTTCATGCCCTGGGGTCAGCGGCAGGAGTGTTCCCCCTCCCGTGGCCGATAGCGTCCTCCCCTCCCCCAGGTCGTAGGCCCCCGAAACCAGGTGGAGGTCGCTGTGGCAGACCCCTGCGGCACTGACCTTTACCAAGACTGAGCGCGGGCCGAGGTGGGGCACTTCCGTGGACACCTCCCTGAGCGGCTGCCCTTCCACCATAAGCCTCATGGATCTCATATCGTAAATCCCACCTTACGCACTCTGGCTTCTCATGGAACGAGCCTATAGGGTGAAAGCAGCGGACGATGTAAAAGGCTTCTCGTGTTCAAGAGCCGCGCTCCAAGCGCGTATCCTCCGTTCTAGACTCGTCGCCCTTAGGTTACCGGGCTCAACCTATTGGTACGCTTTCAGTTCCCCGCCGTCATCGTTGCCCCCCGCCTGTCCACTCGTCTGTGTGGAGAGGTGCACCATGCGAAGTCTAATCTCATGTTGTGAGAAGGCGGGCCACGGTCTTCCAAACGGGGGACCAGTCGTCGCCATTTAGCTGGTACATTCTGCCACGACCCCTTACCTTGCGAGCGGCGCCGCATCCAACCAAGAACTCAAGATGAGCAATCGTCTCCATGACGGCCAACCATCTGTTGACGTGCCCCAGCGACTCGTACGACCCTCTGGACCACTTCACCGAACTGGCTACTTCGGCAGCTGAACGCTGTGGACCTCGAAGGCCCTCAAGTACTTCCTGCAGACGTTCCTCGTGGTGGGCCGATATGGTCTCGATCCTTTTTGAGACGTCTCTGATGACTTTTCCGTGCCCAGGCAGGGCAGTGCTGGGACCAAGCTTCTTTAGTTTGGCTAGAGAGATGAAGTAGGACCGGAGCGCATCATATCCGGGGACCGGATAGAAGGCGACGTTCGGGGTCTCACCTGGGAGAACATGATCCCCCGATATGAGCGTCCCATCGCTCGGCCGGTACAGACAGACATGGCCGGGGGAATGCCCTGGCGTGTGCAGGATGTGCCAGGGACCCAGTTGTGTTCTAATCGTCTCCCCCCCGACGAGGTAGGAGTCCGGTTCCGGGAGGATCGGCCGGCTGGAGGAGATCGCGCTCCTGACTGTCTCAAGAACGTCCGTTGGGAAGCCGAGGTGGTCCGCGGCGTATGCCGTGCCCCTGGTAAAGATGCTGTAGTAGTAGCGCCTGTGGAGGGTTTCTCTCTTGTGATAGGATACTTCCGACAGGTAGCTCGCGATAATCGCCTTCGACCCGCCGAAGTGGTCCGGATGGAGGTGGGTGATGAGCAACCTCTTGATCGCTACTCTTCCAAGCTGATTCTGAATTGTAACAACCAGATCGCCGCCTCTACGAGCCCATCCAGAATCTACGAGAATGTAATTCCTTGGCGATGTCTCTATGAGATAGCAATGAACGCGACTTACCACGCGGTCAACTTCATCAGGCTCCGAAGTGGTCAGCCGGAGTACACCCTCGCTGACCTCTTTGGTTTCGACGCCCAAGATATGGCGCCCTAAGGCTATGCATTTATGACTCTGCGTCTTCTTCTTGTTCTCCCGTCAAAAGCAGGGGACCCGTAAGCGGACCCCGAAGCGAAGCCAGCAGCTCTTAAAATAAGAGCGACTGTGCAAAACGAGATACCGGATGAAATCGCTCGAACTCTTTGATCTTTCGGGGAAGGCTGCCTTGGTAACTGGAGGTGGGAGGGGCATTGGCAAGACAATCGCTCTGGCCCTGGCCGAAGCCGGGGCCGACGTAGCGGTGGCCTCGAGGGACGAGCAGGCGTGCGCCGCGACAGCCAAGGATATAGCCGTCGCCACGGGAAGGACGACTCTATCGGGAAAGCTGGACGTCACGGAGAAGGGTAGCGTAGTGGAGTTCGCTCAAATGGCCAGGGAGAAGCTGGGCAAAATCGACATCCTGGTGAACAACAGCGGAGCTACTTGGGGAGCCCCGTTCGAGGAGATGCCGCTCGAGAGGTGGGACAGGGTCATCAAAGTCAACCTGACAGGGACTTTCCTGATGTGCCAGTCGGTGGTTCCCATCATGAGGCGCCAGAAGTGGGGCAGGATAGTCAACATCGCCTCGGTTGCCGGGCTCTACGGTGCACCCTCGTTCATGCACGCCTCAGGCTATTCGGCGAGCAAGGGTGGAATCATAGCGCTGACCAAGGAACTCGCGGTCAAGTTGGCTGAATACTGCATAACAGTCAATGCCATCGCACCGAGTTTCTTTCAGACGAAGATGAGTCAGCCTCTGACCGACAGGTTTGGCGAATTGATAAGAAAAGACAATCCGATGAAGAG
Source organism: Nitrososphaerales archaeon (assembly GCA_035625455.1). Taxonomy (GTDB): domain Archaea; phylum Thermoproteota; class Nitrososphaeria; order Nitrososphaerales; family Gagatemarchaeaceae; genus UBA183. Next base: position 44,412 of record DASPPO010000003.1, on the reverse strand, counting down.
GATGGGAGAGGATGACGATCTAAAGGGGGTCGCTGTCTTCCTGGCTTCGGAAGCGTCGAGGTACGTCACGGGGCAAGTCATACCACTCGACGGCGGCCAGACAGCAGCTTAGAATTGGAGCTGCCTTGAGCGAGTGCCCCGGATTCTGCTTTCCACAACGGCTGTCCCCCTAAGCGGAGTGCGCTCGCCCGTCGGGAATTCGTTGTACGCGGGGCTGCTCGCACCACCGGGGTGGCTCGATAGCCGTAATAATCGAAGCCACTCGTGTAGGGCCCGTAGATGCCCGGGCTCTTCTTGGAGGACTTCGACGTCGGGACGACCTTCGATACCCCCAGCAGGACGGTCACCGAGGCCGATGTGGTCGCTTTCGCCGGAGTGAGCGGGGATTTCAACCCTCTCCATACCGACGAAGAGTTCGCGAAAAACGGGCCCTTTGGAAAGAGAATAGGGCACGGCGTCTTGACACTGGCAATCCTGACCGGGCTCTGGGACAGGCTTGGGTTCCTCACGGGCACCGTGGAGGCTTTCTACGGCATCGACAGGCTCAGGTTCACCAGACCCGTCTTCTTCGGCGATTCCCTTCGGGCCACCGTCAAGGTGGTGGACAAAAAAGAACGAGAGGTCAACGGAATAATCGTGTTCTCCAACAAAGTCGTGAACCAGCGAGGTGAGACAGTCTTGGCCTGTGACACCAGGTTGGTGGTTCGAAAGAAGCCGCCAGAATCGCTGGGAGCGCAGAAACAAAGCCTAAATCGCGGGCGGAGCTCGCGCGTACGACGATGAGGTGAACGCCGTCCCAGTCATAGCCCGGAGTAAGCTCCCGGGCAGATGATGAACTCGCGACGAAACTGAGTCAAGCTTCTGACTTAGGGGGTAGCTTTATTCAAAGGCCAACCCAGAAGATACGGAATGAGGTCGTTCAGAAAGGAGGATGTTGTTGGGAAGACTGTTATCGAGACCTCTGGCGCGGTGAAGGGGAAGGTCAAGGACATCCTGTTCGACCTGGGCGGTGGAGTCACGTTCCTAGTGGAGGGGGCGGATGGGAAAGACTCACAGATCCCTCTTTCAAACGTCACAGGGATATCTGAGCACGTGGTGGTCAAGGGAGAGACTGTTACCGAGGGGGAAGGGCAAATCTACGGGACAAAATGCAGGTTCTGCGGAGCGTCGAAGCCCGCCGAAGAGCGCTGGTGCCCTAGTTGCGGGAGGTCCCAGACGTAGGGATTCCATGAAATTGGAAAGCGGAGGAGTGAAGGGAGACTCATGGCGAAGTCTGTGAGGGTCCACGACGACACTCATCGGGCGTTGAAGCTCCTGAAGACCCGGCGTAGGAGCAGGAGCATCGATGAAGTCATACGCGATATGATCAGGGCTTCAACTGGATTCCCGGTGGAAGAGGCACGCACGGCATCAAAGACGGACGAGTTGACCAAGTACCTTAAGGGCTGACCCGGTAACACAGATATACAAATCCAGGGGGACCGGATACCAAACATGGCAAAGTTCGATGGAATCGTAGGGAAGGCACTGCTAACGGTCGAAGAGAAGGAGAACGAGCTGACGCTCGTCTTCGCAGACAACAGATACCTCTTCGTGAAGCTGGAAAACGGGAAGCTGGCTTCGGAGAGCGTGCCAGAGTAAGGAGTTACTCCTTCTTGAGCGCCCCGATCGTCGCGGTGACTCCAAGAAGTTTCTTGATGGTGAACTGTTGACCCGCCATTGACAGCAATCTGATTTTCCTCATCCACATCCCCAGTTATTGGTCTGGTGCGAGCCCAAGTTGTCGGCTTAGCCGTCTGCCATCGTCTAAAGTCGTTTAAAGAGAATCCGTCAGTACCTGGAGAGATTGCGTCGAATGAGAGACTGAATGCTCATCCATGCCAGACCTCCTCAACCAGGATTATCAGCGTGGCGACGAAGACGCTGGCCGACGAGAATAGGACATCCATGTTCGAGACTGACGGAAGAAGATTCGCGACATGTCTTTGAATGTCATAAGTAAGAAAGTACAGGCCGAACTGGTGGACCGATACTAATTCCGAAGCGAACAGCGCCGTGATTGCGGCCGCGTGAGGGACCCGTGAGCTCCTGGCCAGACCATACAGGGACAGGCAGGCCACAGAAAAAGCTACGACCGTGAGGACGCCTTGCCAATAGGCGAAGGTGCCTGACGCCAACCCAAGCAGGCGTGCCAGGTGCTCGGTCCCATGCCTGATGTAACCAACGAGGGGCTGGCCGAGTCCCGGCCACCGGTTTGGTATGTCGTATATGACGGACTGCGTTAGTGACAGGGAAGACAGCAGTGAACCCAGTACGAAGAGGATGACGACGGCTCTCACGAGTTCTCAGCCCCCCCCGCGTTCCCATGCCAAGTGGAAGGTCAGAAGGTCCTCGACCCTGGATAGGATGGAAAAGCCCTTCTGGAGGCCGAGAAACCTGTCCGGAGCGTCGAGGCGCCGAAGGCTTTGCCTTTGCTCATGAGGAATTTCAGCGCCCTTCTTTCAAATGGTCTCGTTTTGCCCGTAGGGCGAGAAAGGCGTTCTAAAGGTGGGGGAGAAGAGAGACTCTGAGCGCCTGGCGGCACCGTCGACCCTTCTAGGTGGTGTGTGTCTTGACTATTCTTTCTCAAGAATTCTGATTTCCTTGTCCTGTCCCGCAAGCATCTTTGAGCCTATCATCTTGAACTTCTCGGCGTCGGCCAACGTCCCGATGCCTGATTCGATGTGCATGGGGATTACGACCTTTGCCTTCATCGATTTCGCCGCTTCGGCAGCCTCTTCGGGAGTCATCACGTAGATCCCTGAGACTGGTAGGAACGCCACGTCGACGTCCAGTGCCTTCATCTCTGGAGTGGCGTCGCTGTCGCCGGCGTGGTAGAACCTCACACCGTCGAGCGTCACCACATACCCGTTCTTCTCGTCCGCCCTTGGGTGGAACACTTTTCCGGGCTCCCTGAACTTGTTGATGTTGTAGGCCGGTACCGCCTCGATTCCCACTCCCTTGACCTCTAACTTCGAACCAGGAGCGATGAACTTCTTCTCGTTGTGGTACTTCTTCAGAGGCTCTTCGCACATTTTCGCAGCGACTATGGTTGTGGCAGGAGTGATGAACCGCTTGATGTCTTCGTCGCTGAGGTGGTCATAGTGTTCGTGGGAAATCAGAAGCAGATCGGCCTTGTAGTCTCCCTTGGCCTTGAAGGGGTCGAGTATGACTGTCTTGGACCCTCGCAGAACGAAGGAGTCATGCCCGAGCCAGTGGATCTTGACTCCCCCGTATGCCCACAAGCCCGAACCCTCCTAGAGATCTACTCCTTCCTCTTTGATGCCTGACTCGTCGATGGTCAGGATGTCGATGCCGTTTCCGCTCATGGCGTCCCTGGCAATGGCTGCCTTTATCGCCGAAACCGCCAGGTCCCGAGCTTCCTTCTGGGTCATGGTCGGGCTGTACCCCGCCTCCACCACGCCTATGGCCGTCTCCTCCCCGGTCCCCACAGTGGCATACTGGTCAGATATGACGCTCCCAAGGGGGTCGAGTACATAGACGACGGGCTTGGCCCCCATTCCGCCGAGTATCACCTGTGTCAGGAGGGGGGCGTACCTGTTCTGGAACATGAGCGTGGACATTAGCTTTGCCACCGAGTTGGGCTTCAGCATCTTCCTCGTCTCCAGTTCTTTCAACTTGGAGTAAACGGCAACCTCTTTGACGAGGTTCTGCATATCAGCTACCATACCGGCGCAGACCGCACCGACGCTGTCTGTGATGCGGAAGACCTTCTTCCCCGACTTACTCCTTACGAAGTTGCCGAGAGTGATTCGCCGCTCCGCTCCAAGTACGACACCGTCCTTGTAGGCGATGCCTACGGCGGTGGCCCCTGGCATGTATTGCTCGTAAGCCATTGAGAATTCAGGCGGCCCGCTTAGGCCCGTCCTTTTAGACGTTGTGCCCGAGCATTTCTCATCTCTTCATGCTGGGTGAGATTGTGACAGTGCGCACCCCTCCAGACTCATCGACAGACCACCCGCACCCGGTGAACTGGCCGGCTAGCTCGAGCCCCGTAAGCAGATGGGAAGTTACACTTTGGACCGCAACCCGCGAGGGCTTCTGCGCCAACGAAAGCAGCGGAAGGACCATGTCAGCCAGGTTCGGATCGAGGCATGCACCCGACTGGGCTGCGCTGACAAGACGCGAGGCGGCCTCCTTCCCCACATCTTCAGCCGGCTTCCCCTTCGCCCCTATGCCGTCCGCCCCCATACACTTGGAAGGGCCTGTGTGATAGGCGAGCAGCGACGAGCCGGGAGAGTCGGACTGCTCCTCGGACAGTTCTGTTGAAGAGACAACAAACCCCGCATTTGCTATCTCCGCCTTCGCCGAAGCAAGCTGCCGTTCCGCGACATGCCTTGGCAGCATGCCGCACCTGCTGACAAGCCGGACGTCCATTAAGCCCTCACCCTCGGTCAGGTCAAGCGGCTTGAGTTCCGGACAGGGCTCGATGACCACCGAAACTTTCCCGCCCCCGCGCGGGTAATACCCTCTCCTTCGGGAGGCGATCCTCAATCCGATGCCGATTCTGGCGTATGCGTCCCGAACGACGCGCTCGAAGTAGTCATAGGTGGGGCTCCATGGGACGTCAGTTCCGCCGACGAGTTCCAGATTTAGCCGCGAGCCCGTCAGCGCGACTGCAGGAACCACGGCCTGCAGGACGAGGGTTATGCTCGCTGCCGTCCCCATGTCCAGGGCGAGAGAATCCAGCCGCTGCCTACCGGGGACGAAGGTGACCTCAGAGGAACCCTCCGCCGCGCCTATCAGTTCGCCCCCGAATACCCTAGTGACTACCTCGAGGGCAGAAATGTGCTGCCGCTTGAGGCCTGGGACCTCCCTCCCTGCACGTATCCTGTAGACCCGGACCGCGCGTCCCAAGACCGCCGAAAAAGCAACGGCTGTCCGCAGGATCTGCCCGCCTCCCTCCCCCTTGGAGCCGTCCACCTGGACGAAGTCCATGGCCGGGCGTGAGAAACGGGTGTGATAAAGCGGTAGGGCGTGTTCTCTTAAATACACCCAGAAGGGGCGCGGTCCGAGAACGAGATGAGAGTCGGTCTCCTCGTCGGCAGGTTCCAACCATTCCACCTGGGGCACCTGGAGGCGGTGAGGTACGCGTTGGAGCACGTCAACTACCTCTACATCGTTGTCGGATCGGCCCAGAGGAGTCACGAGAGGGACAACCCGTTCACAGCGGCCGAGCGGATAACCATGATCAAGAGTGCTCTGGACGGCAGTGGTGTGGACCCGTCGAAGTGGATGGCAATCCCGATCGCAGACGCTGATTCTCATTCGCTCTGGGTCTCGACGGTGGAATCAATGGTGCCGAAGTTCGATGTTGTCTTCACCAACGACGCCCTCACCTTTCTCCTCTTCAAGGGGGAGGGGATAGACGTCGAGGCTGTCCCCTACTTGGACAGGAGCAAGTACTCTGCAACCAACGTTAGGGATAGGATTTTAGAAAGGAAAGACTGGGAGAGCATCGTGCCTGAACAGGTTTCGAAACTGGTCAAGAAGTTCGGAGGCGTAGAGCGGGTAAGAGCCCTTATGCGTAAGGACTTGAAGGGTAGTGAACATGTCTAGCCAGCAGAAGCTCATAATGCTACCGGGCCCGACGAACGTTTCTGAGCGGGTCATGCGGGCCATGCTCGGTCCCATAATCAACCACAGGGGGGATGCGTTCAGGGAACTGTACAAGGGGGTGCTCGAGAAGGAGAGGCGCCTGTTCCAGACGGAGGGGGAGGTGCTGGTGCTCTCGTCGTCTGGGACTGGAGGTGTGGAGGCGGCCGTCTGGAACATAGTCAGGCCGGGGGATGTGGCCATCGTACCGGTCTTCGGTGAGTTCAGCACTCGCCTCGCGGAGACTGTCGAGCTGGCAGGGGGGAAGGCCGTCCGAGTGAGCTCCGAGTTCGGGAGGGTTCCAAGCCTGGAGCAACTCAGGGGCGCCATGGAGGCCCAAGGGAAGTTCAAGGCCCTCTTCCTCGTTCACAACGAAACGAGCACAGGAGTGACCGCACCCTACGTACAAGAGGCGACTGAGCTGGCGAGAGACCACGGTGCCTTCGCCGTCATTGACGCGATCTCCAGCCTCGGAGGCTACGCCATCCCGGTGGACAAGTGGGGAGTAGATATGTGCATAACGGGGAGCCAGAAGTGCATCGCAGCCCCCCCTGGGCTGGCTCTCCTTTCGGTGGGTCAGAGAGTGGTGGATTTTCTGAAGGGATCCCCGCCGAAGACGCGGTACTTCGAGATACCTAGGTACCTGGAGTATGGGGCGAACGGGGAGACGCCCTTTACACCCGCGCTCCCGCTCTTCTATGCCCTTGACGAGGCGCTGAAAGAACTTCTGGAGGAAGGCCTGGCGAACAGGGTCCAGCGGCACGACAGGATGTCGGCACTTTTGTACGACGGTCTTGCGAAACAGGGCCTCGGCCCAGTAGCCGAGAAGTCTGTACGGTCGAAGACGGTGGTCGCCTCCTACTACCCGCAGGGGGTGGACGATTCCAAGTTCAGGAAGTCACTAGCCCGCGACAAGGGCGTGGTAATCGCCGGAGGCTTTGGCCCCTTCAAAGGGAAGGTGTTCAGGGTCGGTTGCATGGGGCAGATCAACGATAGCATCGTCGAGACGACGCTGAAAGCGATCGGTGAAACGATGGCCACCTTCCGAAACTCGTGAAAGCCTATAAACCCAACAAAGTGGCTGGTCGAGTCCAATGGCTTTTGAGAAGGGGACACTGATTTTTGCCAATTACACCGCAAGGGTCAAGGACACCGGTGAAGGTATCGAGTCCACAAACGAGGAGGACGCCAAGAAGCTCAAGATCTATGAAGAGTCAAGAAAGTACGAGCCGAGGCTGGTGGCTGTGGGGGAGGGGTGGCTCATTTCAGGGCTCGACGCGGAGGTCGCCAAGCTCTCGGTCGGAGAGAGGAAGGAGATCGAACTCTCTCCCGAGAAGGCCTTTGGGGCAAGGGATCCCACCCAGCTCCGCATGATACCCCTCCGAAAATTCGGCGAGAGGGAACGTGAGCTGTCCGTCGGGGATTCGGTAGAGATCGACAATCGCGTCGGAATCGTGAGGTTCATCGGGTCGGGCAGGGCGCAGGTGGACTTCAACCACAGGCTGGCCGGGAAGTCGATAGTTTACGACTTCCAAGTCCTGAGGACGGTCGACACAGACGAGGACAAGGTCAGGGCCCTCGTCGACAGGAGGCTCGCGGGCGAGGGGAGCAAGACGACAATAGAGCTCGCCGACGCAGCGCTGACCGTGACAATCCCTGAGGACCTCTTTCTGGTGGAGGGCCTGCAGATAATCAAGAGAGGGATAGCCAACGACGTCTTCAAGTTCGTCCCGAGCCTGACTACCCTTACCTTCCTGGAGAAGTTCGCCAACCAGAAGCCTCAACCCAAGAAGGAGGAGCCAAAGGCCGAAGAGCCGAAGGGGAAATTGAGGGAGGCGGCACCTGCGCGAAAGACCCGGAGGAAGAAGGCCGCGACTCCGCCTCAGACGGCCTAGATAACACCCGTTGACTTGGCCAGAAGCGAAGCGCTCCTTCTGGTAAGTTTCCTCTTTGACAGGATGGTGTACCTGTCGGGACGGATGGTGCTGGCTTTCGTAAGGGCCTCGATCACCTTGGAATCGCCGACTCCAATCTGAGACGCCTCGACGGGCGCTCCCACGTTCTTCAGGGCCGACCTCACTCGCCTCCAGTCGATCCCGTGGAGCTTCGCCATCATGATGGTGCCGATTCCGCACTTCTCTCCATGGAGCCCCGCTTCGGGTGCGAGCACGTCCAGGTAATGAGAGAAGAGATGCTCCGAACCCGAGCAGGGGCGCGAGCTCCCTGCTATGCCAGCTGCCACTCCTGTGCTGATAAGACCCTCCACGAGTTCCCTGACGCTCTCCTTGTCGAAGCTCCCAAGTATCCTAGACCGATCTAGAACCGTGTTTGCGCTCATCAGCGCGAGGCTGGCGGAGTAGCCGCCGTAGTATTCGCCCGTGACCTTGTGGGCCAGCTCCCAGTCCTTCACGGCCGTCAGCTTCGAGACCAGGTCCCCGCAGCCGGAGGCGAGAAGCCGCCTCGGGGCGGAGGCTATCACGTCTATGTCCGCCAGTATCCCCACCGGGGGCTTTGCCATGATCGAGTAGGGTCTGTCGAGCCCCTTCAAAGAGGCGAAGGGGCTGGAAATCCCGTCGTGGGAGGCGCTCGTCGGGACCGAGTAGAAGGGAATGTGGAGCCTGAATGCAGCCAGCTTACCGACGTCGACGCTCTTCCCCCCTCCGACCCCTATGATGCACCGAGTGCTCGCGGCTGCGCCCATCACTCCGTCAACGTTCATGAGGTCCGCCGCGGCCACCTCCACCCAGATGGGCTCCTCGTAGAGTGCAGACTCCACTGCCCTCCTCACCTTGGAGGCAACGTTCGCCCCCGAAGCGACGACGACCCTCCCCCCTCCGGCCGAGTCCCTGACGAAATCGCCGAGCTTGGAGATGACCCCTTCACCGATGAGCACCTTGGTGGGTAGTTCCATCAGGTGATAGCCGGGGTCCACGTGAGGCGAGGCCTACTGGTTGTGATTTAAGGCCACTGCGAGGGCTCACCCCCAGGTAGGCCGGGCATTCATGAAAGGCCTCGAAAGATTAAATAACTAACCGGCTCACGCTCTCTTGTCCGTTCTTAGGAGGTCTGCGAAACCTAATGTCAAGTGATTTCAATCGTGCGGCAGGGAAAACGGTAGGGTCTGCAGTATATCACGGGACGACGACGGTGGGGTTGGTGTGCTCGGATGGCGTTGTCCTCGCGACAGACACCAGGGTCACAGCAGGTGGTTTCATCGCCCACAAGAGAGGGAAGAAGCTCCTCAGGATTGACGATAACATCGCAATGACGATATCAGGCGGAGTGGCCGACGCCCAGAACGTCGTCGACACTCTGAAGTACTATACCAACCTGTACAGAATCGAGAAGGGACGCCCGATGCCCGTGAAGTCGGCGGCCCAGGTGGTCTCAAACATGCTCTTCTCCTCGCGCCTCTATCCTTTCATAGCGGACGTCCTCGTCGGAGGGGTGGACAGTAAGGGGGGCTCCCTGTTCAACGTGGACTTTTTCGGCTCAATGAACAAGGAAAAGATGATCGCGACGGGGAGCGGTTCCCCCGTAGCCTACGGAGTCCTGGAACAAGAGTTCGAGGAGGGGATGACCACGACGAAGGCTTATCCTCTGGCGGCGAAGGCTATAATCGCCGCGACGCGGCGCAACGTGGCCACGGGCGACCACTTCGACGTGGCGATACTGGACAAGCAGGGGTTCCGGGAACTCTCAGAGCAGGAGAAGGGGAAGCTCCTGGCTCAGTTCAAAACTGAAAATTAGACTTGGAACAGAAAGCAAACGGCGCGAGCCTGATGGGCGCCATTCTGAACAATATCCCAGCGGAGGCTCAGATCACAAGGATAGAGTACGAGGGACCGAGGATAGCGCTTTACACCAGGAACCCCGCATACCTCCATAAGAACAGCTACGTCATATCTGAGATCGTAAACTCCCTGAAGAAGAGGGTGGTCACGCGGACGGAGAAGTCTATCCGGAAGCCAGAGAACGAGGCACGGACCGCCCTCGAAAGGGTCTTCCCCTCTGAAGCAGGGGTCTCCAATTATTTTTTCGACGACGCACTCGGCGAGATAACCGTCGAGGCGGAGACGCCGAGACTCCTGTCCCAGGAGGCGGGTTTCGACCTGGGCGCGGCCATGGACGAGACCGGGTGGAAGATCAAGGTAAGGAAAGCGCCCCACATCAAGTCGACCGCGATACAGAACGTGTACTACGCCCTGAAGTCGGGGAGCGAAACCAGGGAGAAGTTCCTCAGGGAGCTGGGAGAGACGATATTCAGGCCGAGGATGGCCGCAGAGGAGCACGTTACCATAAAGACGTTGGGAGCCTTTCAGGAGGTCGGCAGGTCATGCGTCCTCGTGGAAACGGCGGAGAGCAAGGTGATGCTCGACTGCGGAATCCACCCAGGATCACGAAACACCTGGGACGCCTATCCGAGGCTCGACTGGGCCGATGTCGGACCGAGTGACATCGACGCGATAGTGATCAGCCATTCGCACCTCGACCACATGGGGTTCCTGCCTGCGATGTACAAGTACGGCTACGACGGGCCCGTGTACTGCACGGAGCCGACCCTCCCCCTTATGACGCTCCTGCAGAACGACTTCGTGAAGATAGCCCAGATCGAAGGAGGGAGGCTTGTGTACGACCAGAAGGACATCCGGGACGTCATCCAGCACGCCATCACCCTTCCCTACGGGATGGTTACGGACATCTCCCCTGACATAAAGCTCGTGTTCAACAACGCTGGGCACATTCTCGGCTCGGCCACGGTCCACCTGCACATCGGGGAGGGGGCGCACAACATTGTCTACACAGGGGACTACAAGTACGGGAGGACGCAGCTTTTCGACTCTGCGACATGGAACTATCCGAGGGTCGAGACGCTGATAACCGAGAGCACCTATGGGGCGAAGGAGGACATTATGCCCGTCAGGGAGGAGGTGGAGATGAACTTCGTCAACGCGATCAACGGGATTCTGAGGGATGGTGGCAAGGTGCTCATACCGATACCAGCGGTAGGGAGGGCCCAGGAGATCCTCCTAGTAATCGACCAGTACATGAGGAACAAGGTGCTCGTGGAGGCACCGGTGTTCACCGAGGGGATGATCTCCGAGGCGACAGCCATCCACGTGTCCTATGCGGAGTACCTCTCCAGAGAGCTGAGAAGCAAAATACTGGACGAGGGGGTCAACCCGTTCAAGTCTGAGTACTTCACAGAGGTGGAACACCCGACCGACAGGGAGGAGGCGTACCGTGAAGGGCCCGCGATAATAATGGCGACATCGGGCATGCTGGAGGGGGGGCCAGTCCTCGACTACTTCGAGCACCTCGCACCCTCCGAGAAGAACAAGATCCTGTTTGTCTCGTATCAGGTCCAGGGCACCATAGGCCGCAGGGTCCTCGACGGAGGCAGCCAGGCCAGCCTGATGGATACCAACGGAAAGATCAAGATCGTTGACGTCAAGGCAGCCGTTCAGAAGATAGAGGGGTTCAGCGGGCACAGCGACTACAACCAGATCATACGCTTCGTGGGGAAGGTGAGGCCGAAGCTCCAGCTTGTGCTGGTCAACCACGGGGAGAAGCGGAAGACGGAGAACCTGGCGTATGCGATCCAGAGAATATACCGCATTCCTGCCATCCACCCCGCGGTGCAAGAAGCGATAAGGGTCTACTGAAACACTGGTGACAAATCCGTCATCAGTACAGGGTCGCCGTCCCTCTTGTGGTCTACCGGACTCTTTTCGGGTGGTTCTAACGGCCACTTGGCATGTCGTCTTGAGGAATTTGGCTCAGCGCCGGATCTTCGCGACGATTTCGACGAGGTTGCCATCGGGGTCGCGCAGGAGGGCGTTGCGGTTGCCATTGCCCGTGTCGTGTGGCGGCTGGACCACAGGGGTTCCGACGGACGTCAATAGCTCGAAGGATTTGTCGACGTCGTCTGTCCAGACGACCAGGACCATTGCGGGGCTCCCGGGTGACGGTTCGACCCCGTGAACTCTCTTAGCAGCCTCCACTGTGCCGAGACCAACGCCGAACCCATTCAGTGTAAACTCGACATGCGTGGGAGTCCCTTCTCTCGGGGTGCGAAAAGTCTCTCTAAATCAAAGTAGGTCGCGATAGAAGTGGATGCCGGCCTCGATGTTGCCGGTATACAGGTTGACGAATCCTTCGGTGAACATTGGTTACAGCCCGTGAGCAGTTGTTGGCTCTTTAAGGGTTGTAACTTTTTTCAAGCGAAGGTAGCCTGGAAAAACGGGCTTCCTCTTCAAAGTGGGAACGATTCTATGGGTGACAAATTCGTCGTCAAGGAGGGTGCACGGGGGGACGCCCGTTCCGTCCATCCCCATCAAGTATGATGGGCCGTTCTCAAGGGTAGGCGTATATCGACCGGAGTAGGAATCGGACCGCATGGGACAAGGCGGGGCTGCTCTGGCTTTCCTCTTCTCAGTCGTTCTCATGACCTGCTTCCTCTCTATGACTTCGCCTCCGGCGAATGCACAGGTCGCGGGGCTCTTTGTGGGAAAGCCTTTGCTTGTAACTATTGGCGACTGGCAATTCTTGAACGTCACGGTACAAGACTACTACCCGGGAAGGACCGGCATGGTCGGTTTCGCGGTCTGGAAGGAGATTCCATCCGGACAGACCGTTGCCGCGGAGACGTGCGGAGTTTCCCTGACCGGTGGAGAAATGGGAAACTGCTATTCACCCATCTACGGCATCAGCCCCGGGACTTACTTTGTCGGCGTATTCGCCATATCAATTCCCTATAACCTCCCCATCTCACTAGTGCTAACGCTGAACGTCTCTGTTTAGGGACAGCACCGGGATTGGGTGCCTGGGTGGCTAATCACTACAAGACGGGCACACGCCCATCAGCCCTCGGGCTCAGCGAACGCACGCTCGTCATCTGCACAAAGAAGGGTAGTACCCCGCATCTCGCTGGTTCAGGTCAGGTCGATTCCACGGCACAGGGGCTCCTCGGAAGAACCGAGCCTACTGCAGCCCGCGCCAGATCTTTACGCCCGGCGGTGTGATCACGACCCTTTCGTCCCCCAGCCTGGCTATGTCCCCGCCGACCGATGTGGCGAACTCGTAGAGCTGCTCCACGGAAGACTTCAGCTCTTCGAGGCTCTTCTGGGCGAGCGGGGTGACCTTCAGAATCACTATGGTCCTGTTGGTGACGTCTTCCTGGATCTTGGGGATGTCCTCGATGCTCCTCAGCGCGAGCGCCTTTAGCAGGATCTCCTTGCTCTTGCCCTCCAACTTCCGCTCCTGCATTACTCCAGACAATCTTTGCTATTCCTCCTTGAGCCTCTGCCCATTATTAAGCGTAGGGCGCCTCGGCAATTCTATGATACGACTGATTTTGTTAGACAGAGTTGTAGAGAATTGTTCAGAACGGGCGAATTTCGTTCTCAGCATATAAGGGGAGGGGTCCGTGAAACTGACCCGCCCCTAGAGGGACCTGTGCAGGTTCCAGTACTTGTCCCCAAGGTGATGCACGTTCCTGATGCACCCCCCTTTGGTCATCCCCCGGGCCTCCTCGCTCGCCACTGCCGAAGGGCCGACCGCTATCGCCCTCCCCTTCTTCTCCTCCCGCACGACGACCATCCTCCCGGCCGGCCCCCAGTTGTCAAACTTCCTCATGCCCGGCCGCATCACGTCTGCCCCGTTCAGAAGGAACTTGATTGCGCCTTCGTCGACGAACGCCTGGGGAAAGAGAGCGAGGGTCGCCTGGGACCCCAGGTAGGGGAAGAACACCTCCCCCGTCTGCACGAACTCGAAGCCGTCAAGCGCCACAAAGACGGCACCCTCCCCCGGCTCCGAGCACTGCGCCTGGGCGGACTTCGAGAGGTTGAGGGCCAGCCCCAGAGCGGACTCGATCTTTGTTATCGTCTCCACCGAATCCCGGCGAGACAGGACCCACTTCTTCAACTGGCGCGCAAGGGATTACACCTTAAATAAATCAATTCGAGAGGCCGGCTCAAGGATATCGTTTGTCAGTGGACATGGCCGTCAAGGTCCTCGACGAGAGCGTCGGGAAGGTCGTCCTCATCAAGCTGAAGGGAGGGAAGGTCATCAGGGGGAACCTTCAGGGCTTCGACCAGCACATGAACCTCTCCCTCGAGAAAGCGGAGGAGGTGGCGGAGGACGGCACTTCCGCTTCGCTCGGGACCCTCATAGTAAGGGGAGACAACATAGTGATGATCTCTCCTCCCCCCAGCTGAGCTGGCGCCTTCTACCTCGCTCCTGCGCCGGATGGGTCCCAGAATCCTACTTTTATACCGAAGGCATGGGTGCACGGGCAAGGAACAACCTGCATGGTCGACCTTCTGACGGGTGTGGTCGCCGCGATTGTGGGGGTCGTGGCGGGCGTCATAGTTGACCGGTTCGTGTTCTACTCGAGGGCAAAGCCGGAGAAGATCGTCGTCGCGAAGGCTGAGCCGGGGTCAAGGCCCACCGAGACTACGGTGACCACGGCTGACCTGGAGCGGTCCAGGAGGGAGATGCGCACGATCATGGTGGAGAGGGACCTTCTGTCTTCGGCCATGATGAAGCTCTACGAGGCGGAGACGGAGGGGAAGATCACCCAGGAGGAGAGGGAGATGATCTCCAAGAGGTACAGCGACCAGATCAGGGACCTGCAGTCGAAGCTGAAGGACGTCGAGCTCATAGTTGAGGTCGGGGAGCTCGAATCCCTGAGGAACGAACTCATCGATCTCTTCGAGGGGAAGATTCAGAACATAGAGGCGAGGCTGGAGGTCGCTAGGCAGAGGCTCGGGCCTGCCGCGCCGCCACCCCCCAAGAAAGAGGTCGCCCCTAAGGTGGAGCGCGCCGCCGAACTGGAGAAGGTCGTCGAGAAGCGGGCGAAGTCCGAGATGACAGAGTCCGAAAGAAGGAGGAAGGAGATAATGGACGACGTGATGGGGGAGCTCGCCCGCCTTGAACAGATAGACATGGAAAAGAAACAGCAGGAAAACTGATGGACCGAATAAGAGAGGCTCTGAGGGGCGTCGCCAAGGAGCTGTCGAAGAGCATCGGCCCGGACACCACCCTCGGACTTGGAAGCGGCTCCACTGTCGCCGCGCTCCTCGAGGAGCTCTCCCCCCTTGTGCTCGCGAAGGCGAGAACCATCAGCGGTGTCCCCACCTCGACCCAGATCGAGATCGTTGCCGCCCGGAGCGGAATCAACCTCGTCCCCTTCAGGGGGTCGGTGGACCTCGTGGTGGACGGGGCAGACCAGGTCGACCGGGTGCTGAACATGATAAAGGGGGGCGGGGGGGCACTCCTAAGGGAGAAGGTGGTTATGGGGAGCGCAAAGAGCGTGGCCGTTGTGGCCGCGGAGAACAAGTTCGTGAACCGGCTCTGCGAGAACGGGGTGAGGGTCCCCGTGGAGGTCTTCCCCATGGCACGCGAGAGCGCGAAGGTGAAGCTCTCGATGCTCGGAGGCGTCCCCGAGGAGAGGCTGATGCCGAAAGGGTACCCCTACTTCACGGAGAACGGGAACCTCATCCTCGACACGCTCTTCGAGCCGGTGGAGAACCCCCGGGACCTGGAGATGAAGATCAGGTCCACGCCGGGGGTGGCCGAAGTCGGGATATTCACCTTCAAGCCCATCAGGGTCTACAAGCTGGGGAACGACGGGAGCTTCGAGGTCCTCGACGGGGACGCATGACTTATAACCACCTAACCGGACGCTTTTCGCAGCACCATGACTCGTGATGTAGGCTACAAGTCAGCGCCGATTGACCCGAACTTCCTTTCGAAGCCCGACCAGTACCCGGTGACTGGAGAGCACGGCGGCCACAAGGTGAGGGCCCAGGGGATGTCCAGGATGGACGGCGAGGGGAAGCCGTACCCCACCTCCAACGGCATCCACGGTACCCAGGTAGCGATTGACTGGGAGTCATGCGTGGCTGACGGCGTCTGCATGGACGTCTGTCCGGTCTTCGTGTTCGAATGGAATCTGAACCCGGGGCAGGCAGGAACGGGGAAGGACAAACTCCTGGAACAGGGGTCAGAGGAGTGGAACCAGTACAGGAGCGACAAGTGCGACCCCGTGCGGGAGGCGGACTGCATCTTCTGCATGGCCTGTGAAACTTCGTGTCCCACCCTATCGATCAAGATAACTCAGCCATAAAGAGGAAGTTCCTCGACATACTCCACGGCCCGTTGAAGTTGTAATCATCACGCTGTTGGAGCCGGATGGCGGTTTAGGTAGACTGTCTCCGCTTCTCGGACAAAGGTGTCCCTCTCCTCCCTAATCTTGGTCCTCAAGGCCTCAATCCGTGGTTCGACGGTATTCCATGCCTGGCCTAGTGATATTGAGGTAGCAAGTTGCGCTCGCCTTACTTTCTCGTCGTGCTTTATGGGGAGTCGTTTGATGAGATCCTCCGCATCACCGAATCTTTGGAGGGCCAACTTGTAGTAATCTTTCTTGCGTTCGATTCTGTATTTCGACGTCAACGTTCCCTTGCGCTTGTCTAGATATGGCCCGGTTGGCCCGTAACCGAGTCTTTCAAGGGCACCTTTGATGAAGATTAGAAGCTCCTGACTTGTATTATAGTACATCACCCGAATCGAAGTGCCAATCCCGTTGCTGTGGATACCAACGCTCCCCTCGGCATCCAAGATGCCAGCAAGATAGGCGAGTAATGTCGACTCCTTTTGTGCGACCCACTTCCAAGCTTCAATCCTGTCATCGAGAAGGAAATCGAAACTGCTGTCGACTATCGCATAGAGGTTCCACTCGTAGCTCTTCGTGTCCTTCTTGTACCTTGGGGCCTGGTACACGTGCCCGTACGGTTCGAACAACGAGCGAAACAGGTTCGCCATGGCGGGATGGGTCGTGCTCGTCGACACCTTCACGACCCCTCTCCAGGGCGTCGAAGCGGACAGGTCTCCGTGCCTCAGCCCCAGCAGGTACGCCCTGTCCTCGTCAGTCCCGTTGAAGGGCTTGCGTTCGTATTTTCTCCTCTTCTCCCGGATCCCCTTCAGCCTCGCCTCCTCGAACGGCCTGCACCTGATGCCGAGCTGCCTGTAGAGCCAGGAGGTGTAGCCGCTCGTCTTGTTCCCGAGGAGGGTGGCCACATCGTTTAGGGACATGCCCCTATCGACGTGGAGGAAAAGGAGGAAGCGACGAAGTTCATCCTTCTTCCCCTCGTCCATGTACTTGACGCTGAACCCCCTGGTCCGGACGAGGGCGAGGAGGGACCGCTGCGCATCGTCCAGATCCTCTTGGCGGACATGCAAAGAGGCACAGGACGGACCGGCCGCAGGAAATAGGCGTGCTGGGACAAGAACATACGCTCGAGCGACAAACTGGTCCCATGCAGCAGACTGGTGTGGGCGACGCGCCGGTCAGCAAGCGTTTTATGGCGAAGGAAAGGGGTGCCACGAAGACATGGAAGAAGACGCGGACCTGAAGCTCCTCGAGCGGAGGAAACTTGAAGAGATGCGGAGGAGGATGAAGGCCGCAGCCCCTCCCCCGAAGCACGAGAAGACCGACAGGGAGGTCGTCGAGGGGATGCTCTACGACAGGGGGGACGAGGTCCTCGAGGCCGCCTACTCCTTCTACCCGAAGGAGACGGAGAGGCTCGTCAAAGAAATCGCGACGATGGTAAGGGAGGGGCGGCTCACGGAGAAGGTAGCCGGCGGGGAGTTGCTTTCTATTTTCAGGCAGATCGGCCTCAGGTTCAGGCTCAAAACCTCGATCAGGGTGATGGACCAGGGGAAGCTGGTCGACCTGAGCGAGAAGCTGGGCAGGCAGAACAAGGAATGACTTCGGACAAGGAGCCGGTAGTAACAGAGAAGGTGTTGAAAGTCCCCAGGGCGGCCAACCCCGTGCTCGTCTGTGGTCTCCCGGGGAGCGGATATGTCGGGAAGCTTGCGGCAGACCACCTGGTGAGCACCTTCAAGCTCAAGAAGGTCGCCGAGTACGCGAGCCCCACCTTTCCCCCTCAGGTCAGCGTCAAGGAGGACGGAACCGTCGACCCGCCAAAGGGGGACCTGTACTACGCCACGGCGAAGAGGAGCAGAGGACTGTTCGTGTTCACCGCGGACACCCAGCCGACGACCTCCGAGGGGGAATATGAGCTCTCGGACGCGGTGGTGAAGTTCGTCAAGAAGTGCGGGGTGAAGCGGGTGTACACCCTCGCGGCCTACATCACTGGCTCCTTCTCGAAGTCCCCGCGGGTCTACGGCACAGGCACCTCCAAGGAGGTGTTGGGTCAGCTCGCAGAAAACGGGGTGACACTTATGAAGGACGGAGGGATCAGCGGGATGAACGGCCTGCTCATAGGCATAGCAGCGCTCAGGGGGTTGGAAGGCGCCTGTCTCCTGGGGGAGACGTCCGGGTACGTGGTGGACGCCGGCGCCTCAAAGGCGGTGCTGGAACTACTTGCGAAGGTCCTGGAACTCCCGATCGACACGTCCAAGCTCGAGGAGAAGGCAGAGGAGACCCGGAAGGTCATCAGCCAGCTGCAGGCGATGGCGGACCAGGCAAGGGAGACGACCCCTCAGCCGTCGCGCGAGGAGCGCCCCGGGTACATAGGCTAGAACGGGAAGAAGTTAGGAAACTTCACGTTGAACACGGCGACGAATATGAAGTCGAGGACGAGCAGTATGAGCCACGCTATGACCACGATTCCAATGGCTCCGAGCCACGATGTGTGGAAGGCTCCCCTGAACACGGCAAGCCATGCGATGAGTCCCAGGATCAGGGCGACCGCGTCGGCCGAGGGGCCTATGACAGCCCCGAGGAAGAAGGCGACGACGATGAAGACAAGGTAGTAGACGATTACACCCCCCAGGGTGGCTCCCATCGCCTGTCCGAACCCGGCATTCTTCCCCTTTATCGCCCTCCCCGCAAAGTAGACGGGGACGGAGACGACTATCCAGAGGACGATGAGCCCTATCAGGTAGACTGCGAGGGAGAGCGGGTCCGTCGGGAAGTTGAAAGAGACCGTTCATGATCACCCCTTGATGTTTCCGATGGGCCTGAGGGCGACCACCTTTTTGGATATTCCTGCCCTGTCCATCGTCTCGACGACTTCGGAGATGTCCTTGTAGGCCATGCCCGCCTCCTCCGCGAGCCCGTCCATGGTGGCAGCCTTCACGTATATGCCGCGGTCCAGCATCTTCCGCTGCAGTTCGGCCCCCCTGACCTCCTTCTTTGCCGCGGTCCTGGACATCGTCCTGCCGGAGCCGTGGGCGGTCGAGCCGAACGTCTCCTCCATCGCCTTCCGGGTCCCCACGAGTAGGTAGGACCCCGTCTCCATCGAGCCCCCTATTATGACAGGCTGGCCTATCTTCCTGTAGGGGGCGGGGACGTCGGGGTGCCCTGGGCCGAAGCTCCGGGTTGCGCCCTTCCTGTGCACCAGGACCTTCGCCTTCGTCCCATCGTAGGAGTGGGTCTCGACCTTCGCCACGTTGTGGCAGACGTCGTAGATCAGGTGCATGTCGAGGGCTTCGGCGTCCCTGTGGAAGACCCTCGAGAAAGCGTCTCGCACCCGGTTGACTATTATCTGGCGGTTGACGAATGCGAAGTTGGCCGCGCAGACCATGGCGGAGTAGTAGTCCTGCCCCTCCTTCGAGCTGAAGGGGAGGCAGGCGAGGTCCCTGTCTCTTACCTCGATGCCGAACTTCCTCATCCCCGACTCGAAGTTGCGGAGGTAGTCGGTACAAATCTGATGGCCGAAACCCCTGCTGCCGCAGTGTATCATCACCATGACCTGGTCGTCGTGCACGATGCCGAACTCCCTGGCCAGGTCTCTGTCGAGGTACCTTCCGGGGTCAACCACCTGCACTTCGAGGTAATGATTCCCCGATCCGAGGGTGCCGAACTGGCTGACCCCACGGCTGATCGCCTGCCTGCTCACCTTGGCGATGTCGGCGCCCTTGATGAAGCCCCCTTCTTCGACGTGTTGGGGGTCGTCCTCCCAGGCCAGGTCGTGCTCTGCGCACCACTTGACCCCAAGGGAGGTTATGTCCCCCATCTGGGACGGGGGGAAGTTCTGGGAGCCTTTTACTCCGACCCCCGCGGGGACGAGGTCGAAGATGAGGTCTACAAGCTCCCTTATCTTTGGTCTGACCTCGGAATAGTTCAGATTGGTTCGGATGAGTCTCATTCCACAATTGGAAACCACAATGCCGTTGGCGACGAAGTTGTGGTCCTTGTGGGCGAGCGTCAGGTCGTAGACTTCGCCCACGTATGGTTCTTCGTCGACGGAAGACACTTGCGACAGAACCATTCCGCACTCGCCGTACTCCCTATTGTGGACGAACTCCTCGAATTTCTGAGCGTCCCAAACCCTCGCCGCTCCTCTTGCAGACCAGATCGAATGGCGGATGAAGCTCTCGCTGACGTTCTTGCCACTTAGAGCGCTGATTATTCCAGCAGGTTCCACTCCTGAGGAGTACATCTTGGCCGCTTCCTGCCTGGCCGCGTTTCTCTCCGCTCTGATCGAGGCAAGGAAATCCGTGTATAGTGAAGCGAGGGAAGCCAGTCTTTCTTTCGACTTGTTGTAGGAGTACCCGACGGTCGAGAAGAACCTCTTCAGGTTTGCTTCGGATGCGTCAATGGAGAGCCTGTACGCTGTGGTCTTCCCCCAGGGTCCCTCGTACTGGTAGCCTTCCACTTCGACGGGCTCCGCCGAGTCGATTTCAAAGGAGAAGAGCATCTCCCTGATATCGTTGAGGAGTCCGACTGCGTTCTGCTTGATCCCGCTCAGCTTGCTGCAGCTGAAAGAGAGGGTCGAGAAGTTGTAACCGTTGTGAGTGTGAGGCTTGTCTAGCTCAGCCCCAAAGAAGGAGGACAAGAAAAGTCGTTTTTGCCACCTAGGTGCTCGCATCAGCCAACTGGGGATGCCGTATTCTACCGCTGTCTTCTTGCCGTAAGGCGCCCCGAGGGCCACTAATAGCACAGCCAGCGCGGTAGACCGCGAATTTAGAGAAAATTCGGTGTAATCGAAATCGGAGACGCCGTACCGCGTTCTAAAGTGATGGTGTCTGTCGCGGCTGAAGATTGATGCTCTGAACCCCAGCTCCTTGAGGTCGCTTCTCATTGATACCAAGTCTTCTTGCCTGCCGTAGAAGGAGACATATTGACCAGATTTCACTCTCGGGATGGTCCCGTCGCCGAAGACCTGGCCGAGAATCTTCAACAGTATCGGGAGTTTTGTGCTACAAAGCGAAAGCTCTGTGAGGCCCAGTTCCCCGAGATGAGTCAAGACCTGCGCCCGTGCATTTCCGCGGCTCCCTATGCCCATAGACTCCATCACTCTGACCAAGTCTTCTTCCCTAACTACCCTGTCGTCAATCGGAACCTCGAACTCCACCCCTTCGAACCCGGTAGAAATCACCATGTCGGTTGACGACAGCTCCCCGGCGAGCACCATTCCCCTCTGGGTCAGTACCGGATGGTCGCTGGTTACTCGGATTTCCTTCCCGAGGTCGTTCCTTATGCGGAGCAGCTTGCTTTCTTCCCTTCGGCTAAGAAAGAGAACCGCGCGCGCTGCGGCTAAATCCTTCTGGTCCAGGTTGAGCGAAACCAATTGGCTCCTGTCGATGTCAAAAGCCCTAATCCTATGCCATGCACCGAATCTGTCAAGGAGTCTACTTTCCGGATGAAGGCAATTTACGTCAAAACCGACTCCGCCGGGCGAAATGACCCCCTTTTCGACGTCGAATGCCGCCACTCCGCCGATCGGGAAGCCGTACCCCCAGTGGGCGTCTGCCATAGCGTAGGAGTAGCGCACTATCCCGGGGAGGCAGGCAACGTTAGTTACCTGCTCTATCACTCCCGAATCCATGCTATCTAGGAGCTTCCTAGAGGCGTAGATCCGGGCAGGGACGTTCATCCCCTGCTTGTATGAGGGGGGGATCTCCCAGGCTACGTCGGACACCTGCTTGATGGCGGGGTTGGCTGGCAACGGTTTGAGGCCTGAATTCGGCTGCCTCGGATTTACTTTCTTTAAGATTTTGGAGTCATATGTCCAGGACGACGGTCGTGCTCCAGGTCCTCCCCACGTGCTTCACCCCGAAGAGGTGCATGGTGACCGCCTTGACGTCGTTCCTGAGTAGGTGCCTCCCCCTGTCTATCTCCTCTCCCTTTGCGACGGCTTCGAGCGAAGTCCCCTTCTGTGAGACCTGGACCCTGAACTCGCCGAAGAGGAGGGAGTCGACGTCCTTCATGACGATGAGCTCCGTCATGAAATCGTAGAGGAGGCGGTCAAGGTTCTCCGACCGCAGGGAGAGGCTGCGCTCGGTCGTCTTCCTAAGGGTCCTGGGGTCGACCATGATGTCCGTGATCGCCAGGGCGCACGTCTCGAAGAGCCCGTTCACGCTGTCCGACTCCGCCTCGAAGGCGATGTCCGCCAGGGCCACGTCGGGGAGGAACCGGTAGGGCATGGGGAGTACCTAGGAGCGACCTGCGATTATGCCGAGCTCCCTCCCGGCAGTCTCGAAGGCCCCTATGGCGAAGTCCAGGTCTTCCTTCGTCAAAGCTGCGTTCATTATGGTCCTGATCCTTGCCTTCCCCTGGGCAACCATCGGGTACACGATCGGGAGGGCGAGGACCCCAATCTCGTAGAGCCTGGCACTGAGCTTCTTGGCCCTGCCGCTTTCTCCGACCATCACAGGGGTGATGGGGGTAGTGCTCTTCCCTATGTCGAAGCCAAGATCTGACATCGCCTTCTTGAAATAGCGTGTGTTCTCCCAGAGCTTCTGGACGTGCTGAGGCTCCTGCTCGAGGACGTCCACGGCAGCTATGCATGCCGCCACCACAGCAGGGGGGTGCGACCCGCTGAGGGTCCATGTCCTAGACCTGTTGTAGGCGAAGTTGACGAGGTCTCTTGTGCCCGAGACGTGCCCCCCGACGACCCCGAACGCCTTCGAGAAGGTTCCCATTTCCACCTGGACCCTGTCCCTCGGGAGCCTGAAGTGGGAGACTATGCCCCTCCCGCCCTCCCCCAGGACCCCCTCGCCATGAGCGTCGTCCACGTACACCATGGCCCCGTGCTCGGCTCCGAGCGAGGCGATTCCGTCGAGGGGGGCGACATCACCGTCCATCGAGAAGACCCCGTCTGTGATTATGAGCATCCTCCTGAAGGGTGGGGAGGCCTTCTCGGCTTCGTCCAGGACGCGGGCAAGGTCTTCTGCGTCCGCGTGTTTGTAGACCCTCCTCTCCGCGGGGGAGAGGCGGACGCCGTCGATGATACTCCCGTGGTTAAGCTCGTCGCTGATGATCACGTCCCCCTTGGCCGCGAGCTGCGGGATGAGTCCTGCGTTAGCGGCGAAACCGGTCTGGTAGACCAGCGAGGCCTCGGCCCCCTTGAACTTTGCGAGGCGCCTTTCCAGCTCCAGGTGGAGGTCCATGGTCCCTGCTATCGGTCGGACCGAGCCAGAGCCTGCGCCGTGAGTGTCCACCGCAAGCTTCGCTGCCTCCTTGAGCTTCGGATGGTTGCTCAGCCCCAGATAGTTGTTCGAGCAGAACATCAGGACCCTCTTGCCGTCGACCACGCACCAGGGGGTGCTGGGGCCGCTCAGGACACGGAGTTTCCAGTCGAGCTCCTGGCGGACGAGGTCTTCGTACTCCTGTCTGAGGAAAGAGGTCGGGTCTCTCATCTGTATCGATGAACGGACCCGGCCGTGGAGTTAAACGTCTTTTCCCCCGCCGGAAGTCTCCCGCTCAACCTGGCAAGCATGTCGGCCACCATGCCCGGCACATCATACTCCTCCCTCCACCCCCAGTCTCTGCGGGCAGACGAATCGTCTATGGACCTGGGCCAGGAGTCGGCTATGGCCTGGCGCGTGTCCGGGGAGTAGGAGACCCTGAAACCAGGGATGTGTTTCGCTATCTCTGATGCGAGCTCTCCCGCCGAGAAGCTGAACGCGGCGACGTTGTATCCCCTGTGCATCCTTACCTTGGCTGCGTCCGCTTCCATTACCTCTATGGCGGCGCGGAGTGCGTCGGGCATGTACATCATCGGGAGGACCGTACCCTCCCCCAGGAAACAGGTGTAGCGGCCCGTCTGAATGGCGGAGTAGAAGATCTCGACGGCGTAGTCCGTTGTGCCACCTCCCGGCTTCGCCTCGCTGCTTATGAGCCCAGGATAGCGCACGCTTCTGACGTCGAGGCCGTGCTTGAGCCAGTAATATTCGGCAAGGAGCTCCCCCGCGACCTTCGTCACGCCGTACATCGTCGTCGGGTTCAGTGCGGTCTCCTGCGGGGCCCTGACCTTCGGCGCGTCGGGACCGAAGACGCCTATCGAGCTCGGCCAGAAGACCCTTCGGACCCCCTGGCGGACGGACGCGTCGAGGATGTTCTTGAGGCCCCCCATGTTCACGTCCCAGGCGAGGTCAGGATTGGCCTCGCCAACTGCCGAGAGTATCGCAGCGAGGTGGTAGATGGTGTCCACCTTATGGGTCCTGATCGCCCGCTCGACGGATGAAAGGTGCATAACGTCCAGCTGCTCGAGGACGCCCGGTACCACCTGGGCACGCGTCACGGCCTTGTCGGTGGCGATTACGTTCCCATGGCCGTAGGCCTTCCTCAGGGCGACGACGAGCTCGGAACCAATCTGCCCTTCGGCCCCCGTCACCATGATCCTTGGCGGCATGAGGGCCTGGCGCTGGGGGATGGGATAAAACGTTGATGCTCTAGGAAAGAATCTTCATCGTGATCGTCGAGACCACGCCAGGCTTTGATCTCAGGTTGTCCGCGATTATGCTCTTGACGGTTGCGTCGTCCGGCCCTTCGACCATTACGAGCAGATCGTAAAGGCCGTAAAGCTGGAAGACCGACTTGATTCCCGCCATCCCCCTGAGGGATGCGATGCTCGCTTCTTCTGTGCCTGGGCTCAGGTTCACCAGAACGATTGCTCTCTCCATGCCGATGGGCATTGGACGGAGGGCCTTGGATTAAAGATTATGCTCTCTTTAGAATCCGCGCGACATCTCTAACTGCGGGAGAGGGGTCTCGGGGGATAAGACGCAGTTGATGGGAGCGATGGCCTTCTGCTAAGTTGAGGCAGCCGTCACCGGAACCGAGGACAGCTTCAGGAGGCGAAAAGGTAGCCACAACGTCTAGCCGCCGCCTATCTGTCTCACAAGAATCACTGTGTCTCCGTCCTTTAGTTCGCTCTCAGGAGACATCGGGGTGCCGTCCTTGAGGCACAGGGCCGGTGTATATGCCAGGGGGTGATACTTTGTGTCGAGAATAGCCTTCAGGGCGGCGTATGTCGATCCATCGAGTTCGATGGTTTCCTCCTTGATTCCGACTTCAGAAGCCAAACCGAAGTACTTGACAGTGACTTTCAGACCACCGCTGCCATTCAAGCCGGTTCGCCATCTTGACGAATCCTGAATGCCCGATTTTAAGACAGAAGACAATTACCAACACTGGGAGCATCGTCGGAGCGACACT
This sequence comes from Nitrososphaerales archaeon, assembly GCA_035625455.1. Taxonomy (GTDB): domain Archaea; phylum Thermoproteota; class Nitrososphaeria; order Nitrososphaerales; family Gagatemarchaeaceae; genus UBA183. The sequence goes on along the minus strand of DASPPO010000003.1, from coordinate 19,340 downwards.
CCAATCCAGGCGGTTTTGGTGGGGCTGGGTTCGGGATTAGGCTACACGCTCAGGCGCCGTTACCCGTTTGAGTGCATCCGCGAGGTGGAGTAGCTCTTCCCTGCCGCTCTTCATGTTCCTGAGGGTCACCGACTGGGATTTTTCCTCCTTCTCCCCGATTACAATGGTCCAGGCCGCGCCCAGGCGGCTCGCGTCCTCCATCTGCTTCGACAGCGCCTTCGGGACCAGGGAAGCTTCGCACGAGACTCCTGCCTCTCTAAGCTCCTTCTGGACCCTGAGGGCGTATGGGGATGCGGACGTCCCAGCGACGGCCACGTAGGCCACAGGGCCGGGGGACCCTTCAGACTCCCCCAGAGACATGGCGATGCGCTCTATCCCCCCCGCCGCGCCGGTGGCGGACAGCTCTGGCCTCCCGAATATCCTCGGCAGCGCGTCATATCTGCCACCGCCGAAGAGGGAACCGAGCCTCGGATTCTTGGTGTCGGCAGCCTCGAACACTATCCCCGTGTAGTAATCTATCCCCCTGACTATGCTCATGTTGTACTCCACGTTTTTCAGTCCTCGGGAGTCGAGGTCATCGGCAAGGGTCCTGAGCTCGCTGACGGACTCCAGTTTCATCTCGGACGCCTTAGCAAGGACTTCGTCCGGTGTGCCCCGAAGACGGCCGAAATCGAGAACTCCATCCACCTGTTTCGCTTCGAAGCCCTTCGCCGTATATTCGGAGAGGAGCTCCGCAGTGGTCTTCTTCTCCACCTTGTCAAGGGCCCGCATCAGCTCTATGATCCTCTCTGGCTCTCCGATGCCCAGTTGCTTACGGACGTAGTCCTCCACCACCCGTCTGTCCCCTACCTTCACGGTGAAGTCCGACAGTCCAGACTTTCGTAGAATGGAGGCACTCGCGTCAATCACCTCTGCGTCCGCGATCACCGACGGCTGCCCGAACACCTCCAAGTCCCATTGGTGCGACCACCTGTAGCGCCCATACTGGGGCTCGTCATAGCGCCAGATCCCACCGCTGGCCGCGAGTTTCACCGGGAGCCGAAGGTCCTTGCGGGAGCAGACGTAGCGGGTAATGCCGACGGTCAGGTCGAAGCGGAGTCCCAGGTCCCTCCCCCCCTTGTCCTTGAAAGAGTAGATCTCCTTGTCCACGTCCTCGCCGCTCTTCGCCCTGAGCGTGCTGAGGTGTTCGAGCGACGCGGGCTCCATCACGCTGAAGTTGTAGAGCTTCGAGACCTCTTCGAAGGCCCTGCGCACTACATCCTGACGGGCATATCTCTGAGGCTCGACGTCGTCGACGCCCCTGGGGAGTGACAGGTCCAATTCAGTCTGCCTTCTTCTTGAGAGAGGAGAGCTGAGCAAGCATGGCCGTAAGCTGCAGCTCGGGCTGGGAGCCCTGGACAAGCCGGAAGTCGTACTCGGCCAGTATCGATATCGCCTTCGCCATGTCCGGGACCTTCAGGGCGCCGAGAGCTTCGTTGGCGAACCTAAGGAAGTCCCGTTCCGGGATTCCGTACACCCTCGTGAGCTCAACCATCTTCGTCCTCGCCCCTTCGAAGTCGCCGGCGATGGCTGCACCGATGATTTCGGCCACCCGCGCCTTGACCGTGGCGCCAGAGACCGACTTCACGGAGTCAACGGTGAGCTCCCCCGAAGCTGAGGCTGCCTGCATCAGATTGATGGCCTGCCTCAGGTCCCCCTGGGTCGCCTCGTATATTTCGCCGAAGACCGCTTCTCCGGAGTGCTTCAGCTTTTCCTTCTTGGCTATGGACTTCAGATGACCCACGACAGCCTCCACGCCGTAGCGCTGGAATCGGAAAATTGCACATCTGCTCTGCAGGGGCTCGATTATCCCTGAGGAGTAGTTACATATCAGAACGAATCGCGTGTGCCCGGAGTTCTCCTCCATTATCCTCCGAAGGGCTGTCTGCGCGTCATTCGTCGTCTCGTCTGCTTCATCCAGGATTACGAGACGGAAAGGGACACCCTCTGGACGATCGGTGTAGCGCGCGAATATCTTTATCCTCTGCCTGACCGTGTCTATGCCTCGCTCATCGCTCGCGTTGAGCTCGAGAGTGTAGTCGCGCCAGTTCTCTCCCAGGATCTGCCTGGCGATTATCAGGGCGGTGGTGGTCTTCCCCGAGCCCGGAGGGCCGGCGAAGAGGAGGTGAGGGAGCTGCTGCTTCTTCCGGAGGAGCGCCTCTAGCCTCTCCTTGACGGTCTCCTGGTCCACCAGTTCACCGAGAGACGTTGGCCTGTACTTCTCGACCCACATGAGGTCTTCTAGGGGCATCGACCTGCTCCTCCGATGATCGAGTACCGCAATTTCTGGCCTGCGTCGACTGCGGTTCTTATTTATCCGTTGGTCGGTGGAGGGGATGCTTAGGCACTCGCTACCTTCATCCCGAGGTACATCCGCGCCAGTTCCTGGTGGGACAGGAGCTCCCTCGCGGTGCCTTTGAATGCGTTCCTCCCCCCGACGAGCAGGTACGCCTTGTCGCCAATCTCAAGCGCTCTCCTGGCGTTCTGCTCGACCAGGACGATGGTCAGTCCCCTCTCCTTCCCGAGTTTCTGGATGGTCTTCAGGACCTCTGTGGCGTACTTCGGGGATAGGTTGGCCGTGGGCTCGTCGAACATAATGACCTGTGGTTTACGGAGAAGGGCCATTGTCATGGCGACCATCTGCCTCTCGCCTCCGCTTAGGTTCTGTACCTTTGACTGGAGGTAGGCGTTCAGCTGGGGGAAGACCTCCAGTGCGTCCTTAAGGCGGGACCCGTACTCCGACCTCGATATCATGTACGCCGCCATCTTGAAGTTCTCCGTGACCGTGAGCTTGGTAAACACGCTCTCTGTCTGGGGGAGATAGGCCAGACCGTGCCTGGCGATTATGTGAGGGGGGTGCCCGCTGAGCGTCGTCTCGTCCATGGTGATCGTTCCCTTGTAGAGGTTTGTCAGCCCAGCCACGCTCTTCAGAAGGGTGCTCTTGCCGGAGCCGTTGGGCCCCACGACGATGGTCAGTTCCCCGGGGAAGGCCTCAAAGGTGACGTCCGTGAGGATCTGAAGTCTGCCGTATCCGGCACATATGTTGTCTACCTTCAGCACGGCTCAGGCACCAAGGTAGGCCTCTATGACCTTTGGGTCTGTCATGACGAGTTCGGGCTTCCCCGCAGCGACCACCTTCCCGAGCGCCATGGCGGTCACCGCATCAACGTAACTGAGCGCGATCTCGAGCCTGTGCTCTACGATGAGGAATGTCACCCCCAGTTCGTCACGTAGCTTGAGGATGCGCCCGAATATCTCGTGCGCCAATGTCGGGTTCACGCCCGATATGGGCTCGTCCAAGAGCACGACCTTTGCCTCGCTCATGAGCGCCCTAGCCAGCTCAAGCAACTTCATTTGGCCGCCGCTCAGGGTGTTCGCCTGTCTGTTCCACATGTTGTCCAGGCCGAGCAGCTGAAGGATAGCGTAGGCTCTCTCCGTCGCCTCGGTCTCCTGCTTGATCCAAGAATTCTTGAGAAGGGAATGGGCGAATGTCTCTCCCGGATTCCCCTTCGCCGCTACCAGTACGTTTTCTATTATCGTGAGCTTCGGAAACAAGCTTGGGATCTGAAAAGTCCTCGCCAGCCCCATGGCGTATAGCTTGTATGGGGGTACCCCCGTAATGTCCTTGCCCGCCATTGTGACCGTTCCCGAGTCACCCTTGTAGAAACCGCTGATGACGTTGATCAGGGTCGTCTTCCCCGAACCGTTTGGCCCGATCAGGATGTGCAGCTCCTTTTCGTTGACGCCGAACGTGACTCCGTCTAGGGCGTGGAGGCTCCCGAAGGACTTCCTCACTTCGTTAATCCGAAGTATTTCTGCCAAATTGGACCACGAAAAAGAGGAGTGGGGGACTCCTTATCTTATGCGGGGGCGTTGCCTGGTGTCCAGACTACTGCGTCGGTGGCGTAGTCCCAGTATCCGGCGAGGATCCAGTTCCAAGAGCTAGCTCCGGTGGAGACTACCCTCCAGATCTGGTATCCTGAGCCATCGAACAGGGTACGATCGCCAGCCGCGTTCAGTGTTTCTGCGCCTGTGAGGCCGTAGAAGTGGTCCGCAACCGATGTGAAGACACCTTGTATGCATGTTCCAGAGTTGGCTCCGCAGGTCAATATCGAGAGCGCTGCCAGCCAGACGTCGTCGTAGCCCTCGAATGTGTAGAAGGCTCCGCCGCCGAGTATCGCTGCTCCTGCCGACGTGCCCGCGATTCTGGCGTAGAAGGCACTGGCCTGCGAGTTGTTGCTCAGCACACCGAACAGGGTCGAGTAGACGCCGACCGAGGTCGCAATGCTGGCTACGCTGCTGCTCGAGTTGGATAGGTCAGAGTTCTGGGCGATTCCGTCTGTCCCGAACCATGGTAGTGTAGTCTTGAGGAGGCTCGGAGCTTCGGTCTGCGTCTGTGCAAGGATGCTACCGTACTCCTGGAATGCTACGATGTATATGGCCACGTTCGCCGCCCCTACCTGGGCTGAAAGCGATGAGTACTCGCTCATCATGGTGGAGATTACGGAGGTGAAGTCGCTGGTGCTGGTGTCGTACTTCGTTGGGCCGCCGATGATGATACTGGGGTCGTCCAGCTTGAGCCAGGTGATGGTTGAGTTGGCAAGGCCGTCACCGTAGGTGTCGTCTCTGTTCACGACGATGACTGCTTTGGCTCCTGAGCTCAGTAGTTCCTGTGCGTCCGCCTGTCCCTGGGCCGCATCGTCAGGCGCGGTCCTGAACAGGTAGTCGTTCGGAATCGCCAGGGCGATGGAGGTAGAGGATGGGCTGATAAGGACGACGTGGTTGGTGTCTGCATAGTTCAGGATCCCCGCGGCCGCCCCACTGTTCAGGGGGCCGACAACGACCTGGATTCCTGCAGCGTACATCGCCTCCAGCTCCGATAGAGCCGTCGGCGTGTCCAGCTTGTAGTCCTGGTTCTCGAGCGCGAATGTCAGTTTGCACCCTGTCTGCGCCATGTAGGCGTTCACGTCTGTTATGGCCAGCTGCTCTGCCGCTAGGTCGCCCTTTCCTTGAGCGGAAAGGCCTCCGCTAAGGTCGTTAAGGGCGCCGATGGTCACAGTCTGACCATTGCAGAGGCCTCCGGCCGCTGCGCTTGTCACTGTGGTCGTGGTAGTGCTTGTTCCGCCGGAGACTGTGGTAGTGCCTGCACCCATGCCGACCGACGGTGCTATGACAACTCCGATGCCTGCGCCGATTAGAAGTCCCACGATTAGTATTCCGATAAGTGCTGCCGTAGATGCACCTCTCTTTTTCAACGGTGCGCAGACGTGAAGGGCGAAACTATTTTAAAGCTTCCCAAGCCTCGCCGCGCGAGCCCTTCATACTTGGTACCAGCGTACCTGCTATCGGCGCTTGTCTACGCCTGTCTTTTCTCCATGATGGCAATGGGACTCACCCTAACATACATGACCACAAAGGTACCCAACTTCGCTTTTGGTGACTTTGTAACCCTTGGACTCTACTCGTCCTACACCGCGGTCAGGGTGTTCAAGCTTAACGCGTACGAGGGGAGCGCGCTGGGGTTCATGGTGGGGGCACTGGTCTCTGCCGTCATGTACCTTGCAGTCCTCCGCCCGCTGGCGAGGAGAGGCTCATCGCTCGTCTCGCTCATGATAGCGACCTTCGGAGTGGACATCGGGTTTGTCGGAATCTTCGAGATCTACACGAACTATCTCCAGTATGACCTGGGCCACATCGATGCTCCCAGCTTCTACGCCCTCCCCGACTTTAGCCTGGGAGGGTACGCTGGTGTCGATTTCGTTGCTCCTGTTTCGGTCGCCGTGATCGTCCTGTGCGTATACCTCCTCTTCACCCGGACCAAGTTCGGAGTCGCCATGAGGGCGGCCGTGGAGAACCCACCACTGGCGAGGGTTTTGGGCATAAATGTTGACATGGTCGCGACGGTATCCTGGATGCTGGCGGGAGGCTTCGCCGGTTACGCGGGCGGGCTCCTGACTGTATTCCTTCCGGGCGGGACCGCCACGGGCTCGAACCTGATCGTCGAGATTTTTTCCTCGAGCGTCCTCGGCGGGCTGACCAGTATCTTCGGGGCATGCGTCGGGGGGCTGATCATAGGCGGGAGCGAAATCCTCGGAACCCTCGGGCTGGGGCTTGGCTTCGGGACGGCGGGGGCAATAATCATCGGCGTCATCTTCCTCCTCGGTGGCATAGCCCTCATCAGGAGGCCGAAGCTCAGGGTGAAGGCCGCGGGAGTAATATTCGCCGCCTTCGGGCTCTGGATCCTGGCTGACATGGCGGCGGGATTTCCAGTGGATTTCATCTCGTACGAGCTGGTCAACGGATTCGGCCCGGACGTGACCCCGTTTCAGCAAGCGATCCCCCTGCTAATAATGGTGATAACGCTCATGGTAATCCCGCAGGGCATCTTTTCAATCAACATCAGACGCCTATTGGGGAGGGAGAAGTAGGGCTTGTCCGGGCTCCCACAGCTGGTACTCTTTGGAATAAACTGGGTGAGCTTCGGCATAGATTTCATCACATTCTACGCGCTCTATCTTGCCATCAGCCTAAGCCTGAACCTAGAGTTCGGGTACACTGGGGTCCCCAACTTCGGTAAGGTGCTCTTCATCGCCGGGGGCGCGGCCTTCGGCGGATCGATAGCAGGGAGGCTGGCAGCCTACGTCCTAAACGTGGGGAAGGGGGAGGACTTCATCACGTTCAACGCCAGGATAATCACCCAGGTCAACAACGAGCTGGTGAACGATCCGACACTCTCAGTGGAACTCATCGTGATAGCCCTGGTGGTTGCCGCGGCGGTGGGGGGACTGCTCGGATTCCTCGCATCCTACCCGGCGCTTCGTCTTAGGGAAGACTACCTCGGGATGCTTCTCCTTGGATGCGCGCAGTTCTTCCAAGTCGTATTGAGGACGTACACGCCTCTGATAGGCGGATCACAACCGATCTTCGTGCCCGACCCATACTCATACTTCTCCACGCTGGGCACCGGTTACAGAGACCTCGTTGCTATGGTGGTCATGGTGGTCGCTGCCATCGCCATCTACCTGTTCGTCGAGAGGGTGGTGAGGTCCCCGATGGGGAGGACGATGAGGGCAGTGAGGGACAACGAGGATGCCTCGGCAGCCCTCGGAAAGGACAATGCCAAGATCAGGAGAAACGCGCTGATTGTGGCTTCTGCCCTGGCGGCGATGATGGGGGCACTCTACTCCTTCTACGTCGGGTCGGTCGAGTACGACACATGGACAAGGTTCGCTTGGACGTTCTGGCCGTTCCTGATAGTGATCATCGGTGGGGTCGGGAACAACTCGGGGGTCGCACTCGGCGCATTCTTCTTCACCCTTCTATTCAAAGGGGTGCAGCAGATACAGCCATACCTCCCAGCCTCTAACGTGTTCGACGTGAACTCGATTGCGGATGTGCTTTTCGCATTTATGCTGCTGACAATCCTCTTCCTCAGGCCGGAGGGTATAATCAGAGAGAAATCGTCCTACACTCTGAAGAGGGGGGTACTAGGCAAAATCGTGAAGACCGGTACGACAGACGGGGAGAAGAGGAGCTTCGCATCTAGAATCACGTCTCGGTTCAACAGGCACCGTGACGGGGGAGGAACGGCAGGAGACACCCAACCCGAGCCAGCGAAATAGAAGCAAAGAACTCCCAACGTTTATTATCGAGACGGGCCCGTCGGCCGGACGCTTTGTCAGAAGAGCAAATCGCCCTAAGGCAGATGCTCGAGCGGAGGGAGAGGGAGTACCTGCTCGGCACCACCAGGGCGAGGATGAAGTCTTCGGTGGAGAACCTCGACGTCGGTGACTTCCACATCGAACGGCTCGGCGAAGGGGAGTCAGTCGACCTCCCGAGGTGGGTGGCTGACGAGCTCATCATCCAGGGGATGGCGGAGTCCTCCGAGACCCCCTTCGAGAACGAAATCTTCAGCGCTCTCAGCAGGGAGAAGATGATGGGACCGCTGCAGCTCCCTGGACTCCCGGCCGACTTCTACGTGAAGATGAGGAGGCGGCTGGGGGCGCTTTCCGCAGGCGTTTCCGAGGGAAAGTCGAGGAGGGAGGACCTGGAGAGGCTCAGGGCCGTTTGTTACGACCTCGTCGGAATCAGGCTCAGCAAGCTGCTCTCGCTTTCGAGCTCGTCCACCCCGGCGTCGTCTCTCGCCGAGAAGCTGACGCCGGAGGAGTCTGCCTTCTTCGCCATTTCCCAGTCGCTCTCCAAGGAGTGGAAGGCTGGGCTCCTGGGAGGGGGAAAGTAGCTGGCCACCCTTGCGAGTGGGAAGCTGTCGGAGCAGTTCGAAGACTTTCTAAAGTCCGTGACAGACAGGAACGGGAACCCGGTCTACAGGTCGAAGATTTCGCAACTCGTCTCTAACGAGGGGAAATCGCTCGTCGTCGACTTCGGAGACCTGCTGAAGTACAACAGCGACCTGGCGAACAGGGTCCTGCTCGAGCCAGATTCCTCCCTGGCTTCGTTCAGAATCGCAGCGTTCGAGACGATGAGGAGCGAGAACGCACTCTACGCCGACAGGGTGAAGCGAGAGCTGACCGTTAGGCTGCGCAGCCTCACCGACCTGGTGCCGCTGAGGAAGGTGGATACCTCGTACATCGATCACATGATCGCAATCTCCGGGATGGTCGTGAGGACGTCGGAGCTGAGGCCCATGATGACAGAGGCGGCCTGGCTCTGTCCAAGCGGGCATCTGACCTACGAGATGCAGGACGACCTGGTGTTGAAGCGTCCGCCAAAGTGCGAGCTCTGCGGTGAGGTGAGGAATTTCGAGCTCGACAGGAAGCATAGCCGGTTCATCGACTTCCAGGTGGTGAGGGTCCAGGAGCTCCCAGAGGAGCTCCCTCCGGGCCAGCTCCCCCAGTTCTTCGACGTGAACGTCGAGGGGGACATCGTGAACACGGCGAGGCCCGGGGACAGGGTGGTCCTCACGGGTGTGGTGAGAGCTGTCCCCGACTACACACTCGGGCAGGTGAAGACAAGGCTGTTCAGGTCCCAGATAGACTGCAATCACGTGGAAGTCAGGGGTAAGGAGCCGGAACAGGTTCAGATCAGCAAGGAGGACGAGGAGCTCATCAGGAAGATCGCTGCCTTTCCCGACGCGTACGAAAGACTCGTCAACTCGATTGCGCCGGTGATACTGGGGCACCAGGCGGAGAAGGAGGCGATACTCCTCCTCTTGACCGGGGGTAGCGCAACCGCACTGCCTGATGGAACAAAGCTTAGGGGAGACGTTAATACTTTATTCGTGGGCGACCCTGGAACTGGTAAAAGCGAGCTGCTCAAGTTCGCCTCTCAGGTCGCTCCACGAGGTCTGTACGCATCTGGACGGGGCACGACGGCAGCCGGGCTTTCGGCGGCCGTCATTAGGGAAAAGAACGTGCTCATGTTGGAGGCAGGAGTCGTAGTTTTGGCCGATCTCGGAATTGCATGCCTCCATCCGAGCAGCAAAGTAATCTTCAATGACCGAATTATGTCAGTCAGTGAGCTCGCAGGGAGGGTTGATTTCATCAAGTCTGTTGGAGAAAGCGGCATCAGTGAGATAGGCCTCATCGACGGTTGGCTGCCTTCTTTCGACGAAGCAGATTCCAAAGTCAAGCTGAATCATGCCAAGAAGATAAGGCGACGGCTCCACTCTGGCTCTCTTGTACGTCTATCGTTCAGGTCAGGAAACCAGTTGCTTCTGACCCCTGACCACCAGTTACTTGATGGGAACAGCTTGGGGTGGAAAGCCGCTGAGAAATTTACCATCGGAGAGTTTGCCATAGCCCCAATGAGAATTCCAACGCCGACTCGCGATACACTATACCTATGGGACATATTGCCAGGGACCTCTGTCGTATCTCTAACAGACACCCAGAAGGCAAACTTGAGGGAAGTGTTAGAAGCGAAGTTTGGAACTCTGGCAGAAGCAGGGAGACAGATAGGAGTCCCGCGACTTCAGAGCTATTTCAGGAATAGGCCCCAACCTACTCTCACAGAGTTGAGAAAGACGACTGCTGCTCTAGGCGTCGATCAGGAGTGGAAGAGGAATCATTACGTCTATGATGGCTGCTTCGTTGCCTCAGCAACGCTGACGCCAGAGATGGGCTATCTATGCGGATTCGTCCGAGGAGACGCAACGGTCAATATTTCAAAACGCAGAGCCTCCATGGTAGTCACCCAATCACCGAGGCACCAAGCCTACATCGACCGGTTCAGGGAGTACTGGGAGCCTGTTTTCGGTCCCCTGTCATTCAGGAAGCGATCAACTGAATGCAGAGTTAGCGGAACGGGCTTCGTTGGTGAGAGAATCGAATGGAGCGTGGGAAAACGTGCGTTCGGTCACATCTATGAATATGTTACAGGTACGAGTTTCGGGAATATACTCACACTTCCCGACGAAGTACTCCGTGGAGTAATTTCAGGGTTGACAGATGCCGACGGTTGCCATGGAAAGAAGAGTTGCCTCAAGAAAGGGAAGAGATACGAGACTTGTAATGTAACCTATGAGATCAGCTCGGACGAGACGACGAACCTCAGCTTCCTACTGGCGCTAAGAAGGTTTGGGGTGGTCGGTTCATACAAGGGTGTCAGGAAGGGCGTGGGAATCGTTGTAATCAGCGCAAGGTCGGATGTGGAGAAACTCCAACGTGCTCTCAGGATGTATTCGGTGAAGATGGAGAAAATCCCGGGCGCTAGAAGACATGTGGTCTCGGGAGTATCCGAAAAACTCCCCGCCAGTCTCGTCCAAGGTTCATTCACAGAAGCCTTCGATGGAATGCGAACAACCGAATTCGGGAGGGAAGGAGTTTCGTCTACGATCTACGACTACAAGAAAATGGTGAGACAGCCTTCGGTCGGTCAGGTGCTTGAGGTAATCGAACGTCATTCGGGAATTCGTCCAGAAACACTCGGCGGGCTGACAAGCCTTCTTGACAAGGAGTATTTCCTGGACGAGATCATCGCGATCGAGTCGACGCCTTACTGCGGATACGTGTACGACCTGATAATGGAAGGAACACACAACTTTGTCGCCAACGGAGTAATAGTGCACAACTGTATCGACGAGTTCGAAAAGATGAAACCTGAAGACAGGACGGCGCTCCATGAGATGATGGAACAGCAGACCGTGACCGTCGCCAAGGGGGGGATCTACGCGACGCTGAATGCAAGAACAGCCATACTGGCCGCGTGTAATCCTGTCCTTGGCAGGTACAACCCATTCCAGAACATCACCGAGAACATAGGGACCCTACCCTTGCCGCTCCTGTCGGTAGGGCCCGACGAGCAAGTGCTACTCAGAGCCAACGGCGTAGTCCAAAGCAAGAAAATCGGAGAATTCGTGGATTCATTCTACGAACCAGGTCACGAGGGTCACCCGGTGTTTGTCGAGTCGAAAGGTATAGAGGTTGCTTCCGTGGGAGAGGACTTCAAGATTCAATGGCAACCTCTGCGGTACGTATTCCGTCACAGAAGCCCAGATGACCTTTACCGGATAGGATTCAAGGGCAGGAGCCTAATTCTGACGGGAGGTCACAGTATCTACACCTTTGCCAAGGGGCACTTCGTCCTTAAACCCGCATCTACTCTCATGGAAGGAGACTACGTTGCGTTCGCGAAGCAACTTCCGAACCAAGGAACGCTAAGGGGCAGGTACAACATTCTCGATTACATCTCACGAAATGGCGCCTATCTCCATGGGGTTCCGAAGAAGGCATTGGCGAGGCTGGCGGGACTGCAACAGTACGAGAGAAGACTTCGAAGAGTGCCTGCGATGCGCTTCCGCGAACTTGTCGCGGATGAATTGGCTCGTGTTTCGATTTCCAGACAGGGTAGCGGATTTTATGTGCCCGCCTATGTTCCGGTCGACAAGAGACTGTTCAGGCTGTTGGGTTATTTCGTTGCAGAGGGATCCATGGTGTACAACGAATCAGAGGGGGTCTATGCCGTGGACTTCGCATTGGATACGAAGAAAGACCGCAAGATTGTTTCTGAAATCGTGCGCATCAGCGAGTCCCTCTTCAAAGTGAAACCAACCATTGCCTATGACAAGCGGAAGACAAGTGTGAGAGTCGACATTAGATCGAAGGTCGTAGTGGAATTTCTCATGGGATGCTTCGGACTAAAAAGCGGGGCGCAGGAGAAGCGCATACCTGACATCGTATTCAATGCGCCGGACTCACTAAAGCGGGATTTCGTCGAGGCCTACTACGCAGGGGACGCAGGTGTAACGACCAGCAAAGAGCTGTCTTCGCAACTCTTGCAGTTGTTCGCACAGATGGGGCACGTGGCGTCGGTCTTCGAAACCGAAGCACACGAGTCAGTAATCGAAGGGCGGCGCGTGATGTCAACCGATTCGTACCTGGTTCCGATCCCCAAGACGGCTCCTCAGTCCAACAACGGCCTGTGCTACCCACCACTTTCGGAAGTCGTTCCAGCACTTAAGCCAATCTTGGGCGGGCTTGCCCCGACCAAAGTTGATGGGAGAGCGCTTACGCCGAAACGCTGGGCCGAACTCAGGAATGCAATATACGTCCAGAGCAAAATATCCAAGCTCGGCGAGGTCTCTGCGCGCCCTGGCACTGTGACAAACCTAGCGAACAGGTTCGGAATCACGGAAGGGAGTTGCTCCGAGTTCATCTCGAACATGGTGTGGCTGGGGATGGTCCAGAAGGAGAGGGTTCTCACAAGCTCGGGGCGACAGATTTTTTGTATGTTGACACCAGAAGGTGAAAACGTCCTGGAGACGGTCAATTACCTCGACAGGGTCGTCTCGGGGGACGTGTCGTTCGCTAGAATCGACGCCGTAGAGAAAGCGGAAGCAGAAGAGACTCCCGAGTACGTCTACGACCTTTCCGTCCCTGGCTCGGAGAACTTCATTGCGGATACAGCTGTATGTCATAACTCCCGCTTCGACCTCATCTTTGTTTTCAGAGACCAGCCAACGCCGGCAGAGGACGAGAGGCTCGCTAGCCACATACTGGCGGTTCATCTGAAGAGGACCTACGCCACCCCGCCCCCGATAGAATTCAGCCTACTGAAGAAGTACCTGACCTACGCGAAGCGCCAGTCACCCGAGCTGACGAAGGAGGCGATGGAGAGGATGAAAGACTTCTACCTTCAGCTCAGGAAGACAGGGGGAACGGAAGACACAATCCCCCCAACCCCGAGGACGCTCGAGGCTCTCATCAGACTCTCAACCGCGAGGGCTAAGGTGCTGCTGAAGGACTCTGTCACCGAGGAGGACGCGCTCGCGGCCATAGCGCTAATGAACAGGATGGTGGAGGATGTCCTCACCGACGCGACCACGAAGAAGACGGACTTTGGGATCCAGTTCGGGAAGCCCGCCGGCGAGACCAAGAACATGAGGGCGGCCCTCGAGGTTCTCAAGAATCTGGAGGGGGCTGACAAGAAGCCGGTCGAGAGGAGGCAGTTCAAGGAGGAGCTGGTCAAAGCGAGGTTTTCAGACGAGGATGCGGAGAAGATGATACGGACGATGTTCAGGGAAGGGATGGTTTACGAATCGAAACCCGGGTTTCTCAGGCGTCTCGGCGGTTAGGCCGAAGGAGGCCGCCAGTTGAGGCTAGAAGAAGCAGGAGTGCCCGAGGAGCTGGTCGAGTTCTTCAGGGCCAAGGGTATTTCTGAGCTCTATCCGCCACAGGAGCAGGCCGTCAGGGCAGGCCTCCTGGACGGGAAGAGCCTGGTGGTGGCCAGCCCGACTGCCAGCGGAAAAACGCTTCTCGCCTTGCTGGCTGCGTACAGAAAGGCGAAGGAACAGAGGAGGAAGGTGGTCTACCTGGCGCCCCTCAGGGCATTGGCGTCAGAAAAGTACGCCGAGTTCTCAGAGTTGACCCGCTTCGGCATCTACACGAGCATCTCCACGGGCGACTACGATTCCAGCGGCGAGTCGCTCGGGAGGGGGGACGTGATAGTGCTGACAAACGAGAGATTCGACTCGGTCATGAGGCACAGGGTGTCCTGGCTGAACTCGGTGGGACTGTTCATAGCGGATGAAGTGCACCTCGCGGGGAACGACAGCAGAGGGCCTACGCTCGAGATGATACTCACGAAGGCCCTCCACCTGGGGCTCGACGCCCAGCTGCTCGCCCTCTCCGCCACCATCAGCAACGTGAGGACCCTCGCAGAATGGCTGCACGCGATTCCGGTGGAGCTCGACTGGCGCCCCGTACCCCTTCGCGAGGGGGTCTACGACTACAGCAGAATCCTGTTCACGGACGGCGGAGAGCGCCAGGTCCCCCGATCCACATACGGTGCCCCCATAGACCTGGCGATGGACACTGTGAAGGAGGGAGGACAGGCGTTGGTATTTGCAAGCACCAGGAGGAGAGCCGTGAGCCTGGCGACCAGGGCCGCTGAGCTGACCCAAAGACAGCTGAGCCCAGAGGAAAAGAAAGCCGCCTCGGAAGCTTCGAGGCGCATCCTGACTTCGGGGGAGGAGACGAGCCTCAGCAGGCTGTTGGCAGAGGTAGTGGCAAAAGGGTCTGCTTTCCATCACGCGGGGCTTGAGGCAGAGCACAGGAGGATCGTCGAGGATTACTACAGGGGGAGGGCGCTGAAGCTTCTCGCCGCCACACCCACACTGGCGATGGGCCTGAACCTCCCCGCTAGGAGGGTCGTGATAGCGGACATGACGCGATACGATGCGGAACATGGTGGGAACTCCGAGATCTCTGTCTTGGAGTACAGACAGATGGCCGGGAGGGCGGGGCGACCACAGTACGATGACCACGGAGAGACGGTGATTGTCCCTCCTCCTTCTGCACCTTCAGCGGACTTCCTAGAGCACTACGCGAAGGAGCCGCCCGAGCCCATTCAGTCGAGGCTCTCCGACGAATCAGCGATGCGGTCTCATACGCTCGCCACAATCGCTACCGGGAGCGGAACATCGAAGGCAGACCTGGACAGCCTGTTTGGAAAGACGCTTCTCGCCATGCAGGTGGGGGCGAAGGAGACAGGGAGGCTCACGGAGAAGGCCCTCGGGTACCTGCTGGGGGAGAGACTGCTCGAATCGCATGGTAACCTGTTCTACGCCACCGAATTTGGGAGGAGGGTATCCATGCTCTACATCGACCCTGTGACGGGGGTCATGTTCAGGGACAGCGTGAGGCATGCAGAACAGGGGAGGAGTTACACCGCCGGGTTGCTGCACCTGGTGGCCTCGTCTCCAGACTTCGAACCGAAGTTCCCGCTCAGAAGCAAGGACTACGACCAGGCCATGGCGTTCCTGGAAGAGCACTCGTCCGAGATGCTCGAAAGGCACACGTCGAGGACCTTCGCCGACTACGACAGAGTCCTTCAGGAAATGCGGAGCGTCATGGCACTCCACGGATGGATCGACGAGTGGAGGGAGGAGCAGCTTCTTTCGAGGCTCGGGGTTGAGCCCGGGGACATGCACAGGGCGGTGGACAACGCCGACTGGCTGCTGCACTCTCTCGGCGAGCTGGCCAGGCTGTTCAAGATGTCCGAGATGGTCAGGCAGGCGGAGACGCTGAGGATGAGGGTGGCGAGCGGCGTGAGCGAGGAGCTCGTCGAGCTCACGACGCTGCAGGGTGTGGGGCGGGTGAGGGCGAGGGCCCTCTACACGGCAGGCTTCCGGACCCTCGAGGACATCAGGGAGGCGCCGGCGGACAGGCTGGCGCTCGTCGACAAGGTGGGGGCCGCGGTAGCGAAGAAGATCAAGGAACAGGTGTCGAAGCACTGAGTCCCTTCGCAGGGGACATCGAGTCGGCCGCGGCAGAGGTAGCAAGACTACTCGAGCGCTCGGTTGCGGAGGCCGTCGGAGGGGAGGAGAAGGTCGCAGTAGCTTTCTCGGGGGGTCTCGACAGCTCGGTCATTGCAAAATGCGCGGCGAATCACACGGCTGTGGTCGCGTGCACGGCCTACGCGGGTGACTCCGGGGACGTGGTCAGGGCGCGGGGAGCAGCCGAGGCCATGGGGCTCGCGCTGGTCACGCGCGAGTTGACAAAGGACGACGTGGGGGGCGCCCTCTCCTCCATGGACCTCCCGTTCACGCCATCCCTGATGGACAGAAGCCTCTGGTGCCTCTACACGACGGTCTCAAGAGCCGCCCACGGTGCCGGGGCCAGGACAATGCTGCTCGGGCAGCTGGCGGACGAGCTGTTCGGGGGGTATGCGAAGTACGCAGAAGCCAAGAAGCTGCGAGGGGGGGGAGCGGCGGAAGCGATGATGAGCACCGACCTCAGGGAGTATGCGTCCAGGGGAAGGATACGGGACGTCGCGGCCTGTGCAGGCCTCGTGGAACCCAGGTTCCCCTTCGAAGCCAGGGAGCTCGTCGAGTTCGCCACCTCCCTGCCGATCACCTTCAAAATCCGTGACGGAGAAAGGAAGGCGGTGCTCAGAAGGGCCGCTCTGGTCCTCGGAGTTCCTGAGAAGGTGGCGTACGCCCCCAAAAAGGCTGCCCAGTACAGCTCCGGTGTCCAGAAGCTGGTAGCGAGTTCACGCTTTTAACGCCCCCGGCCGACGGTTGACCATGATTCCTTCGCCTCAACCCAAGGGGAAGCTCGTGGGTTTCAAGCCGCTCCAAGAGAGGTTCAGCTACTACGCCCTGGACGACGGGACCGTCCTCGGCATCAAGCCGGCCGTAGTGAAGGTGTACAGGCTTCAGAACCCTGACAACAGCCCCGCATTCTCCCCCGACGGGACGCCGGCCTACTTCTATCAAACCCAGAACATAACACAGGTGCTCACCCCGGGAGAGTACAAGTCCTTCAAGGACGACGCCATCTCCGAATGAGCGGAGAGGCCTACACCTCGTCCGAGGACTCTTCGCTCCTGAGGAGCGCCCTTCATGGGCTGTCAGGGGAGAGCTGCCTGGAGATAGGGGCGGGCAACTGTGGCAACCTCCTTGAGCTCAGGAAACTGTTCGAGGTGGCGGTGGGGACCGACCTCCTCAGGCCCACGACCTCCGACTGGAGGGGGAAGGGGATCGAGTTCGTGCTCGCGGACGCGGCGTCCTGCTTCCGGCCCGACACCTTCGACCTGGTGACTTTCAACCCCCCATATCTGGCGGTGGAGGTGTCCAACGACCGTGCGGTAGAGGGGGGGAGGGGGCTCGAAGTTCCCAAGGCGTTTCTGCGCGAGGCGCTTCGGACCGTCAAACAGCCGGGGAGGATCGTCTTTCTCCTCAACGACGAAGCCAGTGTGGGGGAGTTCGAAGAGATGTGTTCCAAGAGGTCGTTCGAGCTGAAACGATTGGCTGTCAGAAGGATGTTCTTCGAGGAACTCACGGTCTACGCCGCGGCACCCCGGGATTCCGCCTCCGCCGGTCGACCTGCCCGCCCTGACCTGAGCTGATGCACCTCGGCTTTTTGGACAGTTGCCATTCCCCCACCTGCATCTCGAATTCGCACCTCACTTGCTAGGAGTCAAGCCCCGGACACCTTAGGAGGGCGGACTATGCCTGGTCCGAGATAGCAGGTCATCACGGGGATATCCTGCCAGAGGGACTCCGTTTCTGTCCCCCATTTCTATCGCCGAGTCCATGATCAGATAGGATGGCAGGAGCTGGTCAGGCATCCCCCCCTAACAAGTTAGGGGGAACGGGCGCACGAACGCGATTTCCAAGTCTGAGAATCGTCTTCCCGCGTTAAATATACGGCACTTACCCTAACCTGTTCAGAGATGCTCCGACAGATTGCGCTCGAGGTGAGGACCGAAAACAGGCTGCAGGACACGGCTAGGCTGCATGGGGCCAAGCTGAATATCGTCGACTGCAAGGGGTTCAACAAGACCGGGATGTCCCTGCTGATGGAGCTGAGGGGGAACGAACAGGACGTCCGCGCTGCCACTACCGCGATCAGGCACCTCGAGGGGATAAGGCAGGTTATCGAAGGTGAGGGACCGGGGGACGCAATTCCACTTCTAGTCGTGCTTGACAGACCCGCCATATGCCGGGCGTCCAACGACGTGGCGATCGTCTGCCTAGACTGCCCGCTCAACTCAGAAATCCAGCCGGCGTCGTGGAGGTTCATCGCCCGGAAGACAAGCGACTTCAGGCAGGTGTTGACCAGGCTCTCGAAGGAGGGCATTGAGACTCGGATCGAAGACGTAGCTCCGCTCGAGCGGAAGGCGACTCTGACGGGGAGGCAGAAGGAGATAATGGCCACGGCCGTCGCCCAGGGCTACTTCGAGTTCCCCAGGAAGATCAGTCTTACGGGGCTGAGCGAGCTCGTCGGAGTAAAGCCATCGACCCTGAGCGAGATACTTCGCAGCGCTGAGCGCAGGATAATGGCGAACGCGCTCGGCGTTCCTTTCCAGGAAGAGTAGACCACCCCCGTCCTAGATTGGCCCGGAGGATTACGAGCCCGTATGCTGCTGTTCGGCTCGCCTCCCGGACGTGCCTAACCGCGCCTAGCAGGGCGCAACAACACACCCCACCTATCCTCCGGAGAGCAACCGACGGTCTGGGTCCCGAGCTGCGCCAAGTCGTGCCTAGGCTGGTCGGGAAAGGGGGGTCGGGTGATGAGAACAGAGCGATTCGTAGTTGGTTTGGACGAGGCGGGGTTGGACGAGCTGTTCGTTAGTCACCAACAAAGGGGAATCCCCTGGGTCAAGAACCCGTACGACCCGTATTGGTAGGTTCCCCCAACTCCGAAGAAATGAAACGAAAGTGAGGCATAGCCGAAGCCCCCGCCAATGAGGCAGGGGACGAGATGCGTCCCGACTACAGGGACGAAGACAAAGAAGAGCGTGAAGGCTACAGCAAGAACAAGGCCCACATACCAGCGTCTCAATTTGTCAAGCTCCGAATGTCGAATGTCACGGTGGCAATCGGCGTTGGCTGCATCACCGACAATTCAAAGATATACAGCCCGCCACCATCATATGGCATCATCTGGTTGTCATAGAATTCGGTGTCTGTTGCATTTAGCAGGTTCACCCCGTTGTTTTGGACTTCGTTTGCGAGCGCCTTTGTGTCGTAGCCAGTCCTGTTGTCGAAGTAGATGCCGAAGTCCACATAATTGTTGGAATTCATTGACACCCTAATCAATTCGTTATTGGTCAAGACGATGCCGAAGTAGTAAGTGAAGTCGGTTCCACCCTCACCACCCTGAACCACCGAACTCATGTTGAAGGTGGTGGGCAGGGTGACGGGAGCGAGGGATTCGGCACAGATGCTGCCAGCATTTGGAGAGCTGGGCGAAATGTAGGCAGTGCTGCAACGCTCTTCCCATAGTGTGGGAAGAGTGACAGAAGTATTGGCAAAGCAGAAGTCTATTCCATTCCTCGCATCAAGCACTTGGTAGCCACCACAAACCCCATAGACGCCCCCGACGTTGAGATAATGG
>DASPPO010000002.1:0-42804 GCA_035625455.1 Nitrososphaerales archaeon | reverse complement strand
TCTTCACGCTACTGGGGATTCTTCTTGCCCCTCAGGCAGCGCAGGTGGGAGGGACGAGGCCGGACGAAACCATCCCGGGGCACCTGGCGGAGCTCGCGATCTTCGGATTACTTCTAGGAGTGGGGAGCGCCATTTTGTACGGCAGGAAGGGGCTCCCCCTGGTGGCGCTGACCCCTGCCCTGACGGTGGTCCTGGACATAGACCACCTGCCAGCGTACCTTGGTTTCTCACAGACCATAAGGCCTGCCCATTCGCTTGTATTCCTGGTCTGCGCATTAACCGTAACGGCAGTAACGATTAAAGCGCTGGACATTGACTTCGTCGTGGTAGCAGGATTCATGGGGCACATGGCCATAGATACGGGACTGTTCGCGCCTTTTTCTCCAATTAGCTTCCAGTACTACGAACTGGGGCCGTACAGGCCCGCCTTTGCACTGGGGGCGATACTGTGCGCACTCGCGGCGGGAGCCGTCCTGAGGCGCAGAGGGAGGGTCGCAGGCACAAAAGGAGGGTCTTCCAGTGACTAAACACCCCCTGAGCGCCGAGAACATCCCCAACCTTCTCCGAAAGGGTAAGGTGAAGATCGCCGTCATCGGACTCGGACGGATAGGGCTCCCAACGGCTGCCGCTTTTGCGAGGGCAGGGGCAAGGGTAACTGGTGTAGACGTCAAGAAAGAAGTCGTCCATAAGACAAACGCGGGCGAATGCTGGCTAACGGACGAACTTGGGTTGGCCGACCTGGTGAGGGATGTTGTCCGCTCGGGGAATCTCAGGGCGACGCTCGAAGCGAGGGACGCCGTCGCAGAAGCAGATTTCTCCATAATCTGCGTTCCGACGCCGGTCTACGAGACAAAGACCCCCGATTATTCTGCAGTCCAGAAGGCCTCTCGAACCCTGGGCAAGTCCCTCCGAAGAGGGAGCGTCGTGATAGTCGAGAGCACGGTTGGACCGGGCATAGTCGAGGACATGGTCGGTCCGACGATCGAAGATGAATCGGGACTCCGGGTCGGAAAGGACTTCGGCCTAGTGAGCTGCCCTGAGCGCTCGGATCCCGGGAACATAATGCAGAACATGAAGACGCTCCCACGCATCGTGGGAGGCGTGGGTCCCTCGTGGACCGACATCACAGTCTCCCTCTACGAAGCGGCGCTCGGGGTGAAGGCGATAAGGGTGAGCGATCCGAAGACCGCCAATGCGGCGAAGCTCACCGAGAACCTCTTCAGGGACGTGAACATCGCCCTGGCCAACGAATTTGCGCTCCTCTTTGAGGAGCTGGGGGTGGACACCATAGAGGTGATCAACGCCTGCGCGTCGAAGTACAATTTCATGCCTCACTATCCGGGAATCGGTGTCGGAGGGCCCTGCCTCCCTGCCAATTCGTACTATCTCATCTCCGAGGCCATCAAGGCAGGAAACATCCCCTACCTGATCCGGATGGCCCGGGAAATCAATGACAGGATGCCCGACCACGCGGTCGAGCTGATTGAGGAAGCGCTGAACGAAGTGGGCAAGACGGTGAGGGGTTCGAAGATAGCGATGCTGGGAGTCGCATACAAGCCGAACATCAAGGATGTCCAACTCACTCCGGTAGAGAGGGTGATCACGAGGCTGAAGGAGATGGGCGCGAGGCTAGAAATCTACGACCCGATGTACAGGGGAGAGGAGGTGTTCGGGGTGAAGGCAAAGTCCAGCCTCGAAGCGGCGGCGAGGGGAGCGGACTGCCTCGTCATAGGGACAGCCCACGACGAATTCAAGCATCTCGACCTGGAAGAGCTCTCTAAGCTTGTCAATTCCAGGGCGGGATTTGTGGACGCCCGGAACGTGGTCTCGCCCTCTGTCGTTGCAAGGGCGGGGTTCGCCTTCAAGGGTGTCGGCAGGAAGTAGGGATATGCCGGCGCAGCCCGGCCTCCCACTCGAGTGAATACCCCATGGTCAATCCAAACACTAAAAGAGCCAGCGTCTTACCTTCCTCCGTTGCGTGACTCGGCCGGCAGGAGGCTCGACGTCGCTGTCCTATCGGCGACGGGGATGGTAGGGCAGAGGTACGTCAGCATGCTATCGAATCATCCGTTCTTCAGGGTCGCAACGGTCACCGGTCAAAGCAGCGTAGGGAAGAAGTACGGGCAGGCCTTAACTGCAGGTCTCCCCATCTCGGCGGAGGTGCTGAGGTTACCCGTTAGACCGACGAGCGTCGGGGCCCTGGGGGACGCAGACCTGGTGTTCTCTCCCCTGCCGACGGAGGCGGCAGCGGTACTGGAACCAGAGTTTGTCAAGGCGGGATACAACGTGATAACTGACGCCAGCCCTCACAGGATGGACAGGATGGTCCCTCTCGTAGTCCCTGAGGTCAACCCCACCCACCTCGCCCTCGTTGACCGCCAGAAGAAACAGGGGTGGCGAGGGTCGTTGGTGGCGACCCCCAACTGCACAGCCGCAGGGCTCGCCCTCGTTCTGAAACCCATCCACGAGAGCCTCGGCCTAAAGAGAGTGATCGTGTCCACCATGCAGGCCGTCTCCGGCGCTGGATACCCTGGTGTCCCTTCCCTTGACATCCTGGAGAACGTCATCCCATTCATCAAGGACGAGGAGGACAAGGTGGAGAAAGAGCCTCTGAAGATGCTGGGGGATGTGAATACCGGGGGAGTCGCACCCGCACGGTTCGACATCAGCGCCATGGTGCACAGGGTGCCCACCATCGATGGACATTTGGAGTCGATGTACGTTGAGACAGAAGACAGGTTCGAACCCCCGAGGGTGGCGGAGTTGCTCGAGGGGTTCAGGGGTGAGCCGCAGAGAATGAAGCTCCCGACGGCTCCGGCCGAACCAATCATAGTCACCAGGGAGGAGGCGAGGCCGCAACCGAGGCTGGACAGGTACGCGGGGACGGTGCCGGGGATGAGCGTGGTCGTGGGGAGGATAAGGAAGGGCTTGGACCCGAAGTCAGGGAGACTGACGTTCATTTCTCACAACACCATAAGGGGCGCTGCAGGGTCGACGATTTTGACGGCAGAACTGATGTACAGGAAGGGTCTGCTCGGATAGTTGAAAGTGACCCTGCTCGGGTTCGGTACGGTAGGACAGGGTCTCGCCCAGGCCCTGGCGGAGAAGAAAGGTTTCCTGGATGAGAGGGGGTTAAGCTTCCGACTGGTCGCTGTAGCAGACTCCTCTTCTTCGGTCATTGACGTTGATGGGCTCGATCCAAAGAGTCTGATAGAAAGGAAGAGGTCGAGCGGACGGGTCGGGGAAGACAGAAGGGGGGCCCTGGACCTGATCAGAAACGTTGACAGTGATGTCGTCGTTGAAGTGACCCCGGGGAATCCGAAGGACGGTGAGCCGGCGCTCTCGCACATCAGGGAAGCGCTCCGGCTTTCCAGGCACGTGGTCTCAGCGAACAAGATGCCCCTGGCCAAGCACTTCCGAGAGCTGACAGGAATGGCGAGGTCCGGAGTTGCTCTCCGCTACAGCGCGTGCGTCGGTGGCGGCATTCCCATGATAGAGACCGGAGATGCGTGCCGCCAGGCAGAGAAGATAGTCGGAATCAGAGGGGTCCTGAACGCCACCTCGAACTTCATCCTCACAAAGATGCAGGACGAAGGCTCTGACTATGGTGCAGCACTCGCAGAGGCCAGGAAACTGGGGCTCGCGGAGGCGGATCCGTCGCTCGACGTCGACGGCTTTGACGCCGCCGCGAAACTCGTCATTCTCGCCGACCACCTGATGGGGAAGAGCCTGACCCTGGAGGACGTCAGTCCGATGCGCGGAATAAGGCATCTTACCCCGCAGGACGTTCGGGAGGCCGCGTCGAGGGGGAAGGCGATAAGGCCGCTTGCCACCGTAGGAGAGACCTGCGAGGTGGGCCCTGTCGAGGTCGACCCCAGAAGCCCGCTCAACGTGTTCGGCGCCACAAACGTCGCGGTCTTCCGCTGCGAGGACTCCGGGGAGAGGGTCGTGGCCGGCGCCTCAGGTGGGGGGGTCGCCACGTCCCGTGCGGTGCTCAGGGACCTTGTTGCTATCGCCCGTGGGGACAGGAGGGGACGGGTTTGACCAGGCTTGTGATGAAGTTCGGCGGAAGCCTGCTTGCCTCACCTCACGGGATCCGGCGGGTGGGGGACCTGGTCGAGAGGGTCAGCAAGGAGGGAGCGGAGATCGTCGTCGTTGTGTCGGCCCTGGGAGACGTCACCGAAACTCTGCTACAGGCGGCAACAGACGCTCGCGGCTGGAGCGAGCGCGAGATCTTGCTGACCATAGACGAGCTCAAGAGGTTGCACCTCTCAGCAATCGAGGACTCGTCGGTGGAGAAGGATGGGAAGACAGAGCTCGTTGGGGGCGTTGAGGCCAGCCTGGGGAATCTGAAGGGTACGCTCTCGGGGATATCCATCCTGGGGGAGCTCTCCCCCCGGTCCAAGGATCTCGTGGTCTCGTTCGGTGAACGTCTGTCGGCTCCCATAGTATCGGCGGAAATAAGGGCGAGGGGGATGGCCTCATCCTGCCTGTCGGGGGGGGAAGCAGGCATCGTTACGGACAACACCTTCGGGGAGGCGGTGCCAATCTCGGGTACAACCACTCGCTCGGTGAGGAAGCGGCTCCTCCCGAAGCTTGCCAGGGGGGAGGTGCCCGTCGTCGCAGGTTTCGTCGCGAGGTCCACGAGTGGGGAGACTACGACTCTGGGGAGAGGGGGCTCCGACTACACCGCCACTCTTCTCGCTTCGTCCATCGGCGCGGACGAAGTGTGGATCTGGACCGACGTGGACGGGATACTGACAGCCGACCCTCGGGTCGTGAAAGAACCCGCGACCGTGCCGCAGCTGAGCTACGCCGAAGCTGAGGAGCTCGCTTTCTTCGGCGCGAAGAACATGCACCCGCTCGCGCTGGGCCCGGCCAGGACGGGCGCAGTCCCGGTCCGCATAAAGAACGGATTCAGGCCTGAACTCCCGGGCACTCTCATCACCAGGGAACAGTCCAGGAGCCGGGGAGTGGTCAAGGTGGTCGCGTTTGTGAGGAACGTGGGTCTGCTGACCGTCGCCGGGGAGACACTTCAGGGGAGACCAGGAATAGCGGCCAGGGTCTTCTCCGCGCTGGCGTCGAATAGGGTGAACGTACTGATGATATCACAGAGCGTGTCAGAGGCGAACATAAGCATGATCGTCAGACGTACTTCTCTCAGGCCTGCAGAGGAGGCCCTTCGCCGAGAGCTGAAGAACCAGGGCATAGTCGTGGAAGGAGATCCGAGGGTCGCCGTGGTCGCCGCCGTGGGCGCTGGCATGAGAGGAGAGAGAGGGGTGGCGGCGAAGATCTTCGAAGCGATAGCTTCCCGCGGGATAAACGTCAGGATGATCGCCCAGGGGTCCTCTGAGCTCAACATCTCCTTCGTTGTGAATGAGGCGGATGCGGAGGATGCGGTCCGTGCCCTCCACGGCCGGGTCGTCAACCACGTTCGAGGATAGTGTGCCCGGAGTGAAGGCGAGAGTAACGGTGGCGTCCCCGGCATCCTCTGCCAACCTCGGCGCCGGCTTTGACGTGTTTGCCCTCGCTCTGCAGAAACCAGTCGACACCCTGACGCTCCAGAGGTCCGGCGGTGGGGTTAGACTCCACGTGGAGGGGTTGCACCTTGACACTCCCCCCGGCAAGAACGTCGTCGCCGGGGTGGCCAGCTCAGTTATCAGCGGGGAGGGGATTCGGGAGGGAGTTTCCCTCAAGCTCCACAAGGGGGTGCCCGTCGGCACTGGGCTTGGGAGCAGCGCCGCTTCGTCTGCGGCCGCGGCGGTAGGGATGAACGCCCTCTTCGACCTGGGACTGGACAGGGAGAAGCTGATAGAGTACGCGGGGGTCGGCGAAAAGATCGCTTCGGGGGCCGCGCACTACGATAACGTCTCTGCGGCGATCGTGGGGGGATTTGTTATCGTATCGGGGGACCACCGGGTCGTCGGGATGAAGGCTCCCCCGCAGCTCGCCCTCTGCCTGGCCACCCCAAGTGTTCGCCTTCCCAAGCGCAAGACAGAGTATGCCCGGACTCTAGTCCCGAAGCACCTGTCGCTCGACGGGGCGGTATCCACTGTCGCATCTGCGAGCATGATGGTCTATGGGTTCTCTGGGGGGGACCTGGGATGGATTGGCAGGGGGATGCAGGGAGGGTTCGTGGACCCCCGGAGATCTATCATGATCCCAGGGTTCGAGGAGGTCAGAAAATCGGCGTTGAAAGCAGGCGCGTTCGGGGTCTGCATCAGCGGGGCCGGTCCGACGGTGCTCGCCGCAACGGCCAGGGGGAAGGCGAGAGGCGTCCTAGAGTCCATGCTTCATGGGTTTAAGGGGGCGGGGGTACGGAGCGAGGGATTTGTGACGGGGGTGGGTGGGGGGTCCAGGATAATTGAGCAGGTCTGATGGTTGGAAGCTGTTCTGCATAGGGTGCGGCACCCCTGCGAGCACGGAACTACCGGACTCGACCTGCAGGAAGTGCGGAGACCTCCTCGAGATTAGGCTGTCGAGGGATACAGATGGCAGCTCCCTCTTCGCCGGAAGGGGGCCAGGGATATGGAGATTCAGGAGTGCTCTCCCGTTCTCGCAGGATGTAGAACCGGTATCCCTCGAGGAGGGGGGCACCCCCCTCGTAAGGACCAGGCTCTTCGCCGCCAGGGTCGGCCTTGACAACCTGTACGCTAAGAACGACGGCCAGAACCCCACGGGGTCGTTCAAGGACAGGGGCATGAGCGTGGCGGTAACGAGGGCGAAGACCCTGGGGGCCAAGGCCCTGATCTGTGCCTCCACGGGGAACACGGCAGCGTCCCTGGCAGCCTACGCAGCAAGAGCGGGCATGGACGCGGTGGTGGTAGTACCAAAGGCCGGGGTCGCCTCAGGGAAACTGGGGCAGGCCTTCGCCTATGGGGCGAAGGTGTTTGGGATGGAGGGAAACTTCGACAAAGCCCTTGCCACGGTATTCGAATTGGTAAGGACGGACGACCGCTTCTACCTCATGAACTCTGTGAACCCCTTCAGGATAGAGGGGCAGAAGATTGCCGCCTTCGAAATCTACGAACAGCTCGGCTGTGTTCCCGACTGCATAGTCCTCCCCGTAGGGAACGCGGGCAACATCAGTGCGATCTGGAAGGGGTTCAAAGAACTTCGCGGGTTGGGGCTCGCCAACGCCCTCCCCAGGATGATTGGCGTGCAGGCCGAAGGGGCCGCCCCCCTCGCCGAAGCTTACAGATCGGGTCGGCCGTTCAAGCCCCTGAAGGAGCCGAACACCGTAGCCTCGGCCATAAGGATAGGAAACCCCGTATCATGGAAGAAAGCGTTCAGCGCGATATCAGAGTCCGGGGGCGGGGCTGTTGTCGTGAACGATGAGGAGATAATGGAAACCAAGAACAGGCTTGCCAAGGAGGAGGGGCTCCTGGTGGAAGCGGCGAGCGCTGCACCCTTCGCAGCACTGACCAAGCTGAAGCTCCCCCAGGGGGCCAATGTTGTCTGCATCGCGACCGGAAACGGCCTGAAGGACCTGTCAGACCACGGGGGAAATCAGAGAATCGTAAGCGCGGACGGTCCTGAGGCTATCTCGAAGGCCGTCGGAACACCCGACCTACTTCCCTGACCAGACTCTTCGATTCCTCATGGAAGAAAGCGTGTGCCTTGTACAGTACTCTACTGACTCCCCTCCATACCTAATCCGCCATGACGCGAAATCGGAGCAACTCCTCATCTCGCAGAATGAAGGCTGGCCGACGTGTTCTACTGTCCCCCAGCCAATCGGCTCTCCCCTGGGATCCAGGTCCTTTCCACCGTAGAGGTATCCAGCCATCGTCCGGAACGTCCCAATTACATGATAGAACCTGATGGGGTTCGCAACGCTGACAATGTTGTGAATATCATTCGCACCTGTAACTTGCCACGCTTCCTGGTGGCGGACTCCGTGAAACGCCTCGGGGAGCGAAAACGCCTATAATCCTACCCAACGCCGGTGGGTTGGGCGTAGCTTGAGGCTCTGGCGCATTCTTGCAGCGGTGGCTGTGCAAGCCGCCCTTTTGATGCTCAAGGGTGCCTCTCCGGCGTTCCTGTTAGCCCTACCATTGACGCCGCTCGCTCTCGTCGTGGAGACCAAGGGTGACTTTGAGACGATGGCGAGCGAGATGAACCGGAGGGGGATAAAGGCCCACGCTCCTGCGGCCATCATAGGAAAGTCCGGGGTGAAGCACGAGTTCGCATTCGCCCTCGTGCCCGAACCTGGAAGGGCGAAGATCGTGGTCGATACCGAATTGTCAGTCAAAGAAGTCGACGAGATGAAGGTCCTGAAGTTCTACGTAAAGGTCTTCGATGTGGGGCCGGAGAAGGCGGTCCTGTGCGTCTCCCCCAAGCTCGGGGCACGTGCGGCGACACTCGCCAAGGAGTACGGAATCACTGTCCTAGAGGACGAGGTCCCCAAGAGACTCATACCGATGGCCGAGAAGGTCGTGAACGAATTCGTCGGTCTCGGTGCGAAATAGATGAAAGAAGGCAAGAAGAAGATATTCCCGGTGCACTACGCCCCGGGGAAGAAGCTCTTTCATGTCGTGGTCACGCTCTCGGATGCTCCCGGGTCCTACAGCTCTATCCTCGATCTGGTGCGGACGAAGGTGAACCTGATAGGAACGACCACCTACACCCGCAGCGACGGCACGGCGGTGTTCAGCGGCTTCTCTGAGGCCCTTTCCCCACGTCTCACTGGAAGGGAGCTGGAGAAGCTCATAATGAGCTCGAAGGCGGCCATTTCTGCACAGGTGTACGAAGGAAAGGATGGACTGCTCGTAGACACCTTCCACACCGGTTTCGTCGTGGGGGACGAAGAGTACATCCTCATGCGGAGGGATGGCCTCGTGCATGTCTTTGAGCGGGTCTCGAACATGCTGGGGAGCGGTGGTGACTCGCTCCTATTCGAGGAGGGGGTTGCAATGGGCCTGAGGAACGCTGAGATGATGAGCAGGGCGGTGGGTGCCGAAAAGGTACGCGCACAGACGGGGGTCCTTAACAGGTTCCTGGCCGCGCAGGGGTGGGGGGTGCTGCATGCGAAGGAGGGTCCCGGGAAGGGCGCGTTCACCGTCAGGGTCGACGACTGTTTCGAATGCTCCTCGGGGGGCTCCTCCAGGAGGGGGTGTAACTTCATGAGAGGATACCTTGTCGGAGGCGCAAAGGCGACATTCGGGGTCGACTACGATTCGAAGGAGACGAAGTGCGTCCTGAAAGGGGCGGACGCCTGCGAGTTCCAGCTAAAGCCGAGCTAGGCCCTTCAAGGAAAAGCGTGTTTTACGGGGTTGGTTGTGCCGGGGCAACGTAGAATTAAAATACATTCGACGGACCCCGAAAGAAGGATTCCTACAGGAGCCTTGAAGTATTGAAGTGTGATTTCTGTGGTAGGGAAGAGGCGCTACCATTTATCTGCAACTACTGCGGCGGCGTGTTCTGTTCCGACCATAGACTGCCGGAGGCCCACCAGTGCAAGGGGGACCTGACCCAGAGGAGGACAATAGTAGCTCCCCCCCAGACGACCTTCACCTGGCAAACCCCCGAGCCGCAGCCCGCATACCCCGTCAGCAAAGGGGCGCACGTGTTCTCAGGGATAGAGATCCGAGACATCGTGATATCCTGGATTGCCCTCGGGGTGGCCTTCTCCTTCGCTCTCGCGCAGGGGGGGCTCAACGTCATCCAGCTGGCATCGACGGGGCAGTTCAGCGCATCAGACGCCGTCACCTTAGTGAGCATATCGCTGGTGACGGTGGGGCCCGGGTTCGTCTTCCATGAGCTCAGCCACAAATTCGTCGCTCAGAGGTATGGGTACTGGGCCGAGTTCAGGATGTGGCCCATGGGGCTGGTCCTCGCCCTGGTCACCTCGCTGATAGGCTTCATCTTCGCCGCTCCCGGGGCGACCTACATCTCGGGAACGAACATAACAAAGGAGGAGAACGGGGTGATTTCAGTCGCTGGCCCGATGATGAACATCGCCATCGCCGCCCTCTTCACACCCCTGCTCCTTCTTAACGGTGGCAGCCTGCTGTACCTCGTAGGTTACATCGGCGTCCGAATCAACGTCTTCCTGGCTCTCTTCAACATGCTCCCCATTGGTCCGCTCGACGGGTCCAAGGTGTTTCGATGGAACAAACTGTTGTGGGGAGGCCTCCTCATCGGACTAGGTATCGCCTTCGTGTACCTCTACTTCTAGCCGTCTGCGGTCCGGGCTCCCTTGTCAAACCAGTGAAACCAATCTGTTAAGGAAAGTGGAACCGTCACCGTATGCTCTCGTGCCTCCTAACTTAACAGCCTAGATGGCGACCACAGAGATCCAGCCGGCTCCCGTCAATGGGCCCGGCCCCCTGTCCATCCTCAGTGAATGGGCCCTATCGGTCCACGCGTACAGGCGTAACCGGGTGTCGGTAACCAAGAAGGTCCTGGCGGCAGCCCTCTGCAATTCCGGCTACTCCTACAGGGAAGTGGCCCAGATGGTCGGAGGCCTGTCCTACATAGCGGTTAGAGATGCCTTTGTGGCTCTGGTGACCAGCCTTCCCAGGGAGAGGAAGACCATCCGCAGGGTCGTCGCCATCGATGGGGCCGACGTGAGCATCGGAGACGCCTCCTACCACCTCTGGCTTGCCAGGGACGTCGATACTGGTGAGATTATGTCCTTCCAGGCGTCCCCCGGCCCATCTGCCGAGGATGGCGCCAAGTTTCTGGCGAACGTGGCCTTGCAGTGCGACAACACGCCTCTCCTTCGGTTGGGGGCGGGGACGAATCACCCCAGGGGTCTTGTCAACCTGGATCTCTACTTCAGGACGACGCCGGCGGACTCGATTCTCACAAAGTTGGGCCGTTTCATCTTCGGCAGCGCCGCGTGACCTCCCGGAGTGTCCTGGTCCGGGCCGTGGAGATTTACTTAATTGGGTGCAGGATGCCCGGGGGTCCAATGGCCCACGTGCTCGCCTACGACGCGGGGTGCGGCCCTTGCACGAGTTTCAAGAACGTCGTAGAATTCCTGGACGTCCACGGGAAGATGCGCTACCTTCCGCTGTCTGAAGTGGACAGCGAGGGGCTACTAGATGCCCTGCCACCCGCACTAAGGTTTGCGTCATTTCATATGATTGGTCCCGGAGGGAGTGTGACAAGCGGGTCGAACGCCATCCCGGAAGTCGTCTCCCTGCTCCCCGGGGGGCGGGTCCTCGGTTGGGTCCTCCGGATGAATCCGGCCGCATTTCGCTCGATGGCGCTTGTCTACTCCATTCTGTCGAGGCTTCACGGCTCAGGGTCCTGTAGCCGAGACGATCCGCATGCGTCGACAAGAGGCGTACTTCGCAACGCCGAAGATGGCCCTGGGCCCCATCAAGGTCGATATCTATATCGATAGGGGACTACCGCAAGCCAAATTGTTCCTATTTTTGACTGAATAGCGCGCTGAAATTCACACCTTTCACTATATCCGGTCAAGGCCCGAAGTGGGCAACATGCGAGCAGAAGCTCTCGAGAGACTGGTCAACAAGCCAGTCAAGGACACCTACGGCAGGTATGTCGGTTTTGTTGTCGGATTTTCCGTCGACACCTCCGGGGACCTGAAGTCTGTCGGAGTGGACACCGGGAACGGCGAGTTCACAGAGTTCCCGAATGAGAGGGTAGTGTCGACGGCTGAAGGCTTTGTCGTCATACCGTCATGGAAGGTCGAATGCGAATCTTTGGGGAAGGAGATGGAAGGTGTCAGGAGGAGGGCCAAGGCGCTGCAAGAGCTTGCTCGCGAAGGGGAGGTCCCCAGGACACTGTTCGACGACATGCTCGGGAGGTACCAGGAGGAGGCAGCGAAGATACAGGGGTCATACAAGTCCCTGGCTGAAAGCATGGTCGTACGGATAGGCGAGCTCGAGGGGCAGAGGGAGTCACTAGACAAGTTCCTCGTAGACGTGAAGGTCCAGTTCCGCGCGGGAGAGATCGACGAGGCGGCATTCAAGGTCGCGTCCGAGAGCTGCCAGGCGATGCAGACGCGCAACTCCCAGGAGATGGCGGAGCTCAGCAAGATGTTGAAAGCGGCCACCGAGCCCCTGGCGCCAGAACCCGCCCAGAAGCCCCAGTCGCAGCCCCAGCCTCAGCCTCAGCAGGTAGCCCCCGTCCAGAAAGCCGCCCAGGCTACGGCCCAATAGGGCCGCTGGCAGGGTCCAGACGGAGTTGACACTGCCATGGCGGGACTCGTGGGGGTGAACCCATGAGCAGGGGGGTGTCTCTGCAGCAAGGCCAACTCCTCGCGAGAAGCCTGAAGGTGTCGAGGTCGACGCACCTAGTAGTCGCCACCGTGGCTGCTGCCGTCGCCGCAAATGCCGCTGCCGCGATTCTACTTATCGGGTTCCCCGGGCAGATAGCCCTGCTCGGGCTCATCTTCGTGACCCTGGCGGCGGGGACATCGGCCATTTCATCGGACATCTACGCCAGGTCGAGCCAGACCATAGCCAACCTGAGGTCGATAGGGGCGAGCAGCAGAAGCCTCTCTAGCGCCGTGTTCTTCTCTGTAATCGGCTACGGCATCGCCGGTTCTGCACTCGGTGCTGGAATAGGTTCGACCCTGGGGGTCGCCCTTGGTGGGCAGGGAGGCGCAGTCTCCGTCCTGGTCGCCGTCGTCGGCGTAATCCTCGCTTCTTCCGCCGCTGCAGCCGCTGGTGTGTATGCCGGAGGGAGGAGGACTTGGAGCAGCTAGGCGTTCTTCAGCGGAGCGAAACTTCGGCGCTGGGCAGGTACTCCGTCGAACTCAAGCACGTTTCAAAGTCCTATGGGGAGACAGAGATCTACACAGACCTGCACTTCCAGCTGCTGAAGGGGACCTTCGTGGCCCTGGTTGGCCCTATAGGGAGCGGGAAGACCACAATGCTAAACATGTTCGCGGGCCTCGAGAAGCCGACCTCGGGCACCATCCTCGTGCTGGGGGAGGACATCACACGGATGACTGACGACGCCCTGGGGGAGTTCAGGGCAAGAACGGTGGGGCTGGTCCCCCAGGTTCAGACCCTCATACCAGAGCTGACCGTCCGGGAGAACGTTGAGCTCCCTTTGCACTTCGCCAGGGTCGAAAGGGAGGATCGCCAGAGGAAGGTCGATTACGTTCTAGAGAAGGTGGGGGTCCGGGGGGAGGCGAAGCGTGTCGTGTCTACCCTTAGTGTGGGGGAGAAGCAGATGGTCTCGTTCGCAAGGGCGATGGTCAACGACCCCCCGATACTCCTGCTGGACGAGCCGACGGAGGCTCTGGACCCTCTCATGGCCGAGGTGATCCTGGGGCTACTCAGAGGGGACAACCTGACCCAGGGAAAGACGATATTCGTGACCACCCACGACAGGCGGGTCACCGAACTCGCAAGGAAGACCCTCCGTGTCAAAAGGAAGATACCGTAGAGCTGCGAGTCGGCAATTGGCTAGTCGCTTCCAAGCAGGCCCCCGTAGACGTCGAGGGAGCCATTACGGGCGCAATGGAACCGAATCCCTTGACTTCGGGCCCTTCGATTAGGAAGTTAACGTTCAGAACCCCCGGCGAGAGACTCGCGACGAGCCCACCATTGATGTAGAAGCTCGTGCGGAGAGTTCCTCTGGTTGAGCTGACTCGAGGCTGTGTATGTGGTAGAAAGCCAGGCTCCCCAGAAGAACGAATGCGACAACGAGCCCGACAGGCTGCCACCCGGGCCGCGCCATGATATTCAGATATGCTGGGGTTTCCTAGAAACCATAGGCTCGAATACCATTCTTGGTGGAATTCCACCCCCTTCAGGAGGCCCCCATATCGACCTCGATATCAAGGTCGGTACGGACTTAACGGCGATTCGGACGTGGAGGCATCTAACTTAGGGGAAACCTGTAAACCCACTCCGGACGTTATAATGGAGTGATGGAGACCACGCGACCGAGCAGACTCCCTCTGCTCGCCTCAGTGGTAGTGTTAGTCGTTCTCGCAGCGGGCCTCGGATACGTCTACGTCACCTCCAGCCAGACGATCTCCTCGGACAACTCGACCATTTCTTCCCAGCAGAGCCAGATAGGGGATCAGAGCGCGGCCATCGCCTCCCAGAGCGGGGTGATATCGTCCCAGAGTGCAACTATCCAATCCCAATCTGCGACAATCAGTTCTCAGGCAGGTTCCATAGTGGTCCTGCAGGCGAACGTCACCGCCTTCAAGAGTTTGGTCTCTTCGCTCAATACGATAATCTCAAGCGACAGGGCAGAGTTGGCTTCCCTCGACGCCACCCTCGGAACTGACAACGCCACGATAGCGACCGACGGCACAACAATTGCGACCGATGTCGCCACCATCAATTCGTTGCACTCACAGATCGCATTGGCCCAATCGGTAGAGGCGAACTATTCAGAAATAGTTAATCTATCCTACTCAGAGATCCTCGTGAGTAACCTTAACGTGACGATTTATGGCACTTCCCACGCCTCGTCGACACCATTCGTTAGCTTCTCCCCCAATTACGCAGGATACCTGTACGTCAATGTCTCTGCCTTCACGTTGCCAGGATACTACTTGAACACCACTGCCAAGCCTGCCAATCTCAACCTCAACGGAGTGTATGAACAGTGGACTTTCCTCGCTCCGAGCAGCTCTCCGACCATAAACTACGCCATCATACCAGTATCCCCAGGCACGTTGAATACCATAGCACTGCTTGCGGCCGGAGCGACTGACGGCACCGCAATAGTGTCAGCGACTTACTACTACTGAGTCCCCATTTTTTATTGAATTGAAGCCCTCCGCCCACTCGTGGGATTCCCTTAGCCGTACCCTACCTGAGTCCTACGCTGGGCGATAAGCCGGTTCATGCCTAGCTGGGACCTCCCCGACCCCTGAACGGAAGGCGTCCACGACGGCAATATGTTGGGCCTGGAATGCATGGTGTCTACGGCCTCGAAATACTACTCCGCAGAAAACTTTTGTTCGGGACAGTAGCCTGCGCCAATGGTGGGCTGATCTTGCTGGGAGATGGTTGACTCTGGTTCCCCCCTGGGGTCACCGGCTGACTTTAGTAAATACCTGACCTACGGAATGGTGATTCTTTGGGCCAGGAGGGGGGTCTGTGTCCCTGCAGGATACACTATACGTTTTCCACCAACCCCAGTTTCTGTTCCCTCGCGGGGGGACTGATTGCCAACCCGATTTTGAGCCCCCTGACACGGTTTTGCCATTATTTCTGCGGGCAGACCTGGCGCCAAATCCGTTCATACGCCGTGTCTTGACCCGCTGGTGAACCAAGTCTTACCCGCCTGCTAATTTTGAACCCTGGAGGGGAACCGTTCATATGTCGAACAAGAGCCTCAAGCTCTGGTGGAACGAAGAGTCGATCGGGAGGGGAAAGGTGCTCAACTTCCTCTTTGGTGACCGGGACGAAACCATCAGGGCGGCTAAGCTAACCATCGATAAGATGAAGAAGGTTGACACCCTCTCCATGACCAGGAGGGAGCTCAGGTTCTTTGCGAAAGATCTCGAGTCAGGAAAGTTGGGCGTGAAGTACAGCTATCACAATTTCTATACGAAGCTGATTCGAAAGCTCCTTGACCTTGGCTTCATGGAAAAGGATGTAGCCATCTGGGACGCCAAGCATCAGAAGACGCCTCGAGTCTACCAGCTCAAGCTCCAGACAATCCCAGAGCGTCCCCCCCAGGCGGGGTTCGTGAAACAGGCCTGGCAAATCGCAAAGGGGTGGAACGACCTCGTCCAGTCTCCGTCTTAGAAGCCAAGTCCCATGACGATTACACAACAACGGGCTTCATGAACAGCCGGTCGCATTGGTTATGCGTGTAGTCGCTGCCAGTCTCAGCTTTGCAGAGATATCGAGAGCAGTTGGAACGTGAAGTTATTGGTCTGTCCCTGCGAAGTCCCCGAAAACTGGAGTTCGGTGATGAACAGGAGTGAAGTCCCAGGCGGGGTCCCCACGGACAGAGTGTAGGAAGTTATCGACGCGTTCACTCCGCAGTAGCTAATCTGCTCATTGGCCGTGTTCAGGCCCCACGTTGTGACCGGGAACGATACGCTACCAAAAGTCTGGGTAGTGGTCCCCTGGTTCGTGAAATAGGCTGGGTCGGTGAAGACTCCTATTTCTCCGGTGTAGTACTCTTCAAGGCCAAAAATGCCCATGATGCTGTCGAATTCCTCCTTCGCCTGAGCTCCGGTGACGACGTATCCCTCCAGATTTGCAGAGATCACCGTGCTGTTGTTCGTGTTCACTACGAATGAGAATGCGCCTGCTGCCATACTTGAAGCACTAATCGTCACGTTGTAAACGCCAGGCGATATGGCGCTCGTGGTATAGCCGAACGTCTCGTTCTGGGTGTTACTTGAGTACTTGAACTGGATGGCGCTGAACTCTTTGATGAGACCGATGTATTGAGGGGTGTAATCGACGGCTGTAGCATTCGTCGTCGTCCCTGTGGAGGACGTCGACGAGCACGTGAACGTTGAAGCTGACGAGGAAGAAGAGGACGAGGATGAGGAGGAAGAGCTGCTCGTTGGGATGGTGGACGAGCTGCTTGCAATTGTGCTAGTGCTTGAAGGGGTCGTTGATGTCGTCGATGCAGCCGATGAAGTGACCGAGCTGGACGCTGCTGTTGATGCTGCTGTTGATGATGACGTCGCAGTCGCGGTCGTGGAACTAGTCGGAGACGTAGTGGTTGTGGAAGAGGACGAGCCGCTTGACAGAGCGACATAAGCGGCCGCACCGGCTACGGCAACCACAACGATGATAATTATGGCGAGGAAAACAGTCGCGATACCCCTGGAGGACGAATGCAAGTAGACGCAACCACCTTTCAGGGTCGGTATATAAGAGATTCGGGTTTCCCTAACAGGTTAGGCCTGGTCCGGAATAAGCCGTTTGCATCATCGTCAGGACACGGATTGCCAATGGCCTGACCCTTAATCGACATCGATATCGACGTCGATGAACTGTGCGCAAGCCGTTTAATCATCGAAGTGTTAGATGCCACAGCTTGATCGAGGTGTACTGCAAGGAGATGACCGTGGACGAGCAGATCGCACTGGCTTCAGCCATCTCTGACGGGCTGGGCGGGAAGGGGATGGCCCTGGTCAGGGACACCGAGATAGTCATAGACACGTTTTCGGAGACGGTCTCGTCAAGCGAAGTGATCACCCTTGTCCGCGCCTTCGTGTCGAAACGCAGGGGAGCCGAGTACTACTCGGTCGAGTCTAACGGCGATGAAATCATCGTCCACACGCCGGACCCCCTCGCCAGGTCTCGCGGGCGGAGGGACACGGGGCAGTTGCTCCCCCCGAACCTCCAGAAGTGCCCCTTCTGCAGTTTCGTGACACCGTATCAGGAGCTCTACAACATCCACGTTCGCTCTCATGGGTTCGGGGTCTAGAATGTCTGGTAGTTCCTCGTCCTGAACGCACCTATCACCAGGGCCACCCCGGCGATGATGAGCAGCTCGGGGAGGAAAGGAACTGTCAGTCCGAACGCGAGAACAAGGGCGTTGGCGACCACCAGCAGGACCCCTAGCGCCATTGTCAGGACGCTCACGCGGAGCCTTAGCACAGAGCGGCAGAGGTTCATCACCAGAAGCAGCACGCCCGTCCCCATGGCGAAGAGCGGGTGGTTTAGCGTGGCGCCAAAGTCCCCCTTCAGCCAGACGGCTACTATCCCGAACCAGATTAGGAACAGCCCCCAGAACATGTTGGTCAGAGTCCCGTTCTGCACAGGCTTCTCGCGCGACTGGCTCCTCCTGTCTTTAAGGTTAGCACCGCGGGCGAGTTCGGCGTTTCATGGGGTGGCGGAGGAGGAGCCCTTTCACGAACGCTTTATACTGCTACCCAATTGGCCGGCCGTCGAACGTTGTCGAACTGGTTGCTCGGGGTTCTCCTCGGAATCGTACAGGGGGTGAGCGAGTGGCTTCCGATAAGCAGCAAGACGCAGGTGATTATCGTGTCGAACCTGTTCTTCGGACTGTCTTTCACCCAGGGGTACGCCCTGGGGCTGTTCCTCGAGGCGGGCGCTTTCATGGCGGCGGTCTACTACTTCAGGAGGGAGGTCTGGAAGGTCCTTCGAGCCCTTGTCGGGAGGGGAGACGACGAGGGGCGGACTCTGCTGAAGTTCCTGATCGTCGTTACCGCAATCACAGCTGTTTTGGGGGTCGTCATCTACAAGACCGTCTCCGAATCTTATTCGGGGCCGGTGCTGGGAATCCCAATGATAGCCCTGGGGTGTGTCCTGTTGGGGGACGCGGTCCTGATAACGGTGGCGCGATCGAAGCAAAAGCCGACCAAGGGTCTCAACGACCTTTCGCTGAAGGAGATCGTCGCCATAGGGATAGTCCAGGGATTGGCCGCATTCCCGGGGGTGAGTCGGTCTGGAGTCACGGTCTCCTCTATGCTCCTGCTCGGCATCAACCCTAGGGACTCGTTCAGACTATCCTTCCTCGCCCTGATACCGGCCTCCATCGGTGCAACAGGAGTCACCCTCGTCCTTTCTCCAGACCAAATTTCAACCGCGATAAACGCAGCTGGCCTCCCGGCAATCCTCCTGTCAATAGTGGTGGCCGTCCTGGTGGGGATCGCGCTGATACGAGTGCTGCTAAGGGTCGCGGGAAGCCAGAGAATAGCCCTTCTGACCGCCACCCTCGGAGTGCTCGCCATCCTCAGCGGCGTAACGAGCATCCTGATAGGGGCCGGCTGAGACTCCATGGGCCTGTTAAGACATCGCCGCCTGCCCTACCTTCGTATCGCCGCGCTAATCTTAACACCCCCGGCCTAACCGCCGACGCGCCCGGCAGCGTGGAGGGACGGGGTCGCAAGGCATATAATCGGACGCGGGTGGCGGCCTCTTAGGCGCCAATGCCAATCAAGATGTTGACGCTGGAGGACCTGGAACTCGAGGGGAAACGGGTCTTCCTGCGCGTTGACGTCAACACGCCTATCCATCCTATGACTGGGAAGCTCATGGAACAGGCTCGGCTCGAAGAGGCCGCTATGACCATCAGGGACCTGCCGAAGTCCAAGGTGGTGGTAGCCTCCCACCAGGGAAGGGTCGGGCGCTCTGATTACGTCAGCCTGGAGGCTCACGCCAAGGCTCTGGGGGAAATCGTAGGCAAGCCGGTCGCTTTCGTCCCGGACGTCTTCGGCCCGAAGGCGCTCTCGGACATCGATGCCCTGCAGGAGGGGAGCGTGCTGCTGCTCGACAACCTTCGTTTCACTGCGGAAGAGAACCAGGAGTACAAGCCTGTGGAGGCCGAAAGGACGTTCCTCGTGCGGCGACTGGGGGAACACGTCGACGCGTGCGTGCTCGACGCCTTCTCGACGGCCCACCGTGCCTCCCCCTCGATAGTGGGCTTCGCGGGGCTTGTGCCGACCGCAGCGGGGAGGACGGTCGGGAGGGAGCTCCGGATGCTGGACAGAATCGTGTCCGTCGAGAAGGGGCCCTACGTCACCGTCCTCGGCGGGGCGAAGGTAAGCGACAGGTTGGAGGCCATAGACGCGCTCATCGCAAACAACAGGGCGGACAGGGTCCTCCTCTGCGGCGTGGTAGGCCTTGTCTTCCTAAGGGCGGCGGGAAAACTGCGAGGAGACCTAGGGATTGACGGCGAGGTGAAGCTGGTCCAGAAGGCGAGGCAGCTGCTCGACGAGGACCCCGAGAGGTTCGCGATGCCGATTGACGTCGGCGTGAAGGTCGACGATTCAAGGAAGGATACGGAACCATTGGGGGTGAGCACCCCGACCCAGGTCTGGGACATAGGACCGAGGACCGTGGAGCACTATTCGAGGTTCATCAAGGGGGCGGGGACCGTCTTCATGAGCGGTCCTCCGGGCGCCTTCGAATGGGACGCTTTCAGCCTCGGCACGGAGGGGTTGCTGAGGGCGATGGCCTCGTCCCTGGCGACAACCATAATCAGCGGGGGGCACCTCTCCACAGCCCTTCGAAAGTACGGGATACACGACCAGATCGACCACATAAGCACGGCAGGGGGCGCCCTGGTGCAGTACCTCGCGGGGAAGAGGCTCCCCCTGATAGACGCGCTTGAGAGGTCGGAAGAGAAGTGGGGCGGCAACGCGCAATGAAGCTGTATAAGCCCAGGTCGGGGCGCACGTGACGACGATGATCAGGGTCGGGGTCAACGGCTATGGGACAATAGGCCGTCGAGTCGCGGACGCGGTGAGGAAGCAGAAGGACATGGAGCTTGTGGGGGTAACGGCTGCGCACCCACACTACAAGTACGGCGTAGCCCGGGACAAGGGGATAGACCTCTACGCCCTCGACATGAAGAGCCTGGAGGCCTTCAACGGGGCCGGGTACACCGTCAGAGGGACGCTCAACGACCTGCTGCAGAGGGTTGACGTGGTGGTAGACGGCGCTCCCGACGACATG
Source organism: Nitrososphaerales archaeon (assembly GCA_035625455.1). Lineage (GTDB taxonomy): Archaea > Thermoproteota > Nitrososphaeria > Nitrososphaerales > Gagatemarchaeaceae > UBA183. The sequence goes on along the minus strand of DASPPO010000002.1, from coordinate 22,456 downwards.
GGGCCCACGAATAAGACGATCTACCAGCAGGCCAGGGTCAGGGCGATATTCCAGGGAGGGGAGGAGCACGAGCTCACAGGGACATCCTTCGTGGCCCAGTGCAACTATGAAGGGGCCAGGGGCAAGGACATGATCAGGGTGGTCTCGTGCAACACCACGGGCCTCTGCCGAACTCTGGGAGCCGTGGACAAGGCGATAGGGGTCTCCCGGGCGAGAGCTGTCCTCGCCAGGAGGGCGACAGACCCCGACGACGTAAAGAAGGGACCCATCGACGCAGTGGTCCTCGACCCTACCACACTTCCTTCCCACCATGGGCCGGACGTCCAGACCGTGCTCCCTAGCATTCCCATCGTGACGATGGCGTTCAAGATCCCTACCACACACATGCACCTGCACAGCCTGATTCTGAGTCTGAAGAAGGCGGCGACCAAGGAGGAGGTCGTAAAGGCCCTCCAGGTCGCACCGAGGCTCAACCTGGTGGACGGAAAGTCAGGCTTCAAGTCGACCGCGAACATAATGGACTGGGCCCGGGAACGAGGGAGGGACAGGAACGACGTCTACGAAGCGAGCGTCTGGAAGGACTCGGTCACCGTCGTCGACGGCGAAGCGTACATGTTCCTCGGTGTTCACCAGGAGGCGATAGTAGTCCCTGAAAACATAGATGCGATCAGAGCCCTCACGGGGGGGTACACGCGTGAGGATTCGATGAAGCTGACGGACGAGTCCCTCGGGATCGTCCACAGGGCGGCCTAGCCAGCAGAAAGCGATTCTCACCAGTGGTCAGAAGGAGGCAGCCACAGTGTCGAATGGGGTGATCTCGAAGACCAGGTGCCCGAATCCTAGAACGGTTTGGGTACCGACTGCAACACGAATCTGGGCTGCTGGAACTGCTTTACAAGGGTCTTCACGCGCTTCTGGACAAAGTCCGGGGGCTTCTTCCCCAGGACGATCATAGAAACCAGCTCCGCCACCGTCCCCATCTCTGCGGGGCCGTACCCCATCCGTGTGAGCTCGGACGTCCCCAGCCTCCCGCCGTTGTCCCCGATTATGTTCGCCTGCTCTAGCCTGGCAGCTAGCGCCTTCAACCTTTCCGGTTCGTAGTCGAGGAGGATCTGGTGGGACCTAGTGTACCCGACCGTGGACCCCCGCAGGCTGACCCCGTCTTCAGCCAACGCCTTCGCCAGCGCCTGGGAGTTCTTGACGACCGCCTGGGCGTAGGGACGCCCGAATTGGATCATTTCGATGAGCGCGACGGCCAGGGCGGCCACCCTGTCAAGGTGTATGTTGTCCACTATCCCGGGGTGTATCTTCCCTGCAACCCTGTTGAACGCGTCCTCGTTGTTCGAGAGGATCATCCCCCCCTGGGGGCCGGGAAGGCTCTTGTGCGTGGAACCGATCAAGAGCGAGCACCCCTCCCTCAGAGGATCCTGGAACTCGCCCCCCGCTATCAACCCCAGGACGTGCGAACCATCGTAGACGCACTCCCCCTCCGCGGCGGCAGAAAGCTGCCTGGCGGGGTGCGGGAAAGGTATGAAGCTGGCGCCGAAGAAGACGACCTTCGGTTGCTTCTCTTTGATCAGAGCCGCCGACTCCCTGGGTTCTACGTTCACTGTCCTGTCGTCGTATGGGAAGTAGAGGTTCTCCAGCCTGAGCAGGCTCCCGAGGCCCAGGTGGGTGATCCCGGGGTACCCGCCGTTGTCCGGGTGGACCGAAAGTATCTTGTCCCCGGGCTGTGTCAGTGCGAGGAGCACAGCCATGTCCGCAGTGTGTCCAGACAGGGCCCTGACGTCCGCGTACCTGGCACCGAAGGCCTTCCTCGCCAGCTCCTCGGTCATCGAAAGGAGCTCGTCAGCGTACCTCGTCCCTCTGTAGAACCTGTCTGGAGCGTTGTATCTGTTCCCCAGGTCGGCCAGGAACATGGCGCGCATCTGGGGGCTTCCATGGTTCTCCGACGGTATCAGGTTGAGGCACTCCTTAGTCCTCCATTCCTGGTGGAGCCTGACAATCCTGTCCAGCCTTTCGAAGTAGTTGTAGGACAACTTGTCTCCTCGCCCGCCGAATAATCCCGGGGCCGCCCGCTGCAAGTATTATCTTTTTGTGGGCTACGGGAGATTCAGCCGAACTTGTACCTTACTCCGTGTCCGTCCCTTTCGTGGTTGAACGTCACCATCTCCGGGGGACCTATGGCCCCGCAGGTTCCGCATGCGACGCACGCGATGTGGTCGAAGCGCAGCTTCGACGATGCCACATCTTCGAGGGTCTGGGCGAACACCCTGCTGCTGTCCACCTTCCCCGACGCGTCCTTCGAAGCCTCTAGATTGTGCTCGTACAGGTCCTTGAAGGACGCGAAGACCCCCTTCGGGGTGAAGATGGTATAGCAGTTGGTGGGGCACGCGGGCACCCATGGTTTGGTGACCGACTCGGACGCGAGCTTCGTGTCCACCCTGATGTGCGAGTAGGCTTCGTCCTCGTCGTATGCCAACAGCCCCGTCCCCTCCTGGACCCGGGCCGTGGCGTCCTTCCCCCCGCCGCGTTCGGGGCGGGGCTCGAACCTGTAGACGCTCGAGACCAGGCCTGTGGAGAACAGGAGCCTCGGGAGGGTGTGGTATGTGAAGGAGCTCTCAGAGATGAAGCTGTCCCTGCCCGACCGGCTCACGTCCTCGTATATCGGGTTGAGGAGCTCCCTGTACCTGGAAAGGTTCCTCGCCCTGTATGAACCTGAGCTTCTCGCTTCCATAAAAGCGGCGGCAGCCATCATGCCCGAGGTCACCGCCCTGCGCATGCCGTCAATCATGGGGCCGATCTTGACGAACGAGCCGAGGGCGTCCCCCGCCACCATGAATCCGTCCGCATAGGGGCGCTTCAGGATCGCCTTGTACCCCTTCGGTATGTTGTGGGCCGAGTACTCGAGAGGGAGCGCCCCATCGAGCAGCTCCGCCACCATGGGGTGCGCCTCGAACTCGTCGAGTACGTCGAGGAGCTTCCCGACCTCGTCGAAGTGCTCCGTGGTCCGCCTGATCAGCGAATCCATGGAGACGACGAGCCCGACCGAGAGCGTGTCCCGGTTGGTGTAGATGAAAGCTCCGCCTCCGATTTCGTGCATGAACTCACCCAGGAAGAACACCGCCTTCCCCTCCCCCGGCTTTGTCCTGAACCTCTTCTCGATTGTGTCGGCGTCCAGCCTGTAGATTCTCTTTATCCCGTGGTAGAGCTGGCGAGGGGTCAACCTCTCCCTCAGTCCCGCCTCGGACACCAGCTTCGACGTGACCCCCGAAGCGTCTATCACCAGCTTCGCCCTGAGCTCCTCGTTCGTCGTCCTGACCCCGACGACCGCTTCCCCTTCTTTGATGAGCCCCTCCGCAGTGCTTTCTGTCGAAAGCATCGCACCCGTCCGGACGGCGAGGTTCGCGAACCATCTGTCGAACGGCCTCCGCAGGACGGAGTAGTCGTGTCCGGTGTCGAACGACATCTGGAAGAGCCCCACCCTCGCGGGGAAAGAGCTCTTCGAAAGCCTGTAGAACCTGCTTCTGCCGCGCTTGTAGTCGGGAGCGTCGAGCACGACCACCTCGTGGGATGTGATACGCCTCTCCAGCGGCGCCGTCGCCTCGAAGTCAGGGACGAGGCCGATGAGCCCCCACCCGTCTGGGAAGTCTCCGTACAACACTCCCCCCGTCATGTTGCGCTCCCCGGGGACCCTCGCTTTGTCGAGCATCAGGACGTTGACCCCCCTGCGGGCGAGCGACAGGGCGGCGGCGGAACCCGCGGGCCCCGCCCCTACAACTATGACGTCATATTCAGGGCCCACTGCCGTCACCTCCTATGGCCTTCGTAAGCTTCGGGAGCTCCTCGTAGAGGTCCCCGATAATCGGATAGTGGGCGAACTTCAGTATGGGCGCGTCTGGGTCCGTGTTGATCGCAACGATCTTGGAGGAGAACTGCATCCCGACCCTGTGCTGGAGGGCTCCGCTGATCCCGACCGCGATGTAGACCTTCGGTCTCACGGTGGTGCCGGTCTGCCCCACCTGGTTCGCCTTGCCGATCAACCCTTCGAGCTGCTTCACCTCGGCGTAGATGAGGGCGCGTGAAGCTCCAATCTCCGTCTTCAGGTGATAGCGCCCCTCCAGGACAGACTTCAGCTCCTCGGCATATCCGTATGCCTCCCTTGGATCCCGTGGGCGCCCCGAGCCATCCTTGAGGATCCCGAGGCCGAGGCTGATGACCACGTCTGCCCCCTTCAGGTCGGGGACCGGGGGAGGGAGCTCGACCACCTCCGTCACACGGGCGGGGTAGGCGGGGAGCGAGTAGTCGACCTTTTCGACCTCCCCCTTCCTGGTCGGGTCCGCCGGGAGTGGGGAAAAGCTGCCGGGCCTCACCGTGGCCATCTGGGGCCTGTGCTTCGGTGTGTAGATCCGGGCGAGCCTCGTCCCGAAGTCCGGCCTCACCTGGATGAGGAGGTTCCTGAACTGGCCGAGGGCCGGATTGTTGTAGTCTTCTACCGCAAGCTGGACGTTGTCGGTGGCGAGCCCGGTGGGGACCTTGAACGCGACCCTGGCCGCGATGTCCTTCCCCACCTCGTTCGCCGCGAAGAGGAATACGTACGGCCTCCTTTGCTTAACAAGCGCATAGATGGCGTCCACGTACGCCAGGTTGAAGTACGGCTCGAATGCGGGCGAATCGACGACGAGGACACCGTCCGCTCCGTGGCTGATTGCGGCGTTGGCGAGCTCATCCAGGCCGCTCCCCAACATCACCCCCACCACCTTCTGGCCCAGCTTATCGGCAACCTGCCTCCCGGCGGCGATGAGCTCGAGGGAGTCCGCGGTAAGTCCTGCCCTCGTGTGCTGCAGGTAGACCCAGACCCCGGCCGATTCTTCGCTCAAGAGAGGAGTTCCCCCGCGAGCATTTCGTAGCTGAAAGCGCCGACGGAACCGCTGGCCCTCAGAGTGGCCACCAACTCCGGTGGCAGGCCGTTCGCCAGGTCCCCCCTCGAAAACGGGCCGAACTTCTTCCCTCCGTACTCGATCTGCTCGGTCCCCTTCAGGAAGACCGGGGTGGTTCCCAGGGTCTTCTGCACCGGAGGTTTGCCCACATCGACTCCCGTGCCCACTATCGTCGGGGACCCCGTTAACCCCAGTCGCTTCGGGTCTGCGCCGAGGTCATCTGCGGTCCACTTGATCGCCTGGAAGACCTTCCCCCTGTAGTTGTTTGCCCTCACCTCTGTCTGAGACCCAGCGGGGGCGGGCCGGGGGCGGTATTCTGTGGACACCGTAAGGAGAGCCGGGAGCTTCATCTCGAGCCTCTGCGAGAGGTAACCGATCTTCCTTTCCGAGTTCACCGTGGAGCCCCCCTGATCGATGTCGAAGTCCTCCACGTATGTTGCGTGCGGGAGCACTCTGCCAAGGAGCTCTGAAACCCCCTCAGCCACCTGCGGTCCGACGCTCCCAGTCTCGCCGTCCGTCGTCTTGATTCCGGCTACGACCAAAAACCTGGAGATCCTGTCTCTCTCCACCGCGAGTTCCGCAATAGCAGTCTCGGCCGTTATCTTGCCGGAAAGGAACCTCGCCAGTATGCTGTCCTTCAGAGCGGGGAGCTCGCTGTACACTCTGTTTGGAAGGAGGTTCGCACGGTACAGCTCCGCCGCCCTTGCACCGACGGCGTCGGAGTACCCCCACTTCTTTATGGCATCGGCGACCTCGTCGATTGGCATTAGGTGCCGCTCGACTACCTTCTTGATCCCGAGGGCGACGGCGTAGGAGGTGGCGAGCGTGTCGGACCCTGCCATCTTCCTGTCGCTGAGGACATACTCCTCGTCCACTCCGAAGACCTCAGAGTCGTACAGGGGCTTCATCAACGGAACGAGCTTCATGTCGGGGCCCATGCTGAGCGCCACGGTCTTGCCCCCCACTCGGCGCTTGAGGAAGTCCGCGGCCTCGACGGCCTTGGCATCGTGTGGGTTCAGCACCAGGTCCATGGCCTCTCTGTTGAGCACCCCTCCGACCGTGACGGCCTGGGTGGTCCTCGCGGGTACCCCCTTCAACAGCACGACAATGAGCAAAACTGGTGCGACCGCCGATTTCGTCTGTTCTTTAGCTTTCTTGTGGGCCGGGCCCTCCGGCCTGGGATTTACCCAGGAAGCAGAGTTGTGCCCGACCTGCCGCCCGGTCGACTATTGGAGGTTCAGGGTGGAGATCGCTTCTCTGAGCGTGTCCACGCCCTTGTTGAACCAGTCTCGTTCCTTGTCCGAGAGCTTGACTTCGTAGATCTTCTCGATGCCCCCCCTGCCGAGCTTCACTGGGACCCCGATGCAGATCCCCGTCACGCCGTACTCCCCCTCGAGGTACGCCGAGGCTGCCATCACCTCCTTGGTGTCGTTGATTATCGAGTTGGCCATCCTCGCGACCGACCTCCCGGGCGCGAAGATCGTCGCTCCCTTCTTTGCTATGACATCAGCGGCCACCTTCCTAGTGTCGTCTATGGACTGCTGCACCTCGTCCTCGCTCAGAAGGGATGTCAGAGGAACCCCGCTCACGTACGTGTGACTGGCGACAGGAATCATGTTTTCCCCGTGCTCTCCCATCACCATCGAAGTAATGGAACCCCTCGACACGCCGAGCTTCTTTGAAAGGACGTACTTGAAGCGCGAGTTGTCCAATACTCCCCCCTGACCGACCACCCGCGTCTTGGGGAACCCCGAAGCCTTGAGAGCGACGTAGGTCATCGCGTCCATCGGGTTCGTGACCATGAGGATTACCGAATCGGGAGCGTGCTTCGCTATGTTCTTCGACACGTCCGCGATTATACCCGAGTTCTTGGCGAGCAGGTCCATCCTAGTCATCCCCGGTTTCCTCGCTAGACCCGCCGTGACGACGACCAAGTCCGCCCCTGCCAGCGCCGAAAAGTCGGCAGACCCGCTTACGTCGACGTCTACTCCAGCGTCCGAGAGCCTGTGGCTGATATCAAGGGCTTCCCCCTCGGCGAGCCCAGGGATTATGTCGACAAGAGACACGTCGTCCAGCCCCATCGAGGCCACCTCGAAAGCCGAAGCGGCTCCCACTCTACCGGCCCCCGCGAATCCAATCAACGCGTCTGGGGGGAGCGCCTATAGTATAAACGGTTCTTTCCAGGTCCCCGTTGAAGCGGCGCCTACAGCCTGAGCCCGAAAGACTGGGCGAAGTCCTCGAAGGCGTGGTACGCCGCGAGGAACTGGATCCCCTTCTGGGAGATCATGTACTTCGAGATCTTGTCTCCGTTGAGCTCCAGCAGGAGCCCGGAACCGACCAGCTCCGATAGGAGCTTTGCCATCCTGTTGTAAGACATGTTTCCTCTGCGGAGCAGGGTCGTGACCCCAACGCCGTTACCCTCCGTGTTCTGATCCCTGGCCGTACTAAGAACGTCGGCGATTATCCTTACCTGGGTCCTATACTGGGCCATCCACCTTCACTCCTCCGGCTGCGAACCTCAGGACTGGCGTGAACAACATCACCAGACCCATCACCTGTAGTATAATCTGCAATAGTGAAAGAACTCCAACATATTGGTACAATAGTGATAACCATTGGAAGAACGTTCCTACCCCTATCAGCGACAGTCCCATGGCGATCAGCAGCGTGTCCGGCTTCCTTGTGCGGGCGTAAGAGTAGACCGTCTCCACAACCCCATAGAGAACGAAGTAGAAGGAGAGGATGCTGAGCACGTCTGCGGTCTGGGTGCTGGTGAGGGTGATCACTGGGAAGACCAGGAGGGCCGCACCGAGCCGCTTCGAAAGGAGCACATCTACCACGTGGGAGAACGCGAGGAGAAAGTACCCCGTCGTTTCGAGGAGGAGGCCGCCAACCAGAACGGTGGTCGTCGAGATTGGGGCGTTCGGGAATATCTGGCCTAGGCCCACCAGTCCCTCAGCGAGGAACCCGAAGCCGAGGAAGACGAAGGCTGTAGCCAGTCTGAGGAGAGATGAGCTCTCTGTCTGTCTGACACCCCTGTAGGCGACGTATGCAACAGAAAACGACACGAAAACGCCGATGAACTGGAGCAGGTTCTGTATCAGCTCCATGTTCGACTGCGGCACCATGGTACAGAATCTTGAAGCCCGTTTGGGTATAAAAGTGTGCCCCTCCAAGCAGTTGACCTATCGCTTTCTTTCGCTTGAATCCGGATTGGCGATCTACTTTCGTGATACGCGGTCGGGCCCTTCTGTCACACCGTCACTATTGTCAGGACGTCCTGGTCCATAAGCCGGTGGGTCACCCCGACCCGCTGGCCTCCGAATTTTACGCTCTTCCCCCAGACCTGCGCGTACCTGAACTCGTCCTTCATCCCTCGGTGGACCCTGTCGCAGATGTCGCCGATAGTCGCCCCTCCCCTTACCACCATCGGCTCGTCGAAGTCGGTCTCACCCTTCCTGCGCCGCATGTAGATCCTCACGAAGTTGAGCCTGCGGAATATCTCCTCCCTGAGGGCCTGCATGTTGACGTCCGCCTCGGCGGATACGGGGACGAAGTCGTAGGGGAGCTTGCGGGAGAGCTCCGTGGTGAACCCCGCGTTGACGAGGTCTATCTTGTTCATCACAGTTAGCGAGGGGACGTAAACCCTGTTCCCTGCCAGGACGTCTACGAGCTGCTGGTCGTCTATGTCCTGCCGCACCACGACACGGGCGGCACCGATATCGTAGACCCTCAGAATGTCCTTGACAAGCGCTTCTGTCATCCTGGTCAGTCTGACCTGGGAGGTGACGCTGATCCCTCCCGCGTCTGACTTCTCTATTACGACGTTCGGAGGGGACTCGTCCACCCTTATGCCCGTCGACCTCAGCTCTCGCTCGAGGATGCCCCTCGCTTCCGGATTGAAGACGTCGACAACGAAGAGCACAAGGTCGGCGCTCCTCGCCACCGCCAGGACCCGCCTCCCCAGCCCCTTCCCCGCTGACGCCCCCCTGATTATCCCCGGCAGGTCGAGCACCTGAATCCTCGCCCCTCCCTGCTCCATAACCCCGGGGACGACCTCGAGGGTGGTGAACTGGTAGGCGCCCACCTTCGACTTCGCGTTCGTGAGCCTGTTCAACAGGGTGGACTTGCCGACGCTCGGGAGCCCTATCAGTACAACCGTTGCGTCCCCCGATTTCTTAACGTCGTAACCGATGCGAGATCCGGTCTTTCGAGTCTGCTGCTCCTCCAGCTCGCCCCGCAGCCGGGCGAGCTTCGCCCTCAGAAGGCCGATGTGATGCTCCGTCTTCTTGTTTACCTGGGTTCTGTGGATGTCGTCTTCTATCTTCTTGATCTTCTCGGGGAGGCCCAAGGCTTACCGTCCTCGTACTGCTAACGTAAGAACTGGTTAAGAATGTTCAAGCCCTGACTCCCTTATAACGGCCCGGGGGCGCGGGGCAGAACTGAGCTTGAAGTCAATCGTCCTCCGGTCCCAAGCTGGAAGGGGGGACCTGAAGTCAGGGTTGGAGGAGATGGAGGTCCCCGTCCCTGGCCTGGGGGAACTAGTGGTGAGGATGGAGGCGTGCGGCCTCTGCGGGACGGACCTGGAGAAGATGCGAGGGGAGTACACGGCCTCGATGCCTCTTCTTGGCCACGAAGCTGCGGGGGTCATCAGCGCCGTGGGGGACGGGGTTACAGCGTTCAGGGTGGGGGACCGGGTGTTCCCCCACCACCACGTCCCCTGCTACGAGTGCTACGTCTGCAAGGCGGGAGATGACACCATGTGCGACATGTACAGAAAGAGCAACATACACCCTGGGGGGTTCTCTGAATACTTCCGGGTCCCCGAATGGAACGTGGCGAAGGGGGGCGTCCTTCCGCTCCCAAACGAGGTCACCTTCGAAGAAGGAGCGCTCATCGAGCCGACCGCCTGCTGCCTGCGAGGAATCAGGAGGCACGCGAGGGCGGGGGAGACGGTACTTGTGGTGGGAGCGGGGCCCGTCGGCCTGATGCACGCCCTCCTCCTTGAGCCAATGGAGGTCAAGTTAGTCATCAGCGACATAAGCGGGCCCAGGCTCGACTTTGCAGAGCGCATGCGCCTGGGGGCGGTCCTTGACGCTTCGAAGGACGATGTCCCGGGGAGGCTGAGGGCTGAGACCCAGGGGAGGGGGGCGGACCTGGCGATAGTTGCCTCGGGGAGCAGGGCAGCAATCATGCAGGCACTCGCGTCCATTCGCAAGGGGGGGCGCGTCTGCCTCTTCGGTGTGCCACCGAGAGGCTCCGTCCTCGGGTACGACATCAGCGACCTGTACAATTCAGGGCAGCAGATAGTTACAAGCTACGGCGCCAACGAAGTGGACACGAAGGCGGCCATGGGGATAATTTCGTCCAACCCTGATTTCGCCCGACTTGTGACGCACAGGTTCCCTCTCTCGAGGTTTGAAGACGCGGTCGGGGCCGCGACGGGAGGGGAAGCGATGAAGGTTCTCGTCACCCCATAGAGCCCCGAGCACATTTAATACGCCAAGTCTACCCGCGCCTCCCGAAGGTGCAGGTTGACACGAGTTGGGGAAAGGGGAACAGGCTCGCCCGAATGGTGAAGGAGGGACGCACGGTCATGCTGGCCGTCGACCACGGTTACTTTCAGGGGCCGACGACCGGCCTGGAGAATCCGAGGAAGACGATAACCCCCCTTCTACCGTACGTTGATTCGCTTATGCTGACGCGGGGCGTCCTTAGGACGTCGGTGGACCCCGAGAGCACCGTCCCCATCGTCCTCCGTGTATCGGGGGGAACGAGCGTCCTGAAGGAGCTGTCTGACGAAGTCGTGACCACGTCGATTGAAGAGGCCCTGCGCCTTAACGCCTCAGCGGTGGCAGTCTCCATCTTCGTGGGAGCCCCGAACGAGAAGCAGACGCTGGCAAACCTGGCGGAACTGGTCAGCGAGGGGGAACGCTATGGAATGCCCGTGCTAGCGGTCACTGCGGTCGGAAGGGAGATGGTGCGGGACGCGAGATACCTGGGCCTCGCGTGCAGAATCGCAGCCGAGCTGGGCGCGAGCGTTGTCAAGACATACTACTGCGAAGACTTCCGGAAGGTGGTCGACGGATGCCCCGTGCCGGTCGTAATCGCGGGGGGGAAGAAGCTCCCTGAGAAGGAAGCTCTGCAGCTCGCCCACAATGCCGTAAGAGACGGCGCTGTCGGCGTCGACATGGGGCGAAACATATTCCAATCCACAAACCCCGTGGGGATGGTCAGGGCGGTCCAGGCCGTCGTGCACGGCGGCAGGGACCCTGACTCTGCGCTCCAGATTTTCGAGAAGCAGAAGCCGCCAGAGTGACTCTGAGTCCTGCCTGCCTGTTACTTTGGGAGCCCGGAGACATCCTCGCAGTCGAGCAGAGCCCCACAGCTCTGGCACTGGAACTTGCACGACTGGATCCTAAGCATTTTCTCGCCGCAGGCGTAACACTCCTCTAAGGGCAATTGGGACCAGCTTCGTCATTGGAACGGTTTTAAGGACGCCGACGCGGTCACGATTCTCGTGCAGCCCAAGGACGAGCCAGAGAACAGACAACCCACGCTGGCGAGGCGGAGCCCTTTCGTTCCTGCGAGGAAGCTCTGCCCAAAGTGCCTCTCCCCACTGCAGGGGGGCGGGGGGCTCGGCGGCTGGCTGATACCTATGAACTACTTTTGTCAGAAATGCGGGTACTCCGGGACGGTCTTCGTAGAACAGGAGCAGGAGCCGGAGAAAGAGAAAAGCTGACCTTGGAATCGTCGGCTGACGGAGCCTTGAGGCCGGTGACCGGCCTCGTGATATTGGTCTTTGTAGCCCTGCTAGGGTTCACGGTCGCCCTGGTCGCGTTTTCGTTCCCCGCGGGGTTCTATTCGGTCTTTTCGGGGAGGCTGTCACAGAACGTGACATACAACACGGCCATCCAGCCCTACTTCTGGATAGGCCCCGCTGTCGCGTACGCTCCCTTCGTCGTCAGCGCCGGGGCTTCGTTCGCCGTATTCGCGGCGATCTACCTGCTCTTCTTCTTCTACGCGCTCCGGGAGAAGGAGCACTTCTGGGGGGCGATCAGGGGGGCGTTCAGGACCGGGTTTGACGCCCTTATGTCGAGCCCCTTCATCGTCGTAATCGTCTCGATCGGATTCCTGAACTTCACGTCAAGCATGATCGATGTCCTGGTGTCGTCCACCGGCGCCCCCATTGGCGGACCCACTGGTGATCCCCTTGCCCTGCTCCTCGGATTCGCCTATGCCCCCCTGGTGGAGGAACTCGGTTTCAGGGTGTTCCTCATCGGCACGGTGGCGTTCATCCTGTCGATCGGACGCCCCTGGAAGGCCGCCCTGTCGGCACTCTGGAAACCATCGAGGGCGATGGAGGGTGTCGCCGTCGGAAGCGGGGCGTCTTTGATAATCTGGGCTGCGACGAGCTTCAGTGCGATCACGTTCGGTGCATGCCACGTTATCTGCGGCTCAACATGGGACATAGGCAAGCTCCCGGAGGCCATCTACGGGGGATTCGTGCTCGGGTACCTCTACGTCAGGTACGGGTTCCACGTGGCTGTCCTAGCACACTGGGGGGTAGACTTCTTCGGGAGCGTCTATGCCTTTTTCGGCCAGGCAGCCTACGGGATTCCATGGGACTCGTCGACAAAAGAGTACCTGGGGCAGTATCTTGTCGACATTGACCTGCTCCTCCTGTTCGGGGTTGCGAGCTTCCTCCTCGTGGCATACCTGGGGCTGAAGAAGCTGGTGGCCAGGCGGTCAGGTGCGACCACTGGTGAGTTTAAGGACATCCCAGCGGAGGGTGGGGCCGGCCCTTGACGGTCCTCGGCGCCCCAATTCTCAGAGAGCTGGTGGCGAAGTACAGCGCGATCTACCCTTCAGACGAATCCGCCTTCGACGGCGACGGGTACGTCCTAACCGTGAGGGAGGACAGGACGCTTCACTACCTTGAGCACAGGAACATGGTCTCGAGGGAGATAATCTTCACTCCCCCCGACTGCGTCGCCCACCTCACGTCGAAGAGCAGGTTCGGGAGGCTGGGGCTGTCGTTCTTGAACTCGGTGAAGGTCCACAGCGGCTTCGTGGGGAGGCTCGCCCTTGAGCTTGTCAACCTGAGCAACGAGAGGACTCCCATAACCATCCGCCAGGGCGACCCTCTGATCCACATCGAGTTCATCCGAAGGGAGGGGGCCCCTGAGCCCTACAGGGGGAAGTACATGTTCCAGTTCATGGACGAAAGAGAGACGGCCATGTACGTCGACATCCTGACCAAGAACTTCCCAGCGGTCTACCAGAGAGACAGACTGGAGACAGAGATCAGAGACAGGCTGGTACGCGAGGAGTAGTCTAGATCCCGAGGGCCGACCTTAGGCCCTTGTACCTGTTCCTAATGGTCACCTCGGTGACACCCGCCGCCTCGGCGACGTCCTTCTGCGTCTTGTCCTCCCCTTCTAGGGTGCAGGCGACATAAAGAGCTGCAGCGGCCAGTCCCATTGGGTCCTTCCCCGCAGAAATCCTCGTTTCTTCAGCCCTCTTCAGGATTTCGAGCGCCCTCCTCTTGGTCTTCTCCGACAGCCCAGCCTTGGATGCTATGCGAGAGATGCACTTTGTCGGATCCACCACGGGCATCTTGATGTCCATCTCTTTGAGTAGGAGCCTATAGCAACGAGCGATGTCCTTCTTCTTCACATTGCTCACGGCTGCGAGGTCCTTGAGGGTCCGGGGTGTCTGGGTGTCCCTGCAGGCGGCATACAACGAGGCGGCTATGATAGCTGAGATTGACCTCCCTCTGACCAGCCCCCTCTCCAGGGCCTTCCTGTAGATGTAGGCTGCCTTCTCCACGACGGCGTCTGAAACAGAGAGTTTGTCTGATAGCCTGTCGAGCTCGCTAAACGCCTGTCTGAGATTCCTGTCGACGGGCTCGTGGACCTGACTCCGAGAGTCCCACGTCCTGAGCCGTTCCACTGTCGCCTTCATCGAAGCAGAGAGAGACTTCCCAGATGCGTCCTTGTTGATTCCCCCGATCACTGTAGCAAGACCCATGTCGTGCATGGCGATCGAGGTCGGAATCCCTCCCCTACTCCTGTCGTCCTTCTCCTCCTTTGAGAAGGCCCTCCACTCGGGACCCACCTCTTCGATCTTCTCCTTGACGACAAAACCGCACGAACCGCAGAAGAGTTCCCCTCCAGCCGAGTCCACGATCATTGGCCCCTTTCCGCACCTGGGGCACTTGTCCATGGCCTTCTGCAGCCGCATCAGTCTCGAGAAGTCCTTGTCACCAAACATAACAATCACTAACGAAATACTTACAAGCAACTCTCTCCCCACCCGATATATATGTCTTGCGGTCCATTTGTGGATATTACATCTCCTGATAGATTCCTTACAGGTCCTGATGAAAGATTTACGGAGAGAGTGGGAACCAAGTATCTTGTATACAGAACATTCTTCCATGGTGAAGAGGGTGCAGAAATCGGATGAACGCGAAGGTTGGACCAGCAGCAGTGGTCCTTAGGCCGGTCCTGGACACGTACATGGACTCTGCGGTGGCAGTGATTGGGTGCAACTCGAGGGGAATCGGAAGATACTCCTGTGAGCTCGACGTCATCGTAGTTACTGCCGAGCGCCGAAACCCGGTCTCTCTGAGGATCGGGGACGTATTTGTCGACCTGAGGTTCGCGTCTGAAAAGGAAGTCCTGAAACCCGCCAACCCCGAGTATGCGATGTCGATGGCGACCGCAAGGCCCGTCAGGGACACGTCCCTGGTGCTATCGACGAGTTCGGCCGCGAACTTCGCTGTCATGGGCGAATCTGCACGGAATGCGAGTGGGATCCGCCTGGCTTCTTCCCTTAAGATTCTTGGAAGAGCCGAATCGGCACTGACGAAGGGCACGCTTGTTGACGCTGACTTATGGCTTCTGGCCGCTTCCTACGAGTTCGGTTACGCGCTTCTCCTAACGAAGGAGGCGCTCCCCTCCCCAAGCCACCTGCTGGCTCAGCTACGCGAAGCGTCCAGAGGGAATCCGAAGGGGTTCGAGGGTTTTTCGGTCGGGGCCGGCCTCGAGTCCGCTGGACGAGCGGGGTGCGGTGCGCGGCTCGAGGGAGTTACAGTCCTCCACGACGTTTTGCGCGAGGGGTCTGGGGAGGTAACGGCTGAATCGGAATGGCCCAAGACGCGGTCAGAGATCGTCACGGCCAAGGCGGAGGAGCTCGTCACCAGGGTCGAGCTGGCGGAGTGCTACTCCTTCCTCGGTCAGGAGCTGGTGGACGGCGTGATCACCCTTTTGAAGCTCCACCCGAAGCAGACGCTGACGTCGCTGTCAGAAGGGGAGGATAGGCTTCTGGGGGAGAGGCTCGTCAGGCAGATGGGACTGGCGAGAAGCAAGACCGCCGTTAAGTCGGGACTTGAAGCTCTCAAGCAACAGGTCTCCCTCCTCGCCCGGAAGAGCTAATACGCCGGGATGAAGAACTTCGCTTAAAGGCTTATACATCATCTACAATCGCCTAACTGTCATGGAAGGTAGCACCAACGACGCACTGGCGAAGATAGCGGGAAACGTGGTTGCTGCCCCCGATGCAGGGAGGGCGATGAGGGCATGGAGAGAGAAGCTTTCGATAAAGCAGGTGACCCTCGCAGATGCCCTTGGCATCTCTGCCTCGGTCCTGAGCGATTACGAAAGCGGGAGGAGACCCTCCCCCGGCGTGCAGTTCGTCAAGAGGTACATCGAGGCCCTGGTGAAGATCGACGAGGGGAAGGGGAGACTTGTTTCTCGCCTCCTATCGAGCGACAAGGACGAGGCGATTCTCTCGATCGGGGAGTTCAACTCGCCGGTGGGAGCGCAGAAAATACTGGATGCCCTCTCCGCCACGGTGCTCGTAGGGGACCCCGACGCCGTGAAGCTCTACGGGTACACCGTAGTAGACAGCATCAAGACAATCTATGCGCTATCCGGGTACGACTTCTACAGAATCTTCGGCGCGACGACCGAACGTGCGCTCGTGTTCACCAAGGTCGGGATGGGGAGGAGTCCTCTCGTCGCCATAAGGGTCTCCCAGCTCAAGCCGAGGGTGGTCGTCATCCACGGTCCGAGGGAAGTCGACCCTCTTGCCGTCGACCTCGCCCGCCGTGAGGGTCTCGTCCTCGCGCTGTCTGCAGCCCCCACCGAGGAGGCGATGATCGAGTCCCTCGCGGGAGTGCGCCCCTAGGCTCACTCTGGGCCGCCCGCCACGGTAACGGAAAGAATCGCTCTAGACGCTTCTACTTCGCCGTCGAACCTCTTCGGCGGCTGCCTCTTACCGAACATCTCCCGGACGAGTTCCGGGAGCCTCGAGACGTCCTCGCCCGAGTACCCCAGAGCCGCCGCGTTCCTCTCCTGCTCGGCGTGGTGTACGATCGGGATGGCGATCATAGGTGTGCCGGCTGCGGCGGCTTCGTCGATAGTGCTCTTGCCGGCTGTGGAGACCACCAGGTCAGCGGCGGCGACCAGATTCTGGTTGTCCGGTACGACCCCGAGGTCGTAGACCCCCTTTCCCTCGATCTTCGCTCCGCGATTCCCCGCCACGACGAGGCTGACCCCGTCCAGTCCGGCGGTCGCCATGGCGTCCCTTACACGAAGGGCAAGCTCCCTCCCCAGCCCGCTTCCGCTCGTAGCGAAGAGTACCATACCACCCCCGGGGAGGCCATAGGAAGCCTTCGCCTCGGAAGGGGACTTTGTGGTGGGTCTCACGATGGGGCCCACGAACCTCCTGTTCCCACGGCTCTCGCCGGTCTCTGGCACTATCAGAAGATCTACGGAGTCCTGGAGCCCTCTGTACCACCTGTCCACCCTCGCCTCAATCCTGCGAGAGACCCAGGTCCGAGCGAAACCGAGGTTCAGCTCGTCGGCGACGAACACGCGCTTCACCCCTCGTTCACCGGCAACGACAATCCCAGAGAACTCCTCGTCGCACACCACCAGGTCGGGCGAATATGCGTCAACGAGCCGTCGAGTCCGCGGGAGGGTTCTTCTGTTGGCAACCCAAGACCTAACGTACCAGAGGGCCACCCTGCTCATTTCCCCACGGGAGACGTGAGGCACTGGATCCTCCACGATGTCGTCCACCCTGAATCCCGCGTCATGAATGAACTCGGCCGCCCTGCCGCCCGAGAAGAACCTGACTTCGGCCCCCCCGCGCTCGAGCTCCCGCGACAGGACCAGCGAGCGCGTCGCGTGTCCCAGTCCGATGGGACTCACGCCGTATAGGATCCTCGGCACGGTTCAGGGAGCCCGGAGGGGCTTGTTTATTTCCATGAAGTCGGCGGCGCCCCCGCCATTGACAGGAAGAGGGAGGGGGGGTGCCCTGTGATCCTTGCGACCGTAGTCGTGGAGTTCTTCGTCGTGCTTGCCTTTGCCCTCGCCGCTGTGCTGCTGGACACCATCGATGCGAGGGGGTTCCTCGCAAGCGCGACCGTCGGGTTTGCGGTCGTGTACGGCGGGGGGATCTCCTGGTTCGTCATAGTCGCAGTCTTCTTCAGCCTCGGGGTCGCCTTCACACTCTACAAGTATGGCTACAAGAGGCGCCTCGGGAGTGCCCAGGGGAAGGGGGGAGCCCGTAACTGGCCCCACATCCTCGCGAACGGGGGGCTGGCGTCCATCGCCGCCATCTGGAACCTGGCGAGCCCTGGGATCGTTCCTGCCGCCGTCTTCCTTGGAGCCGTGTCCACCTCCGCCGCGGACACGGTCGCCACGGAGCTCGGCCTCCTCAGCCACAGCCAGCCGACGCTCATCACCCATCCGTCCCGAGTGGTGACGCCGGGGACGTCGGGGGGCGTCACCGCGCTCGGCTTCGTGGGCTCCGTGTTCGCCTCCATCGTCATCGGGATGATGGCGCTGGCCCTGGGGATACTCCCCGACCCCTACCTTATCGTCCCTGTCTGCGTGATCGGTGGGGTGTTCGGTGCGGCATTTGACAGCCTCGTGGGCGCGACGGTGCAGCGGAAGGGGTACTGCATAGTCTGCATGAAGCCCACCGAGGCACTGAAGCACTGCGGTGAAAGGACGAAGGCCACCCAGGGGAAGCGGTACATAGAGAACAACGTCGTGAACGTCCTGTCTACGATCGCGGGCGCCGCTGCCGCCTGTGCTACCCTTCTGGCGCTGGCCCTTCTGTTCTAGGGAACCTGGTCAGGGCGCCGAGCCTGGCGGTCAGGTCAGAGATAGGAACGCGCTCCTGCTGCCTCGAGTCCCTGTCCCGGAGCGTCACCGTGTTGTCCTTCAGGGTATCGTAGTCCACGGTGAAGCACACGGGCACCCCCGATTCATCAGCCCGGGCGTATCTCCTGCCTATGGAGCCAGACTCGTCATAGAAGACGTCGAAGGTATCGCGAAGCGCAGCTACGACCGACCGGGCCGCCTCCTGGAGCCCGTCCCTGTTCACGAGTGGGTAGACGCAGGCCTGGATGGGCGCCAGGTAGGGTTTCAGCGCCATGACTCTCCTGTCCCCTTCGCCCGCCAACGAGAGCTCCATCACCACGTAGGTGCTCCTGTCGACCCCGAGCGACAGCTCGAACACGTGCGGGAGAACCTTCTCCCCCCCATCCTCGACCGTAAAGTCAGTCCCGCTCGCCCTCGCGTGGCCACCTAGGTCATAGTCCCCTCTGTAGTTGCATGCGACCAGCTCGAGCCAACCGGAACCGATCTTGACTTCAAGGTCGTAGGCGGCCTTCGAGTAGAAAGCCCTGTCCTCGTCCGAAAGCACTCTCAGCCGCTGTGAGCCCCTCGGCACCCCCGCCGCTTCGTAAAACCTAGTGACCAGGGCCAGGTAGTGTCCGATCAGCATGTTCGGAACGACTGCCCCTCTCAGCGCCTCATCGACGCTCATCTGGACGTCCTTCCCGTCGGGCGTCCTGAACGAGAGGACTTCTCCCCTGGCCCACTCGAACGTAGGAGCTTCCGTCTTCTTCGGGTTGAAGAACACCTCGACCTCAGCCTGGTTGAGCTCTCTCAGCCGCAGCAGCCCCTGCCGTGGGGCTATCTCGTTCCTGAAGCTCCTCCCCACCTGGGCCATCCCTACGGGGAGCTTCGCCCTCTGGGTCTTGTACAGGAGCGGAAAGTCGACGAAGATGCTCTGGCACGTTTCGGGACGTAGGTATGCCTCCTCCCCCGTCGGGCCTATTCCCACCCTGAACATCATGTTGAACCGCGTGGTGCCCGAGAGGCTCGAGCCGCACTTCGAGCACTTCACTCCCGACTTCGCCATCAGCGAGTCGTAGTCTGCGTCGCTCAGCTTCTCTGGGACGGCCTTCCCCGTCTTCTCTTCGAGGAGTTTGTCCGGCCTGTAGACGGACCCGCACTTCGGGCACTTCACGAAGGGGTCGGTGAAACTGGAGAGGTGGCCGGATGCCTCGAAGACGGCCTTGGGGAGAATCTGGGCCCCGTCTATCTCTATCATGCCGTCCCGCTTCACGATCATCCTCCGCCAGAGTTCGACGACCCTGGCCTTCAGGGCCACACCCAGGGGCCCATAGTCGAGGAACCCGGCCGGCGCGTTGGGGTAGCTAGGGGCCGTCTTGAAGAAGAAGCCCCGCTGCTGTGCGATGCGTACGAGCTCCTCCGAGGACATCCTCGTCAAGGCTCTCAACGACATGATATATGCTATGCCTGGGCCTCCGCTATGACGCAGTGGGATGGACGGGAGGCTACTCGAATTAGAGTAGCTGCCTCCTTCTAGCGAACCGAATGGTGACCGAGCCCAGGCACGTAGGGAGGCGGCGTCACAGAGTATTCCCCAAGATTGGATGCTGGAACGGGTGTGACCGACACGACGGTGAGGCCTCAGGGGGCCCCTGTCGAGTGAAGGATCGCCCTGTCCTCCTGGATGATTACGTAGCGCCACACGAAAATCAACACTACGAGAGTCCACACTACGAAGAAGATGTCGAAGGGGAGGACGGTAGGCGGCAGAGAGAACATGAGCGATATGACTCCATCGATTAAGAGCATGACGACTGAGAGTACGAATGTTACGCTGACAAGCTTGAGTACGTACCTCCTTGAGAACGCCTTGCCGTAGATGAGCCCGTAGAAGATGAAGAACTGGGCTATTCCGAGAAGAAGAACCAGGACTCCTATGGGGACCTGGGCCAGGGCCAGGTAACGGGCGGCCGAGGGGATGGGCGGGTACACGTAGTTCGCGTATTGATAGGTGCTTTCGTTTGCCCCCTGTATGACGTCGACGATGCCGCTCATGATCGATAGTAGGATGATGAGGCCGAGGAACCTAGACCTGCCCTTCTTTACGTACAGAGTCCTCGCGGGGGCTTCGGACCCCAGTCTGAACCCACAGTAAGGGCACCTCATGTAGCCCGGCTCCAGCTCTCTCTTGCATGATGGGCAGAAGGGTTTCAATGGCGTTTCGCAGAACGGACAGAAGCTGAAGTCCTCTCTGATCTCGTTCCCACAGTTGGGACAGGTGGTCATGGGTCCACCTACTCTTCTGCACCCCAGCACCGCGTCAGGTGCAATGGACGGGGGGCGGGTGCACCAGAGCGCGGAAGGCGTGGATGCGGCTCTCCTGTTCCCTGGACGACGGAGAGAGAGGTCATGTCGAACATCGAAGAGATTTTGAATTAACGGGTTATGGATTCTGAAACTGGTGGCATCGTCTATCTAACCCCGATGCCGGGACAGGATGAACTTGTCCGTGAAAATGATGAACGCCTTATAGGTCTGGGTGATTCGGCCGCTTGCGTGAAGGGCCCCCTATCGCAGGACCAGATCTCTTCGATCTTCTCGTTCCACCCCAGCGTACACTTCGTCTCCGTGGTGAACGAAGATGGAACGCTCCTTGACTCCGTCAAACGCGCTGGCTTGAATCCGTTGGAGCCACCAGAAGAGACCCGCAAGAGCATGGAACGCTGGGCCGCTGCCAGAAGCACGCTGTCCGGTTCAGACAGATTCCTTGGGAGCATGAAGACAATCATCGTGAGGCGAGAGAAACTCGTAGAACTCCTCTTTCCCATGCCAAACTTCCTGATCGTGATTGGCGTTCATCCCGCGTTCCCACTCGACAAGGCCTCACAACTCGAAAAGCTCCTGAACAAGTTGGAGGTGGGCGGGGACGAATGGCGTTGGGCGTAAGCAAGAGACCATAATTCAGGCGAGGCCTCCGAAGCAGTCGGGACCCTCTTAGCAGGTTAACTTCCTACGAGGAATCTGTGGCCGTTTGGTGGCTCGATTGAGCTCGTCTTGCGGCGCCGATTC
Source organism: Nitrososphaerales archaeon (assembly GCA_035625455.1). GTDB lineage: Archaea > Thermoproteota > Nitrososphaeria > Nitrososphaerales > Gagatemarchaeaceae > UBA183. The sequence continues at coordinate 1,284 of DASPPO010000002.1, read as the reverse complement.
ATTCTAGACGACTCGCCGGGCTGCACTAGGCCCCATGAGCCTCCCCCCCTTCCGTTTCTCTACTCTGTCTTACACGTTTTTGAAGTATCGTACTCTTCGAACTCGACGCCCCACGGATAAGCCACAGCTTTGATAATTGTGCCGCCAGAACGTACTCTTTCCGCCAATTCGCTTTCGGTAATCATATACTCGGGCCGTTTAGCATGAGCTATGCGCTTTTTGTACGGACGCCCAAGTCGCTGGGCTGGAGTTTTTTGAGAACGATAGGAGCCAGAATCGCTAGAACCTGGCGCCGATGTCCTGGTGACGAAAACTGTCGCAATGGGAGTGAAGTGGCCCGATACGGCCGGAGCCAATGCTGCCAGCACGAGGGGGCTGGTCGGGTGTACCCGGTTCACCAGGCAGTGGAACAGGCCAGAAAGGCGGTCCTGGAATCCAGAGAATCTACGTGCCCCGTTCCTGAATGATGTCCTGCCTCTCTCCTAGCGTCTCACGTCCTCGTTGCCGGCCTTACCTGCTTCCCATCGACGATCTCGACGTTGTACCTCCTCAGGATTATGTTGGCTTCGGGGACGTGAGAGGGATCGACGAGGAATATACGGGTCTCCCCCACCCCCATATGACAGCGAGTGCCGTCATCGAACTGAAGGCAAAGGTCAGTCAGCCTGTGGAAGTCATCGGGAGCGAGATAGGAAGGAACGTCGACCCTTATGCCCTCCGCCCTGGGCCTACCCTCGGAGGCCATCCCACCCAGGGATACAAGTCTAGATATTTGGCGGTTTCCACTTGTCAGTGATGACTTGGCAGGTGACCACCGTTACGCCTACCTCTGCTCGTGGAGCCGCCGCTATGATCGAGGGCATAAGACACTATCAACGTCCTCGTCCCGTTTGGGAGCTGTCCTCAAGCCACTCAAGTCTCTCCTCGAACTCAGAATCCGATAAATCGCTAAAGGGCCTGTTCCTCAGGTAATCGTACCGTTCCTTTGTCAGCCTTTCAAATTGAGCCCTGTCTATCGTCCCTTTCGCCAGTTTCTCCTTCAGCACGGCTATGGGTTCCGTGCGAGTTTCTACCTTCGGTTGTTGCTCCGCCTGGGCGTTACCGCCAGCAGGGGTGTGTTGTGGAGGTGTGCGAGCATTTCTCCTGCGTGACGACTCGAGAATCTTGAGGTACGCATCGTTTAGTTCTTTGTATCGTGCCTTTACCTGAGCAGGTGTAGCATCTGGAGCAAGGCCCAGCGTCGCATAGTAGGTGGCATCGTCATCGGTGCTGCTCATCGGTGCT
>DASPPO010000001.1:0-11320 GCA_035625455.1 Nitrososphaerales archaeon | reverse complement strand
CTTTCAATCCGCCATAGCTCACCCTGCTCCTGAGTTCGCCAGCAAGGTCCATCGCCATGTGCAGCGTGTCGATGGAACGCTTCTGGACCCTGTACAGAGGGAAGTAGTCGGGGCGTCCTTCTCCAGTGAGGGGGAATTCTGTGATTCGCTCTTCTACAACGAAGTCGTCGGCGGAAGACTTGGCTCTTCCCGCGCAGGGTGTCCCACCGCTCGCGTAGAATTCAATACCGACCATCCGCTCCACTTCGGCGGCGGGAATCAATGCATCACGAGGGTGGAGAATCAGACAAATCTGCTTTTGCCCATGGTGGAGAAGAAAGGGAGCCGGAGCGGAGTCCTGCCAGCAAGGGCCTCGAGGCGGACCGACCAAGACAATCCGCTCACTTCTCTCTAGAACATGACAAGCCGCGAACGAACGCCGACCATGCCGTCTCGATGGCCCCGTACTTCAGCTAGTTGAGGGCCAAGCGGCCACCATCACCCCTCGCAAACGAACCCTCGAGGACCACCCGTCCCTCCTAGAGTCTTGTCCTGCCAATCAGCCAGGAGCGACTCGGTCCTTCCATCGAACCAGCTACCAGTGTTCCTGATACGACGAAACAAAGACTTGAGGTGTTCGCCAAGTTAGAATTAAGTTCCTTAGACCATAGCAGGAGCCAGGATGGAGCTCGAAGGCTCCGGGAAGAACACGCAAGACGTTCTCGGTTCGGCTTTCATCATCCTGTCGTTTCTGGTCGTTTCGGGGCCTGCTTCAGTGCTAGGCGTTCCAGGACCAATCTCACCCTTCCACGTAACGGGAACGATAGCCGACGCAGTCGACACGATCGCCGTTTCACAGACTGAGCAATTTGTGGGTGCGGTAGGTTACATGTCGTCACTGTTCGTCGGATTACTCAATGGGACCGTGATTAGGATGGACTCCCTGAGCGGTCGTATCACGGGATTAGTGGAGTTGCCCGACGGCAATTCGGCCGCACACCTCACATACTACAACGGATCGCTTTACGTCGGGACGGAGTGGCTCCACGGCGCAAAGGATCAGGCCCCCTTCCATGTGTACGAGATTAATCCCAGGACCATGAAGATACTCAACCAGGTCACTATGAATCCTCCCTACGCCAACGGATTCATCTTAGCCTTTAATGGATTCCTGTGGGCGGGGGACGGACACTGCACTCTCTACAAGATCAATCCGAATGATTTAGAGGTGATGGGCACAGTTCCCGGGGTCGCCGAAGACGAGATGGTTTTCGACGGGACTCACTACTGGACGGAATGCAGAAATGTGGTCAATGTCCTTCTTCCCGTGGCCGGCACCCCCGCTTGGATGGCTTCTGGCTCGTTGTCCCTTCCAAACAGGCCAAGGGGTTTCTTCCTCCTTGACAACCTAGTCTATTCATCGGGGAACATCAATTTCACCCTCTATTCCATGTCTATCCATGGGAGCACGGTTCTCTTCAGGGGCGAGGGCACTCTAGGTAATCAGAGCCTTCCTACGCGAGATACGACACTGTTCGGGGGTTTGCTCTATGTCTATGAAACGGGCCCTGGCGCGGATTCGGGGCAGTTTCCCGGCCGGGTATTCGTGTATGAACATGATTTGCGGCTTAAGAGGACGATTTGGCTCACCGGTCCCGCCCTCACCTCTGACGCTTCTCAACATACTTTGTTCGCTCTTAATGGTCGGCTCTACTTCGTAACCGAATCTTCTGTCGGATACATCGAGCCAATCCAGGTTCGCGTCTCCTTGGGCTTAGGAAACTGGCCACCCTTGCAGTTGCCAACTGAGATTCTCATTGTAAATTCGACAGAGGCGTTGGTCATGGGGACGCCTTCGTCTCGTCTCCTCGTGGTCGACCTGGATTCCCAGGAGGGCCTTTGAAGATCCAGTCAGCAGGCCCGCAGGAGTGCGTATCGGTGCCTTACCCTCCGCTCGGAGGAGCATACGAAACGGCCGAATATGACAGGAGTAGATACCCGCCTATTGTCTTCTGTCTCAAGTTCATCCAGAATTTGCCTAATCTCAGCGCTCGGCCCCTCGTGTGTGTCCGACCTCTGTCCCCTCTAGGTACAGACTAGTTTCGAGAAATGCCATTTTGCTATTTACTTGATGTTAGAATTAAACGCCCTGAACCGAGGGGGTGATTTTGACCTCCTTCCGCTCAAGGCTCTGTGTTGTGCCTTTCGAGCCGCTGGGGCGTCAAAGCTCATGTACCCGAGATGGTGTTCCATCGGCTGGGGATTTTCAGGGAGACCCAGGGTCCTCCAGAACTTCTGTAGCTTCTCCCGATTCAAGGGAGTCACTGCCATGATGCCCAGACTGATGCCATGAACCAGGGCCAGGTGATAGTGGTATTCACGCAGCCATTCTTCCTTGTGGTACACGCTGCGAAGTCCCATCTGAAGTATGACTAGACACGTGTCACAACCCACGCCGTCTCGCCGATGAATAGTGCTAACCATCCGCATTTACGGTAAGCAGTCAGGACAAACTCGGCGTGCTGTCAATAAGTACTGACTGTCAGCGCTATCGGCCATTCTGCGGAGGGAAACCTGTGGGCCAATACCGAGAAGAGATACTCAGAATCCTTACGGAGCCCAGAACGCCCAACGAGGTCGCGAGCATGGTCAAGTGCAATCAGCACACGGCCCAAAACGAACTCATGGAAGTGGCCCTGCAGGGTATGATCAAGCACAAGAAGGTTGGGCGCACGCACATCTTTTGGCGGGACTAGGGCATCGGCACAAGCCGACCGTAGCCATTCTGTGTCCGTTCTACGTACGAGCGATTCCATTAGAAGAGTTAGAGCAGCTTTAGCTTCCCCGTTATCTCGTCTACGGCCGCGTCCGGACCCGGACCTATTCCCAGGCACGTGACGGTCCCAGGCTCGACCTGGGTCAGGCCTCTGTCCTGTATCAAAGATGCGGGGAGCCCTGCGCTCTTCGCCTTCCGGAAGAGTTCGCTCAGCTCCGCCTCCGAGGCGGCCTTGAGCACTATCTTGGCCTGTCCCTCCTCCTTCCACAAGTCAAACCAGACCATCCTCCTTTCCCTGGCCGCTTCAGCCGACGCCAGGGAAGCGTGGGCAACCTGTGCGGCTACCTTCCCCTTCCCCATCTTCAGGTCTGACCTCACAACTATGGCCTGTTTCATGTCGGCGTTCGCCAACCGTTAATACGGGTCGATTAAGGGTTTGCAGCCAGTTCCAGACGTTGACCGAGGCATACGACATCGTAGTTGCGGGGGGGAGCATCGCAGGTCTCACCTTCGCCGCAGAGGCCTCGATGCGCGGCAACAGGGTCCTGGTAGCTGAGGAGCATAGGGAAGTGGGCGAACCCGAGAAGTGCGACGGGCTCGTGAGCCTCCGGGGACTGCGCAGGTACGGATACCCACCTGACGAGGGGGTCATCCAGGACAGGATCGCGTCCGCCGTCGTCCACTCCCCTGCAGGGAAGGACATCGCCGTCGGCGCCTCTTCTCTTGAGGTGGTGGTCCTTGACAGGAGCGAATTCGACAAGCAGGTCGCGAAGACGGCGGTGGAGAAAGGTGCCGAAGTCAGGACCGGCGTTCGCGTGACCTCCGCTCTCGAGAGAGACGGCGCCGTTGAAGTGAAGGTCGGCGACTCGGTCGTCCACTCGAAATACTACGTCGACGCGACGGGACCTTCATCGAGTCTGAAGCGGGGGATCCTTCCCGCAGCGAAGTACGAACTCGAGGGGGACTGGGTCAGAGAGCACGTGGTGGAGGTGTTCATGGACGCGGACAGGTTTCCAGGTTTCTTCGCATGGGTGATTCCCTACGGGAGGCACGTCGCCAAGGTGGGGGCGGCCGGCCATGGCATCAACCCGTTTCACGCTCTGGATGGTTTCCTGTCCTCCAGACCGAGTAAGATACTGCGCAAGGTCTCTGCACCCATCTATGTGGGTGGCCCAACCGGAAGGTTCGTGGAGGGGAGACGGATTCTGGTGGGCGAGTCCGCAGGACAGGTCAAGCCCACCACAGCGGGCGGCATAATGACCTCGGTCGCAGGGGCGGCAATTGCTGCAAGGTGGGCTTCTGCGAGCCTCAAAAGGAATCAGCCTTCCCTTCTGGCCAACTACCAGGCGGAGTGGGAAAGTGCGTTCCTCGGGGAGATGAAGACTATGCTCAGGCTCAGGGGAGTGCTGGAGAAGCTGTCGAACGCAGATCTGGAAGCGATGCTGGGCACCCTTGCGTCCCCGAAACTGTTGCAGAAACTTTCAAACACAGACTTTGATTTTCATGGCACGGCGATTCTAACCTCACTTGGGGTCCCGGGGGTGCTCAGGATAGCGAAGGTAGTGGCTTCCGCCGAGGTCAGGTCCCTCCTCGTCGAGGGGTAGCGCCGGGCCGTTTCAGCAACCTATATCAGCGGGCGAGAAAAGGGCCCCCTGAGAAATGTCCCAGGGAACGGTCACGCTTCCTCTTTGCAACTCCTGTAACCGGCCGATCAAGCCCGCCGAGAGGGCCGTCCATTTTAACTGCCCCAACTGCCACGAGTCTGTCATCTGGCGCTCTGAGAAATGCAGGAAGTTCTCAAGGCGATACAGGTGCGTGAACTGCGGATTCGAAGGCCCGTAGGCGGTAGCTCCATGGGTTCATACGTGATCCGGCTCAAGCTCCTCCCAGAGGACACCACCACCGACCTCGAAAAGATAGTGGACACCGTCGCCGGCCTGCTCCCCGCGCCGGCCCAGATCAGGAGCCACAAGGTCGAGCCAATAGCATTCGGACTGTCCGCGATAATCATGGATGTCGTTGCCCCAGAGGAGGAAGGAGTAATCGACAGGATAGAGGAGATTGTCTCGAAGGCGCCCATGGTGAGCCAGTACGAGCTCATAGCCGTAAGCCGGATGTCCAGCAAGCTCCCGCCTCGATAAAAATCAGCAGGAACGACAATCGGCATTCCTTTTATACCTCCGCAGCGAAGCGGACCTTCGCCGTTTCTCATACGATGTGGACCTAATGAGATATCCCCTCACGTACGCTGCATTCGAATGGATCAAGGAGAAGAAGAGCGCCACGGACGACGATTTACTGGAGGCGCTGAACAAGAACGGGGGCAAGTGCTCCCCAGCAGAGCTGGACAAGGTACTCATGCAGCTGGAGATATTGGGGCTGGTCACCATAAGGTGGGTGGCCAAGGACAAGCGGAGAGTAGAGTTCCAGGAGAAGCCCACAGAGGAGCCGCGGATGCCTCGAATCAGCGAATAGACCGAACCGATAAATCGGACGAACTCCGGGAGGAGCAACGATGGGCGTAGACTTCGGCGATTCCATCCCGAGAGAGAAGATCCAGCTCGAAGACATTTCAGGCTGGAAGCTTGCGGTCGACGGCTACAACACCCTGTACCAGTTCCTCGCAATAATAAGGGGGATGGACGGCGGCCACCTGAAAGATAACAAGGGGAGGGTCACGTCCCACATCTCAGGACTCTTCTACAGGAACGTCAACCTCCTTGAGCTCGGGATGAAGCTCGTCTATGTCTTCGACGGGAGGCCCCCCGAGCTGAAAATGGAAGAAATCAGAAGACGGTCGGAGCAGCGGCGCGAGGCGAAGGACCAGTACCTCCGCGCCCTCCAGAGCGGGGACATGGTCCAGGCAAGGAAGTACGCGGAAGCGTCGACGGTCCTGAGGAGGGACATGGTAACGGATGCCAAGGAGCTCCTCGACGCAATGGGGATTCCCTGGGTGGACGCGCCCTCGGAGGGGGAGGCTCAGGCATCGACGATGGCAATCGAGGGGACGGTCAACGCGGTGGCATCCCAGGACCACGACTCTCTGGTATTCGGAGCGCCCGTCCTGATACGAAACGTCACCATATCCGGGAAGCGGAGACTCCCTGGCAAGGGGATTGTGATCAACGTCGTCCCTGAACGGATACAACTGTCCTCGGTCCTCGCTGCGACTGGACTTACCCGGGAGCAGCTGGTCGATTTCGCAATACTCTTGGGAACGGATTTCAACCCCGATGGCTTTGAAGGCGTCGGCCCCGCTACGGCTCTCAAGTATCTCAAGAAGTACGGCGGCCTTGAAGAAATCAAGGAGCTCAGAGAACCTCTCCAGTCCGTGAACTATCAGGAGATCAGGAGCCTGTACCTCAACCCCCCCGTAGAGAAGGGGGTCCACCCCGAGTGGGCGCCCATGGACAGGGAGAAGACCATCTCTTTCTTGGTCGGGGAGCATTCCTTTTCCCGCGAAAGAGTTGAAGCGGCCCTAGCCAGGGTCCGGTCGAGCAGGCCCGCCCAGTCAGAAACTCTCGAGAAGTGGTTCGGCTGAGCCACCCTCGGCTCCCCTCCCTCCGGGACATAGAGTCCGCGGAGGGGCGCATAAGGGGATACTTCCCTCCGACTCCCCTCGAATACTCAAAGGGGGTCTCTGAACTTCTCGGGCGCGAGGTCTATCTCAAGCTGGAGACCGTCCTCCCCATCCGCGTGTTCAAGTTGAGGGGCGCTCTGAACAGGCTCCAGACTCTCCCGGAATCCGCCCTGAAGAGGGGTGTGATCACGGCTTCGTCAGGAAACCACGGATTCGCCATCGCCTACGTCTCGAAGCTGCTGGGGGTCGGCGCAACCATCTGCGTCCCGGAGAACGTTAACCCTCAGAAACTGAAGGCAATAGAAGAACAGGGGGCAGAGGTCATCAGACACGGAAAGGGGTATGACGAGGCCTACGAGCACGCAACGGCGACCGCCCAGAAGCGGGGGCTTACCTTCATACACGCGTTCAACGACCCCGAAATAATTGCCGGCCAGGGGACCTGCGGTCTCGAAATCACCAGGCAGGTGCCGGACCTCGACGCAGCCACAGTCGCCATCGGGGGAGGTGGGCTGATATCGGGAGTAGCCATCGCACTGAAGGAAACTCTCCCTCATGTTCGGGTCTACGGGGCGGAGACGGTAGCCATCCCCTCGATGTACGAGTCTCTCGAGAGGGGTTCGCGTTTCAGGGTTGAGCCGAAACCCACCATCGCCGACGGCATGCAGGCCGCGATTCCGGGGGAGTTGACGTTCGAGTCGGTTAGGGAGAATGTGGACAGGGTCGGGCTTGTCAACGACGCCGAGCTCGAAGACGCGATTTACGAGCTGCTCACCCTGGCCAGGGTCTTGGCTGAACCCGCCGGAGCCTCCCCCCTCGCAGTGATGAAAGGGGCGCTGAAAGGGGAACCCGGGCACAAGTTGGTCCTCGTTGTCAGCGGAGGCAACATATCTGTCGATCTGCTGCGCGCAATCCTCACGAAAAGAGCGAAGGGAAGCTCCTGAGGTCTCGAGTCACGGGAAAGGGTCGTCCCGACTGCATCTGATTCGCTCTCGCCGTCTATCGCTGCCTGTACCCAGGCAGGCCGAGTTCACATTTATCAAGTTCAGACACCCCCCGAACCCACGTTGCCGGACCTAAAGGGGAAGAAGCCCTCGGAGTCTGCGATGATGACCGCCAGGCTGATGATGCCGACCGACGCCAATGTCCTGGGGAACGTCTTCGGCGGCGCCGTCATGAAGTACATGGACGAAGCGGCCGCGATCGTGGCCTGGCGCCACGCAGGAAAGAACGTCGTTACCGCGTCCATCGACAGAATGAACTTCTTCGCTCCCGTCTTTGTCGGGAACCTCCTGATACTCAAGGCATCGGTGAACTACGTCGGAACCACCTCAATGGAGATAGGCGTTAGGATCGAGGCACAGGACCCGTCGACCCGCAAGGGTGTCCACGCCGGTTCGTGTTACCTCACCTACGTTGCTCTGGACGAAAAGGGGAGACCGACTCGCGCACCCCCCCTCATTGTCACCACAACCACAGAGAAGAGACGTTTCAAGGAAGCAGCCGCACGCCGGAAACTCAGAGAAGCGGAGAACGCTGTTCTCAAAGAGGGCTGATCCGCTGGCCGCTGGTTGATTCCCGGCTCAACAAAACTAGAGCACACTCCTCTTAGGCCCGGTGTGAACCACTTCGGTCAATGCGGGACTTCGCCGAGGGCTTAACGTTAAACGGGATGCGAAGCGGGAACGCCGCAGTCTACATGCTCAAGGAGCAGTTCGAGAAGTTCTCTTCCTCTCCCCAGAAGGTGGACACCTGCGAATCCATCGCTACCTGCTTCTACCAGCTCGAGCAGTACGACGACGCGGCCGGCTGGTACGAGACCGCGGGAAGGCTCATCCTCTCGGAACCGAGCGCGACCCCCGCCCTCAAGGCGCTCAGCGCTCTTGGGGATTACGAGAAGGCGCTTGACTGCTGTCGGAAGGGGGAAGACGAGGAGAAGTTCACCGAGTTGTCAACCCTGATCAGGGAACTGAGGCGGGCCTGCGCGTCAGCCTGATTTCTTCTCCCTGTCTTCTTCTGCCTTCGCTTTCTGTCTGTTTATTGTCTTAAGGTGGCACTCCTCACAGACGGGCTCGTCCCTAGGCCCGACCCTGAAGTTGTGCAGCGCGACGTCCAGCTCCGTGTCGCAAAAGTAGCACTTGGGTTTCAAGAGCTACCTCGCTTTGCGGCGTATACCCTCCTCTTCACGACCTTCCCCCGACCCTTGTAGTGCCAGACCTCCGCGTCTCCATTCGAGCTCTTCCCCCACCTTACGAGCTCTTCAAGCTCCTCTTTTGTGGCACGTGCCTTTCCGCTCTTGACCTGCACCAGCAGTATCCTGCCGTCTCTTGCTGCGAAGACGTCAACCGCGCCGTGCGACGCTGCGCTTCGAGAGACCATCCAGCCCTCTTTCTTCAGTGAGTTCATGACAACGTATTCTTTCGCGCGTCCCGAGATGTATCTCCTATTTGGGAAGAGGTTTCACCCGATTAACCAGAACTGTCCCACCGTCAAACGCGCCACGCACCATGTAGCCGGAAAGGTCTGGTTTGATAAACACTATAACGAGAGGCATTCTCGCGGTCTGACGAAGAAACTCTGTTCCGTGTACGACGCAACCTATCTGCGAGGTCCTCCTCTCTGACCGAACCCTCAAGGCGCTTGCTCTTCTGCTTCGATTCCATTCTCGAAAACGGATAAACAGAGCGCTCGATTCAGACGTCACCAAGGTCCCTTGCGTGAAAGTGTTTGTTCTTCGATTGACGACACCACAGGCGAGTAAGCTTATCATTGCGGGAATGAGGCCTACAGACGGCTTGGAAGAGGTCAAGAAGTCCCTGAAGACGATGGAGGCTCAGTTCTCCAGCCAGCTGGAACGCCGCGACAGAGTTCTAAAGGAGAGCCGGGACGTCATCTCAGCCTGCTCGAGGGCGATAATCAACGTCCACATAGGGAAGATGCGGGAAGCAGAGAAGGAGCACGCAAACGCGAAGTCCCTCCTCGCCTCGCTCAAGAGAACTTCGGGGGGGTCGACTTCGCGCTACCTCGTGTCCCCCGAGGCCGAATACGTAGAGGCGTCTGCCGTAATAGCGCTCGCCAAGGAGAGGGAAATCCCCTCCATGGAGACCCTCGGCGCTTCGCCCGAGGCATATCTGCTGGGCCTCTTGGATGCCGTTGGAGAGCTAAAGAGGCTCGTGCTAGATTCCATTCTTCAGAGAGAACTCGGTCAGGCCAAAAGATACTTTGGTGTGATGGAGGAACTCTACTCCGTCTGCTCTCCGTTGGCAGTCTATGACCACGTGGCTAACGGGGCAAGGCGCAAGATAGACGTCGCCCGGATGCTCGTAGAAGACACGCGTGGCCTTCTGGCAGAAGAGATGGGGAGGGAGTCCCTGGGCACCTCCATGGCCCGTCTCGAGAAGAAGCTGAAGGGCAAGGGTTCCTAGAGCTCACTAAGGATTTTGGTGGTCTTGATGCGCGGGTAGGGGGAGTCGAGCCTCACGACCTTCAGTTTCATCCCTCGCTTTGCAGCCTCTCTCTCGACCTCCTCTTCCAGATGGTACTGGTCGTACCCCAGCGCCACGATGTCTGGTTTCACCTTCTGCAAAGTGACGTAGATGTCCCCCTCCACCCCCAGTATCGCCGCGTCCACATCCCTCAGCGCGGACAGGAGCCTTACCCTGTCCCCCTCGTTGATGAGCGGCTCCCTCTTCTTCCTCTTCCGAATCGTGTTGTCCCTGGCCACCGACACCACCAGGACGTCCCCGAGGCTCCTCGCCCTGGATATGGTGTAGACGTGCCCATAGTGTATGAGCTCGAACCCACCCCCAATGAACACGACCCTGATCGACCTCCTCCCCTTCGGGGTGAGCCTGGCGTACTTCCCTTCGAGCTCGACCATCCCTGCCTCCTTCAGGGCGTCGATCTCCTTGGCAGCCTCCTCGACCTTCAGTCCGAGCCTCCTCCCCAGGCGTCTCGCGCCCACGGTCTCCCCCTTGATCCCCATCGAGTAGATCGCGGCCAGGGTGTGCTTGTTGTCCATGGGCTACCAGTCGATCTTGACGACCCCGGCGAAGGAAAGCGAGTCCAAAAGCCCTTCGGCATAGCCGATGCTCAGCATAGCCATTTCGTCCTCCCCGTTGGCGAGGAAACTCTCTGCATCCTTCAGGTAGAGCTCGGCGTTTTCGATGACGTGCACATATTGGGGACCGAGCTTTGCCCTGACCGAATCGAGCGCCCGCCGCGTTTTTGCCGCATACTTCGGTACGAGTGTCTGAGCGGTCCTTCGGACCTCGTCTGAATTGCTCCTGACTCTCGCGGAATCGATGGAGAAGATCGCGGAGATCGCCTCGACCTCGGTGAAGTGGAGCTTCCCAGGGATGATTATGCAATGAGGGGGTGTTCCCGTATCCCTCTTTGACAGGTCGGAGAAACTCCCAGCGACGAGTGCAGAATCCTCCCTCCCAAGCCTCGACAGCATAATGGCGAAGGTGTCCTCTCGCACCACCCCGCGCTTGAAGTTTGCTTCGGCGAGTAAGAGCCCTGCAATGGCGTCACCAGGGGACACCCCCTGTCCGCTCTGAACGTCGTATTCGAGCAGGAGGAGGGTGTGAGCGCCTTCAAGGAGGTTCTGGTGCAGGATGTGGTACGCCTGGGTCAGCTTCCCGACCGCTTCGCGGGTCACGGTCACGGTCCGCGAGAACTTGTAGGAATGGAGCCCAGAAGCGCTCGCAGCGGCCGACGCGATCGTGGATGAGTGCACCACCCTGGTCTCGATTCCACGTCTTATCGCCCTGACCCTGAGTTCATTGTGCGTCGTGGCTATCATCGGGTCTCCCAGCACCGCGAGCACCACCTTCTCCCCTTCGGCATCAGAAAGGATCTTGCTTCCGTCCTCGACGAACTGTCTGTCGACTATCGTGAAACTCTTCCCGGTCGCGGTCTGAACCTGCCTGAGGAGCTGAGGCTCATGGGGGGTGGTGTAGTACTCGAGATAGATGATGTCC